>NZ_JAHUBR010000001.1:2422049-2724805 GCF_025376885.1 Pseudoruegeria sp. SHC-113
AGAAGGGCGATGTTCTGGGCGTCGCGCGGCTCGCCGGCATTATGGGCGCCAAGAAAACCGCCGACCTGATCCCGCTCTGCCACCCGCTTCCGATCACCAAGGTCGCGCTGGAGTTCACCCCCGATGAGGCGCTGCCCGGCGTGCGCATCGAGGCCACGGTGAAGACGGGCGGGCAGACAGGCGTGGAGATGGAAGCGCTCACCGCTGTCACCACCGCCGCCCTCACGCTCTATGACATGGTGAAGGCCGTGGAGAAGAGCATGGAGATCACCGACATCCGGCTCGTTCTGAAAGACGGCGGGAAATCAGGCCGTTACGAGGCCTAGGATGATCACCGTCGAGGAGGCCCTTGCCCATGTGCTGTCCCTCGTCGCCCCGCTTGAGGCGGAACCCACACCCCTGATCGAGGCCGCTGGCCGCGTGCTGGCCGCGCCCGTCGTGGCGCAGCGCAACCAGCCGCCCTTTCCTTCGTCGGCGATGGATGGCTACGCCGTGGCGGCTGCTGAAGTAGCGCCGGGCGATCGCTTCACCGTGATCGGCGAAAGCGCGGCAGGCCATGGGTTTGCGGGCCAGCTTGCGGAAGGCCAAGCCGTGCGCATCTTTACCGGCGCGCCGGTGCCCGAGGGCGGACAACGGATCGTCATACAGGAAGATGTGCGCCGCGAGGGTGATCAGATCACTGTAGGCGAAACCCCCGACACCGCCGCCTATATCCGCCCCGCAGGCGGCGATTTTGCCGTGGGCCATGCCCTGCCCGCCCCCCGCGTGCTCTCGCCCACCGATCTCTCGCTGATCGCGGCGATGAACTGCCCCGTGGTGCAGGCCACCCGTCGCCCCGTGGTGGCGCTGATCGCCACCGGCGACGAGCTTGTGATGCCCGGCGAGGCCCCGTTACCCGACCAGATCATCGCCTCCAACAGCTTCGCCCTGAAGGCGCTGTTTGAGGCCCATGGCGCCGAAGTCCGCCTGCTGCCAATAGCGCGGGACACGCGCGAGTCGCTCACCACGGTTTTCGGCCTCACGGAAGGCGCCGACCTGATCGTGACGACCGGCGGCGCTTCCGTCGGCGATCATGATCTGGTGGGGGACGTGGCCCAGTCGCTCGGGATGGAACGCGCCTTTTACAAGGTCGCCATGCGGCCCGGAAAGCCGCTGATGGCCGGGCGCATGGGTGCGGCTGCCATGGTTGGCCTGCCGGGAAACCCGGTGTCCTCCATCGTCTGTGCGCGGATTTTCGTGGTGCCGATGCTGCGCAAGATGCTGGGCCTGCCCTTTGGCCCCGTGCCACGCCGCACCGCGACGCTGGCGGTGGATATCGGCACGAACGGCCCGCGCGAGCACTACATGCGCGCCCGCATCGAAGACGGACGCATCACGCCCTTTGACCGGCAGGATTCCTCCCTGCTCACCATCCTGTCGTCGGCCAATTGCCTGATGGTGCGCGCACCCGGTGAAGGCCCGCTTAAGGCGGGCAGCCCGGTGGACTACATCGCCTTTGGCGCGAGTGATTGACACAAAACAAGAACAACGGTAGAACATGTGCCGAACGCGCCTGAAAGGTGTGGGGTATTGGCCGGGGCAACCGGCGCTGTTTTGCGCCGTGCATCGGTTCGATACGCCCCGCCGCGCGCCAACGGAGGACCGAGCATATGTTGACGAAAAAGCAGCTCGAACTGCTGGAATTCATCCACACCCGCGTCCAGAAAGACGGCGTGCCGCCCTCTTTCGACGAGATGAAAGAAGCGCTGAACCTGCGCTCCAAATCGGGCATCCACCGGCTGATCACGGCGCTGGAAGAGCGCGGCTTCATCCGCAGGCTGGCCCATAAGGCCCGCGCGCTTGAAATCGTGAAGCTGCCGGAAGCGATGGAAAAGAAAGGCTTTTCGCCCCGCGTGGTGGAAGGCGGCGCGCCTGCACCTGCACCGGCGCAACCGGCGGCAAGCCAGCCCGTGAGCAGCGCCGAGGTGATCGATCTGCCGATGATGGGCCGCATCGCCGCCGGCACCCCGATCGAAGCGATCAGCGAAGTCGAACATCACGTCTCGGTGCCCGGGCAGATGCTGTCGGGCAAGGGCGCGCATTACGCGCTTGAAGTCAAAGGCGATTCCATGATCGAGGCCGGGATCAACAACGGCGACATCGTGGTCATCCGCGAAACCTCCACGGCGGAGAACGGCGATATCGTCGTGGCGCTGGTGGAAGGCTATGAGGCGACGCTCAAGCGCTTCCGCCGCCGGGGCAACATGATCGCGCTGGAAGCCGCGAACCCGGCCTATGAAACCCGCGTGCTGCCGGAAGGCCAGGTCACGGTTCAGGGCCGCCTTGTCGGGCTGATCCGTACCTACTAACGGCTCTGGCCGCCCTGCCAAGGGCGGCGCGCGCCAGGGCGGTAGGTGGGCCGCACACGCCAGCCGCCGGGGGCCTCTGCCTCTGGGTAAAGCGCCAGCGCTCCGGTTTGGCGCAAGTCGGCCAGATCGATGAGGTGGCACTGCGCTTCAAGCCCGGCGCGCTGCTCTGGCTCCAACACATCGGCCACGACCACCCAATCCGCCGCCGCGCAGGTCGTGGGCAGCGCAGCCAGCGCTCTCTTACCGGACACCAGCGCAAAGCGCGTCTTCTCAGCCTGCCAGAAGCCTTGTCCATCAGGCGCAAGCCGGTCTGCGGCTTCGGCCTGCGTGTCGGCATCGCCATCGTTTTCAAGCCAGCTTTCAGCCACGAATCCCGCCCCGCGCGGCTTGCTTAAGGCGCGGCCCTCTGACGTGAGGAGACCCAGCAGGCGGCCATCGTCGGCGATCAGCACCGCGGGGCGCTCCACGGTGACCCAAAGGCCAAAGGCGGCGCAGAGGGGCACTAGCCCCAACCAGCGCGCCCGCCCCTGCCAGAGGATGACGAAAAGCGCACCAACGGCCAGCAGGGGCAGCGTGCCCTCCGGCGGCGAGGGGACCAGCCGCACCGCGCCCTCCAAGCCCGAGACCCTCTGCGCAACGAAGAGGATCCAGCGCGCGCCGAGCCCCATCAGCCAGAGCCCCAGCCCCGCGCCGCCCAGCGGGGCCAGTACCGCCGCGAGCACCGCGCCCGGCATCACGACAAGCCCCATCACCGGCACCGCCAGCAGGTTGGCCACCAGCCCGTAGTGGGCGATCTGGTTGAAATGCGCCGCCGCGAAAGGGGCCGTCGCCAGCCCGGCCACGAAAGAGGACACAAAAAGCGCCACCGCGCCGCGCGCCAATCCGTGCGCGGGCCAGACGGGCGCATCGCGCAGGGCTGAAAACACGGCCACCAGTGCCACCGTCGCCGCGAAAGACATCTGGAACCCCGGCGCAGCGAGCGTGTCGGGGCGCAGCAGGAGCAGAATCAGCGCCGCCACGGCCACCGCGCGTAAGGTTATCGCGCGCCGGTCCAGAAGCACCGCGCCGAACATCACCGCCACCATCACGAAGGCCCGCTGCGTGGCGACGCTACCGCCTGACAGCATCAGGTAGAAGCCCCCTGCAGAAAGCGCCACGGCGGCAGCCAGTTTGCGCGTGGGCCAACGCATCGCGAAGGCAGGTGAGAGGCTCATCGCGCTCCAGCAGGTGGCGAAAACAACGCCCGTGAGCATCCCCATATGCAGCCCCGAAATCGCCAGCAGATGCGCAAGGTTTGAACGCCTCAGCGCCTCCAGCGCGCCCACCGAGATATAGCTGCGCTCGCCGGTAAGCACGGCGGCGGCAAAGGCACCCGGATCACCCGCAACACGCGCCGTAGCGGCCTGCGCGATGCGCAGCCGCAGGCGTTGCAGCTTGAGCCAAAGCGTCGGCGGCGGGTCCGACAGCCGCAGCACCGACGTGCGGGTATAGCCCACCGCGCCAAGACGCTCAAAAAAGGCCATACGGCGGAAATCAAAGCCTGCGGGCTCCACCGGGCCGGAGGGCGGCGCGAGATGGCCCGTCAGCATCACCACGCGCCCCGGCACAAGTTCGGTAAACCCCTGATCGCCATGCAGCGAGACCCGCACCCGCGCAGGCACGCGCGCCGGGTCCATCCGCGAAAGCCAGACCTGATCCAGCGTGATCCGTGGCACCTCGCTGTGGGAGCGATCGACCTCGATGATGCGGCCCGTGACCGGCCCGTAATAGCGAAACCCCAACACAGGCTCCGCCACGGATGCAGCCCGAATTGCGCCGACCAATCCGCCAAGAAAAACCAGCGCCAGAAGGCAGAGAACGGGGGCCGCGAGAGGCCGCCGCTCGGCCAAAGCCGCCAACAGCAGCGCCAGCGCCGCCGCCACGGCCAGTGCGGTGAGCCCGGGCTCCCGCAGAAGCGCGAAATAGCCCCCGATCCCGGCGGCCAAGGCAACCGGCGCCCAGTCAAACGCATGGGGCCGCTGCAGGGCCAGCGCCGCCCCCAGCGTCACGCGCAGATCCTGCAGGGGGCGCGGCAGGCGCGGCACTTGTCCTCCCTTTCCGGCGCCTCTAAAACACCGTCAACAGAGCTACCCCATTCCTGGTTTCCGAAAGGTTAACACCCGTCATGTCCGAGCGTCCGGTCGTCACCCGTTTTGCCCCCTCGCCCACCGGCTACCTGCACATCGGCGGCGCGCGCACGGCGCTGTTCAACTGGCTCTATGCCCGTGGCCGGGGCGGCAAGTTCCTGCTGCGCATCGAAGACACCGACCGCGCCCGCTCCACACCGGAAGCCACCGCCGCCATCGGCCGCGGCATGGCCTGGCTGGGGCTGGATTACGACGGAGAGGCAGTGAGCCAGTTCGCCCGCGCCGACCGCCACGCCGAAGTCGCGCGCGAGATGCTCGCCAAGGGCCACGCCTACAAATGCTTCGCCTCGCGAGAAGAGATCGCCGCCTTCCGCGAAGCCGCCCGCGCCGAGGGCCGCTCCACGCTCTACCAAAGCCCCTGGCGGGACGCCGATCCCGCAACCCACCCGGACGCGCCCTACGCGATCCGCCTGCGCGCCCCGCGCGAGGGCGAAACCGTGATCCAGGACGAGGTGCAGGGCACCGTCACCTTCCGCAACGACCAGCTCGACGACATGATCCTGCTGCGCTCCGATGGCACGCCCACCTATATGCTCGCCGTCGTGGTGGACGATCAGGACATGGGTGTCACCCATGTGATCCGGGGCGATGACCACCTCAACAACGCCGCCCGCCAGAGCCAGATCTACAAGGCCATGGGTTGGGAGCTGCCGGTTTACGCGCATATCCCCCTGATCCACGGGCCGGATGGCAAGAAGCTCTCCAAACGCCACGGCGCTCTTGGGGTGGAAGAATACCAGGCCATGGGCTATCCGGCCGCCGGCATGCGCAACTACCTGGCCCGCCTGGGCTGGAGCCACGGCGATGACGAGTTCTTCACCACCGAACAGGCGCTCGCCTGGTTCGATCTCTCCGGAATCGGCAAATCTCCGGCCCGGCTCGACTTCAAGAAACTCGAGAATCTCTGCGGCCAGCATATTGCCGTGACGGAAGATGCTGCACTGCTGCAAGAACTGGAGGCTTTCCTTGAAGTCACCGGCCAGCCTGCCCTCACGGACGCACAGCGCGACGGGATGACGCGCGGCATGTACTGCCTGAAGGAACGCGCGAAGACATTCCCGGAGCTTATTGAAAAAGCAGCCTTTATTCTGACGGACCGCCCGTTGCAGCCAGAGGAGAAAGCCGCGAAATCCCTTGATCCGGTATCCCGTGGTATACTGAAAGAATTGACGCCGCAGTTGCAAAATGCTAGCTGGGAGCGCAACACGCTGGAGGAGCTGATGGGCGCCTTTGCCGAGGCTCAAGGGACGAAGTTCGGCAAGCTGGCCGCCCCCCTGCGCGCCGCCCTCGCGGGCCGCGCGGTAACCCCCAGCGTTTTCGACATGATGCTCGTTCTGGGCCGCGATGAGAGCGTGGCCCGTATCAACGACGCCGCACAGGGGTAAAGGCGTACCGCCACAGGCGCGCCTTCTCCCAAAGAAGCCTGGCCGCCCCGGCGCTTGCCGGCAGGGGCCCATTGCCAAGAGGGTACAGAATGTCTGACACGAAAAAGACGGCGACGCTGAGCATCGGCGACAAGACGCTGGAACTGCCGATCCATACGCCGACCGCTGGTCCGGATGTGATCGACATCCGCCGTCTCTACGCCGATGGCGGCGTTTTCACCTATGACCCGGGGTTCACCTCCACCGCCGCCTGCGAATCCACCATCACCTTCATCGACGGCGACAAGGGCGAGCTTCTGCACCGCGGCTACCCGATCGATCAACTGGCCGGCAAATCCCACTTCCTCGAAGTCTGCTACCTGCTGCTCTACGGCGAGCTGCCCTCCGCTGCCCAGCTCGAGGATTTCGAAAGCCGGGTGACGAACCACACGATGCTGCACGAGCAGATGCAGTATTTCTTCCGGGGCTTCCGCCGCGACGCGCACCCGATGGCCACGATGGTGGGCGTGGTTGGCGCGATGAGCGCCTTCTACCACGATTCCACCGACATCGCCGATCCCTGGCAGCGCGAGGTCGCCTCGATCCGCCTGATCGCCAAAATGCCGACGATCGCCGCCTGGGCCTATAAATACTCGATCGGCCAGCCCTTCGTGTACCCACGCAACGATCTGGACTACGCCTCCAACTTCCTGCGCATGTGCTTTGCCGTTCCGGCCGAAGATTACGAGGTCAACCCGATCCTGAGCCGCGCGATGGACCGGATCTTTACGCTGCACGCCGACCACGAGCAGAACGCCTCCACCTCCACGGTGCGTCTGGCGTCTTCCTCCGGCGCCAACCCCTTTGCCTGTATCGCCGCCGGCATCGCCTGCCTCTGGGGCCCCGCCCACGGCGGCGCCAACCAGGCCTGCCTCGAGATGCTGCGCGAAATCGGCACCGTGGACCGCATCCCCGAGTTCATCGAACGCGCCAAGGACAAGAACGATCCCTTCCGCCTGATGGGCTTCGGTCACCGCGTCTACAAGAACTTCGACCCGCGCGCCAAGGTGATGAAACAGAGCGCCGACGAGGTGCTGGAACTGCTCGGCGTGGAAAACAACCCCACCCTGCAGGTCGCCAAGGAGCTGGAAGCCGCCGCGCTGGCCGATCCTTACTTCGCCGAGAAGAAACTCTTCCCGAACGTGGATTTCTACTCCGGCATCATCCTCGAGGCGATGGGCTTCCCGACCGAGATGTTCACCCCGATCTTCGCGCTCTCGCGCACTGTGGGCTGGATCTCCCAATGGAAAGAGCAGATCTCCGATCCCGGCCTCAAGATCGGCCGCCCGCGCCAGCTCTACACCGGCGAAACCCTGCGCGACTACGTCAACGTGGAAGATCGCTGAGGCTCAAGACGCCGCAGCAAACACAAAAGGGCCGCATCACGCGGCCCTTTTCTTTTGGGGCGCTGCCCCTTTTGACCGTTCCGGCCAATTCACCCCGGGATATTTCGGGTCAGAAGATGGGGGCCCACTTTGTTCCCCAAATATCTCGGGGGAGTCGCCGAAGGCGGCGGGGGCAGAGCCCCCTGCTCGGCTTACCGGCCTTCGAAGCGGGCCGGGCGTTTTTCCATGAACGCCACGACACCTTCGCGGAAATCCCGCGTCTTGCCGCTTTCGCCCTGCAGGTGGGCTTCCAGCTCCAGCTGTTCGGTGAGGCCGTTCTTGTAAGTGGCGCGGATGGCTTCCTTGACGCGGGCATAGGCCGCGGTGGGGCCTGAGGCCAGTTTCTCGGCGCGGGCCTGCCAATGGGCGGCGAAGTCTTCCTCCGGCACGGCTTCCCAGATCATGCCCCAATCGGCGGCCTGGCGGGCCGGGATCGGCTCGGCGAAAAGGGCTGCGCCCATGGCTTTGGCAAAGCCCATCTGGCGCGGCATCCAGTAGGTGCCGCCGGCGTCCGGGATCAGGCCGATGCGAGTGAAGGCCTGCAGGAAGCTTGCTTTCTCCGAGGCGATGACCACGTCGGCAGCCAGCGCAAGGTTGGCTCCGGCCCCGGCGGCGCTGCCGTTGACGGCGGCGATGGTGGGGATGGGGCAATCGTAGATGGCTTCGAGCATCGGCATGTATTCGTCGCGCAGCAGGCGCTCCAGATCCATGTTCAGCACGTTGCTGCGGCTGCCCAGATCCTGCCCGGAACAGAAGGCCTTGCCGCGCCCGGTGATAACCAGCACCCGCGCGCTTTCCTGCGCGGCCTTAACGGCGTGCAGGATCTCTGCGCGCATCTGGGTGTCGAGCGCGTTCATCGCCTCGGGCCGGTCCAGGGTGAGCACCGCAACGCCGCCCCGTTCGCGCAGCTTGATGGCCTGATAGTTCATTGCGGGCATCCCTCTTCATTGCCACTCGTTGCGGCAAAGATAGGGACGGCCCGCGCCAAGCGAAAGCCCAACCCAGCGTTATTGCCCGAGAATATCCTTGAGCCGCGCGGTTTCCTCGGCGCTGAGCGCTTCCGCGCCCTCTGCCGCCACGGCGGCAGCGCTGCGGCGGCGCAGGTAGCCGATGCCGATGGCCAGCGCCACCAGTAGCATCAGGGGCCCGGCGAGCCAGAGCGCGATGTTGGCACCGCGCACCGTGGGCTGCAGCAGCACGTATTCGCCGTAGCGGTCCACGATGAAGTCCATCGCCTCCTCGTCGCTGTCGCCCGCGACGAGGCGTTCGCGCACCAGCAGGCGCAGGTCGCGCGCGAGCCCTGCGTTGCTTTCGTCGATGCTTTCGTTGCGGCAGACAAGGCAGCGCAGGCCCTTGGACAGCTCCCGCGCGCGGGCTTCCAGCACCGGATCCTCCAGCACCTCGTCAGGAAACACCGCGAAGGCGGGCGTAGGCGCGAGCGGCGCAAAAGCCATCGCCAGAAGCAGAGTCAGGATTCGCAGCATCGCCCTACTCCGCCGCCACGGCACCCGAGGGCGCGGTTTTGCGCGCGCCGGCGGCGACGCGGTAGCGGCGGTCGGTGAGGCTCAGCACGCCTCCGAGCGCCATGATGATGGAGCCCGCCCAGATCCAGTTGGCCAGCGGCTTGATATAGGTGCGCACGGCCCAGCCGCCATTGGCCTGCAGATCCCCGATCACGAGGTAGATGTCACGCAAGAACCCGTTGCGGATCGCGGCTTCGGTGGTTGGCATTTTCGCCACCGGGTAGACGCGTTTCTCCGGGCTCAGTACGGCGATAGTGCGGCCATCCTGTTCGACACGCAGATCCGCCATGGTGGAGAGGTAGTTGGGCCCCTGCACATCGCGCACGTCTTCCAGCGTGATTTCATAAGCGCCCACGGTGAAGCTTTCGCCCACCTGCACGACGCGGATGTCTTCTTGCTCCCAAGCAAGCAGGCCCGCAACGCCGATGGTGGTGATGCCGAAGCCGATATGGGCCACGGCCTTGCCCCAATCCGCGCGCGGCAGGTTCTTCAGGCGGCGCAGGCGGCTCGCGGCATCGGCACGCCCGGTGCGCAGCCAGAGATCCACCAGCGCGCCGCTCACGAGCCAGGCCCCGAGGCCGAGCCCAATGGGGCCAAGGGCGGAGCGGCCTGTTTGCATCGCCCAGACAAGAGCCATGACGGCAAGCGAGAACACGAAGGCCCCGCGCAGGCTGCGCAGCACCTTGCCAAGGTTCGCCCGCTTCCACGGCAGGATCGAGCCGATGGGCAAGATGATCGCCAGCGCCACCATGAAGGGGGTGAAGGCCATGTTGAAGAAGGGCGGGCCGACCGAGAGCTTGCGGTCAAACAGCAGTTCGGCGATCAGCGGCCAGATCGTGCCGAAGAAGACCACAAAGGCCGAGACTGCCAGCAGGATGTTGTTGAACAACAGCGCCCCTTCCCGGCTCACCGGCGCAAAGACACCCTTGGCTTCCATCGCGCCCGCGCGGGCGGCAAACAGCGTGAGCGCGCCGCCCATGAAGAAGGCGAGGATCAGCAGGATGAAGACGCCGCGCTCGGGATCGTTGGCGAAGGCATGCACGCTGGTGATCACGCCGGAGCGCACGATGAAGGTGCCGATCAGCGAGAACCCGAAGGCGAGGATAGCCAGCAGGATCGTCCAGCTTTTCAGGGCTTCGCGCTTCTCCACCACGATGGCGGAGTGCAGCAGGGCCGCCGCGATCAGCCAGGGCATGAAGGAGGCGTTTTCCACCGGATCCCAGAACCAGAAGCCGCCCCAGCCCAGCTCGTAATAGGCCCACCAGGAGCCAAGCGCGATGCCGATGGTGAGGAACATCCAGGCCGCCAACGTCCAGGGGCGCACCCAGCGGCCCCAGGCGGCGTCTACCCGGCCTTCCAGTAGCGCAGCCACGGCGAAGGAGAAGGACATCGAGAGCCCCACGTAGCCGAGGTAGAGGAACGGCGGGTGGAAGGCGAGGCCCGGATCCTGCAGCAGCGGGTTCAGATCCTGCCCGTCAAAGGGCGGCACCGCGAGGCGCAGGAAGGGGTTCGACGTGAAGAGGATGAAGGCGAAGAAAGCCACGGAGACCGAGGATTGCACCGCCAGCACGCGGGCGCGCAGGCGATCCGGCAGGCCTGCGCCAAACCACGCCGCACAGGCCCCAAAGAGCGTCAGGATCAGCACCCAGAGCAGCATCGAGCCCTCGTGGTTGCCCCAGACGCCGCTGACTTTGTAGAGCATCGGCTTCAGCGTGTGGGAGTTCAGCACCACCAGCCGCAGCGAGAAATCCGACACCACGAAGGCGTAGGTAAGCGCGGCGAAGCTGAAGGCGGTAAGCACGAATTGCACCGAGGCCGCCGGGATGGCGAGCGCCATCCAACTGCCCCAGCCTTTGTGGGCACCGATGAGGGGAACGATCGCCTGCACGATGGCAACGACGAAGGCGAGGATAAGGGCGAAGTGGCCAAGCTCTGCAATCATGGCGCAGATTTTAGCGCAAACGGCAAAACCGGCAATGCAAATGCGCGTGGCCGGAGGGGCCAGATTGTCACGCTTTCGTGGGAGCCGGCGGCGCGTCTAGAGCGTTTCGGATCAAATCTGAATCGCTTCTTCGCTGCCTCTCCCTTTGGTCGAACGCGAAAAGCGATGCAGAATGTTTCAGGTTATATCCGAAACGCTTCAGCCTGCGTCGCGCTGCCAATCGGCAAGGGCCGGGTTGTCGTGCAGAGCTTCTTCCGCGGGCGGGGCTTCCAGCGCGTCCAGCGCCTCGATATTGCCCATCACGCCCGGCACGCGGCTGTAGGTTTCGGCCAGAGCGCGTTGAAATTCCTGCCCTTTCACCTGATGGCGCGCGCCAAAATAGAAGGAGACGATGATGCCCAGAAGCCACCAGAGCGGCTCCGGCACCAGCGATAGCCCCGCCATGCGTGCCGCGAACCAGACGGGATCGGCCATCGCCGCCACGAACATCGCGAGAATGCCGAACACCAGCGCCGGGCGCGGCACGCGGTTGACCCCATCCATGAAGCGATCAAAGCCGCCCTTGCGGGGCACGGCAAACTCTGCGGCCAGTTGGGAGAGCGCGGCGTTCTGCAGGGTGAAGCCGCGTTGCGCGCTGCTCTCAGCGTTTTCGCGAAACACCTCCACCGTCTCCACAATGGCGTTGCGCCCGCCGCCAAACAGAAGGCTCATCAGCCCTGTCATCATGCCCATGCGGCGATCCTCGCGGCGTGTTGGGCGGCCGTCAGGTGGTATTTGGCCGAGATGAACTCCTCCGCCCGGCGGATCCAGCCACCCTTGCCACCATCGCGGCGGCGGGCGTATTTGCGGCTGGCGGGGCGGGCATCGGCGAGCGCGTAGTAGTAGTTGCGCCGCTCGATCCCGTAAGCATCGGCCAGATGGCGCGGCGCGCGGGCGTAGGCGGCTTTGGACACGGCGGCGGTCTGCGGGCCGATCACCCCGTCCACCGCGCAGTCAAACGCCATCTTGCGAAACATCCGCTGCAGGATCTTCACCGCGTTGCTGCCCGCGTTCACATACATGTCGAACACGCTGGCCTGCAGCGCCTCGGGCAGAAGCGCGATGCCGGGGCGCTCGAAATAATGCTTCAGGAAGATCTCCACCGCCTGATCGCGCGAAAGCCGGCGCACGTCGGCGGCATCCACGTCGCCATCGCCATCCAGATCCAGCCCCAGACGGCGCATCGTATGGATGGTGACGCCGTAGTTCGTCGCCCCGCCCGGATCGTCGGGATCGTTCACGTAACCGCCCTCACGGGCGATGATGGCCTCTGCAATGGCGCGTACATCGGGCATGAAAAAAGGCTCCCCAGCGTATCTCAGACGCCGGGAAGCCTTGATCAGAACCGGTTAAGAGCGGCTTCAGCTATCGTCCGATGGCTGGTAGACACCCTGCTCCTTGAGCGCGTCCACCACCTCTTTCGGCATGTAGGTCTCATCGTGTTTGGCAAGGATTTCCGTGGCTTCGAAGGTGCCGTTCACGTAAGAGCCGGTGCCCACCATGCCTTGCCCCTCTTCAAAGAGGTCGGGCAGGATGCCGGTGAAGGTGACAGGCACGGAGGCCCCGCCATCGGTGACCATGAAGCGGATCGCCTCGCCCTGCCCGCGCTCCAGCGTGCCTTCCTCCACCAGCCCGCCGATGCGGAAGACCTCGCCCGGCTCGGGCGGGGCTTCCACCACCTGCGAGGGGCTGCGGAAGAAGTTGATGCCATCGCGCAAGGCATAGCCGATCAGCGCCGTTGAGAGCAGAAGCGCCACCGCGGCGACGATGATCACCTGAATTCTGCGTTGCTTCTTGAGCCCTTTCACGGCGCGATCTCCTTCATTCTTTCGTTACGGGAACAGCGGGGCCAGCATCAGCCCCGTCGTCTCCTCAATGCCGAGCATCAGGTTGGCGTTCTGCAGCGCCTGACCGGACGAGCCCTTCGTCAGGTTGTCCAGCGCGGCGATCACGATGGCGCGGCCCTCGATCCGGTCCGCCACAACGCCGATATGGCAGAAGTTGCTGCCCCGGATGTGGCGGGTGGAGGGGTGCTCGCCGAACGGCAGCACTTCGATGAAAGGCTCCTCCCCGTAAGCGCCCGCAAGCACCGCGTGGATCTCCGCCGCATCGCCCTTTACGTATACGGTGGCGAGGATGCCGCGGTTGGCGGGCACCAGATGCGGGGTGAACTGGATCTTCACAGGGCGGCCCGCGATGGCCGAGAATTCCTGATCGAACTCGCCCAGGTGCCGGTGCGTGCCGCCAGCCGCATAGGCGTGGTAGCCTTCAGACAGCTCGGCATGCAGGAGGTTTTCCTTCAAGCTGCGCCCGGCGCCAGACACGGCAGCCTTCAGATCGAGGATGATCTCGTCCAGATCGATCACGCCGGCCTCGATCAGCGGGCGCAGGGCGAACTGGCCGGTGGCCGCGTTGCAGCCCGTGCCTGCCACGAGCCGGGCCTGCCTGATCTCTTCACGGTAGAATTCGGTAAGCCCGTAAACGGCCTCGGCCTGCTGCTCCAGCGCGGCATGGGGGCCGCCGTACCATTTTGCGTAGGCCTCGGGATCGCGCAGCCGGAAATCGGCGGAAAGATCGACGATTTTCAAATGCTTGGGCAATTCGCGGATCACCGCCTGGCTGGTGGCGTGGGGCAGCGCGCAGAAGCACAGATCCACGCCTGCGAAATCGATCTCGTCAATGGTGACAAGCGTGGGCAGATCGAGATGGCGCAGATGCGGGAAGACGCTGGCCATGGTCTGGCCCGCCTTGCGATCCGCCGACAGCGCGACGATCTCCATCTCGGGGTGGGTGGCGATCAGCCGGACAAGCTCGGCGCCGGTGTAGCCGGAGGCACCCAGAATGGCGATTTTATGGGTCATGATGCTGACCTTTCGAAGACTTGGGGAAGATGTAGGATCAAAGCGGCGCGGCCGCAATCAGGCGGCCTGAAACGTGATCTTTCGTCGCAAGAAGCGGGTGGCCCTGTCAGACACGCGCGCCGGATCGCCGGTGGTGAGGAACAGGCTTTCTTCACCGGGGCCGCGCATCTTGGGGTGGCGTTTCAGGTAATCCTCCAGCGAGGCGGCCACGAGATTGGCCTGGCTGAACACCTGCACCTGCGGGCCGAGGGCGGCCTGGAAAGCTTCCTCCATCAGCGGGTAATGGGTGCAACCCAGAATGGCGGCCTCAGGCTCGGGCATGCGCCGCTGCAGCGCTTCCACATGAGAGCGCACCATGGCTTCGGCGAGGATCTCGTCGCCCTCCTCAATCGCGTCCACAAGCCCGCCACAGGGCTGGGCCTCAACATCCACACCGATGGCGCGGAAGGCCAGCTCGCGCTGGAAGGCCCGGCTGCGCACGGTGGCGGGCGTGGCAAAGAGCGCCACGTGCTTCACGCCCACTTCGCGCGGCGGGGAGTTGTCGCCCCACTGCCGCTCGGTCAGCGCTTCGATCAGGGGCACGAAGACGCCAAGCACGCGCTTCTCGGGCGGCACCCAGCTTTCCTGCATCCGGCGCAGGGCGGCGGCCGAGGCCGTATTGCAGGCCAGGATCACCAGATCGCAGCCGGCCTCCCAGAGCCGCTCCACGGCGGCGGTGGTGAGGGCGTAGATGTCCTCTGCGTCGCGCACGCCGTAGGGCGCATGGGCGTTGTCGCCGAAATAGACGAAGGGCACGTCCGGCAGACGTTTGCTCACCGCGTCCAGCACGGTCAGGCCACCAAGGCCAGAATCAAAAATACCGACAGCCATCTACTTGCCCAAAACCTTGTATTTGTCCTCGAATTCAAAGCCGTATTCGAGCGATTTCAACGGGGTTGGGGATAGCTCATACGTGGCTTTGCGCAGGAAATCCATCATGGCTTTGGGATCGCGGGAAAGTTCGCGCAGTTTTTGCGGATCGATCGGCGCGCCCACGCTGATGCGCACCGGCGCATTGGTGCGTTTCTTGAACTCCTTGATCAGCAAGCCCAGCCGCAGGGTCTGGTGCAGGTGGCTGGCGATCTGGAACAGGCGCGAGTTGTGGCCTTCAAAGAAGATCGGCACCACCGTGGCATCGGACCGCGCCACCATCTTGGCGGTGAAATTGCGCCAGCCCGGATCCATCGGCTTGGCGAAAGGCGTGGCGGCGGTGGAGACGGTGCCGCCCGGAAAGATGCCGATGGCCCCACCCTGCCCCAGAAACCGCAGCGCTTCGGTGCGGGTTTCGAGGTTGAGCTTCATCGCCTCCTTGGTGGCGTCAAAACTGATCGGCAGGATGAAGCGGTTCAGATCCTCGGCCTTCTGAAACACGTTGTTGGCCATGATGCGGAAATCGCCGCGCGTGGTGGCAAGGATATGCCCCATCATCAGCCCGTCGAGAATGCCGTAAGGGTGATTGGAGACAAGGATCAGCGGCCCTTCGCGCGGGATCGCCTGCAGCGAGCCCTGCACCACGTCAAGGCTCAGCCCGTAGCGCCCCATCATCACCTGCCAGAAATCCGCACCATTGGCGACGTCCAGCTCATAGCCCCGCGCGCGTCGGATCAGCCCCATGCGCCCGGTGGCGTTCTCCAGTACGCGGATCACCGCACGGCCGCCCTTGGTGGCGGCGGAAGAGGCATAGCTGATGTCTCTGGCAACGCGGGATGTGGATGTCATCGGCGTTCGTCTCGCTAAGGTGCCATCTGGCGCATGGCCTGCACATAATGGGGTGCGCGAGTCCATGCCAGAGGCGATGACGTTTTCACGACACCGCCTCCGGATTTTCGCCGATCTGTGCTGCGTTCAGGCCGCAACCGGCGTAGCGGCGGGCTTGCCGGACCGGATCTCGGCCAGAAGCTCCTCTCGGCGCAGCATGGCGGCTTTCTCGGCGGCTTCCTTCACCGGGCCGAAACCACGGATCTGCAGGGGAATGCGCGCAAGCTCGCAGGCGGCCTGCAACGTGGCAGGCTTCACGAGGTGGATCACCTCGGCCATGTCGGCCTCATACTGCCGGATCAGAGCACGTTCGCGCTTGCGCTCCGCCGTGTAGCCAAAGGGATCAAACGGCGTGCCGCGCAGGCGCTTTAGTCGGGCCAGCATGCGGAAGGTCCGCAGCATCCCCGGCCCATAGGCCTTTTTAAGCGGGCGGCCGTTGGAGCCCTCTTTGGAGAGCAGCGGCGGGGCGAGGTGGAAGGTCATCTTGAACTCGCCGTCAAACTGCGCGCGGGCCTTCTCTTCGCTGTCCAGATGCAGGCGGGCGACCTCGTATTCGTCCTTGTAGGCCAGCGCCTTGTGGTAGCCCAGCGCCACGGCCTCGCGCAGTTCGGGGTTCTCCACCTTCTCAAGGAAGGTCTGGTAGCGGCGGGCAAGGCGGGCGTTCTGATAGGCGGTCAGATGCGTGGCGCGGAAGGCGATCTTTTCTTCCAGCGTCTTGGGCTTTTGCACAACCTTCGGCGCGGCCAGCGCGGCGGCGTCTTCCGGGTGAGCCACGGCCCAGCGCCCGATCTCAAACGCCTTCTTGTTGCCTTCCACGGCGGCCTTGTTCATCTCGATGGCAGTGAGGATGGCTTCGCGGGAGAGCGGCACCAGCCCCTGCTGCCAGGCCGCGCCCAGCATGATCATGTTGGAGAAGATGCTGTCGCCCAGCGCCTTGGCGGCCAGATCGGAGGCGTCAAACATCGCCAGACGATCCTGTAGACGCGCCTGCAGCGCCAGTTCCAGCCGCTCGGTGGGCAGGCGGAAATCGGCGTTGCGGGTGAAATCGCCGGTGATGATCTCATGGCTGTTCACCACAGCCCCGGTGCGCCCCGTGCGCATCAGGCCAATCGTCTTGGCCCCGGCCGTCACCACCAGATCGCCGCCGATCACCGCATCGGCCTCTCCTGTGGCCACGCGGATCGCGGAAATATCCTCGGGCTTGTTGGCCAGACGGCAATGGATATGCACCGCGCCGCCCTTCTGGGCGAGGCCGGCCATCTCCATCATGCCCGCGCCCTTGCCGTCCAGATGCGCGGCCATCGCAAGGATCGCCCCGATGGTGACAACGCCTGTGCCCCCCACCCCGGTGATCACCACGTTATGGGTGCCGTTGATCGCGGGCAGGTCGGGCTCCGCCAGATCGGGCAGCTTGAACTCGGCGGCCTTCTCCTTGCGCAGGGTGGCCCCTTCCAGCGTGATGAAGGACGGGCAGAAGCCGTTCACGCAGGAAAAATCCTTGTTGCAGGAGGATTGATCGATGGCGCGCTTGCGGCCCAGCTCGGTTTCCACCGGCACGATGGAGACGCAGTTGCTCTGCACCCCGCAATCGCCGCAGCCTTCGCAAACGTCGGTGTTGATGAACACCCGCTTGTCCGGGTCGGGGAAGCTGCCCCGCTTGCGGCGGCGGCGTTTCTCGGCGGCGCAGGTCTGGATGTAGATGATGGCGGAAACGCCCTTCACCTCGGCCATCTCGCGCTGGATCTTCATCAGATCGGCGCGCTCGGCCTTGCGGATCCCGGTGGGGAAGCCCGCGAAATCGACTTCCTCCTTGGCGTCATAGACAACCGCGATCTCCTGCACACCCATGGCGCGGATCTCCTGCGCGATGCGCTGCGGGGTCAGATCGCCCTCGTTCTCCTGCCCGCCCGTCATGGCGACGGCATCGTTGAAGAGGATCTTGTAGGTGATGTTGGCATCCGAGGCGAGCGCGGCACGGATCGCCTGTACGCCCGAGTGGTTGTAAGTGCCATCGCCAAGGTTCTGGAACACATGCGGACGGCTGGAGAAGGGGGCCTCCCCGATCCAGTTCGCCCCCTCGCCCCCCATATGGGTGAAGCCCGAGGTCTCGCGGTCCATCCACAGGGTCATGATGTGGCAGCCGATCCCGGCATAGGCGCGGCTGCCATCCGGCAGCTTGGTGGAGGAGTTATGCGGGCAGCCCGAGCAGAAGTAGGGCGTGCGGGTGGCGATCTCTTCGGCGTTGTCGGCGCGCTGTGCCTCCACAAGGCTCGCAAGCCCGGCCTTGATGCGGTCGGTGCCGCGCCCTTCCTCCACGAGGATGCCGCCGATCTTCTCGGCGATCATCACCGGATCCAGCGCGGCGCGCGTCGGGAAGAGCTCATCGCGGTGCATGCCGCCCGCGCCGCCCTTGTACCAGCCATAGACGCGGCGGCCCTGGCGATCATCAAAGATCGCTTCCTTGATCTGAACCTCGATCAGCTTGCGCTTCTCTTCCACCACCACGATCAGCTCAAGATCCTCGGCCCAGTCGTGGAAGCCCTTCATGTCCATCGGGAAGGTCTGGCCGATCTTGTAGGTGGTGATCCCAAGCCGCTCGGCCTCGGCCTCGTCGATCCCCAGAAGCTGCAGCGCATGGGTGAGATCGAGCCAGTTCTTGCCCGCCGCCACGAAACCGATCTTCGCCCCCGGCTTACCCCAGACGCGCTTGTCCATCTTGTTGGCATGGGAGAACGCTTCCGCCGCGAAACGCTTGTAATCGATCATCCGCGCCTCTTGCGGCACCCAGTGATCGTTGAGCCGGATGTTGAGCCCGCCCTGCGGCATCTCGAACTCCGGCAGGACGAATTGCATCCGGTCGGGGCTGCCATCGACCACGCTGGTGACCTCGATCGTGTCCTTCATCACCTTGAGCCCGGCCCAGACCCCGGCAAAGCGGGAGAGCGCAAAGCCGTAGAGGCCGTAATCCAGAATCTCCTGCACACCCGCAGGCGAGAGCACCGGCATATAGGCATCCACCATCGCCCAGTCGGACTGGTGGCACACGGTGGAGCTTTCCCCGGTGTGATCATCCCCCATCGCCATCAGCACGCCGCCATGCTTGCTGGTGCCCGCCATATTAGCGTGGCGCATCACGTCGCCGGTGCGGTCCACGCCGGGGCCCTTGCCGTACCAGAGGCCAAAGACGCCATCATGCACGCCCTCCCCGCGCAGCTCTGCCTGCTGGGTGCCCCAGAGCGCGGTGGCGGCGAGATCCTCGTTCAGGCCGGGGTGAAACTTGATGTCGGCGGCTTCCAGATCCTTCTTCGCCTTGCTCATCATCAGATCCACCGCGCCAAGGGGCGAGCCGCGATAGCCCGACACATAGCCTGCCGTGTTCAGCCCGGCAGCCGTATCGCGTGCCTTCTGCATCAACATGAGGCGCACCAGCGCCTGCGTGCCATTGAGCAGAACCGGGGATTTTGTGAGATCGTAGCGGTCGTGGAGCGAAACGGGTTGCTGTGTCATGCTTTCCTCCCAACAGGACATTAGCTTACCACTATTTTAGGTCAAAAATGCTGACCTACAATCGAAAATTGACGCCTTGTCACGGTTTTATTAAGAGCCGGCCCCTAAAGAAATAATTGTGCTATACAGGCGCCAGACAGGGAAACGGTTCGGAAGAAAATGGACTGGGATAAGCTAAGAATATTTCATGCGGTGGCAGATGCGGGCAGCCTCACACACGCCGGGGAAACACTTCACCTCTCGCAATCGGCCGTCAGCCGGCAGATTCGCGCCCTTGAGGAAAGCCTCGGAACCACGCTGTTCCACCGCCACGCGCGCGGGCTGATTCTCACCGAACAGGGCGAGCTGCTGTTTGACGCCACCTCCTCCATGACGCGCCGGCTCGATGCGGCCTCTGCCCGCATCCGCGACAGCGAGGATGAGGTGTTCGGCGAGCTGCGTGTCACCACCACGCTGGGCTTTGGCACGCTCTGGCTCGCCCCGCGCCTGCCCAAGCTCTATGAGAAATACCCCGAACTGAAGATCGACCTTATGCTCGAAGAGCGGGTTCTGGATCTGCCCATGCGCGAAGCCGATGTGGCGATCCGCATGAAGGAGCCCAGCCAGGCCGATCTGATCCGCCGCCGCCTGATGAGCGTGAGCATGCGCCTCTACGCCACCAAGGAATACCTCGATCGCAACGGCCGCCCCGAAACGATGGAGGATCTCTCGACCCATCGGCTGATCTGTCAGAACGTCTCTGCCGCACAGGTAAGCGCGGGCACCAACCTCGTGAAGGAACTGCTCACCTACGACATGCGCTCCACCCTCACGGTGAACAACTACTTCGGCGTGCTGCAGGGGGTGATCAACCATCTCGGCATCGGGGTGCTGCCGGATTACGTCTCCGAGATGTTCGTGGAAGATCGTGTGGGCCTGCCCGCGCTGGAGCGTGTTCTGCCGGAAGTGGAATCCTCAGAGATCCCGGTCTACCTCGCCTACCCGGAAGAGCTGCGCCACTCGCAGCGGATCGCGGCGTTCCGCGATTTCGTCACACAGGAAATCATGGAGTATCGCAAGCGCACACGCGACGATTGAGCCCGCCATGGCGCGGCTATCCCCTTCTTTTTATGGAACGGAGCAGCCCTCAGCGCGCAACCATCACTCTGGCAATCTGTGGCAGCCATGCATCAAACGCATATCGGCTTTGCTGCAATGCGACATTTTTCTTCTTGAATGGGGTGAGTCTGCCCCATAAATAGCAATCAGCAGCGGCAATAGAGTTCGCTCTTGCCGCTACTACCTCCCTGTTGGACTTAGGCCGAGCTTTGTCTCGGCCTTTTTTTTCGCGCTTTTTGCAGTGCCGCACGGGAGCATCGCACCAAAACCCCAATTCAAGGCGCTTTGAAAGATGCTGTGCCCGCACCATTTTGCAAGTGCAGAAAAAGCGCAAAGGTGACGTAAGGGCATCCCCGCAAGCGCGCATGGCTTGCCCAAAGCCGCAGCGCGCTTCCGCAGCGCCTGCTGAAAACACCGGCAAAATTTGAACGAATGGTCAGCTATTACAGTGCCTAACGCCACTTCAGCACACCCCCGCCGCACCTCAGACGCAAATAACATCGGGAATCGCCCGGATTCGCCCCGTCTGCGGCGCAGCGCCCCTTTTCCCGCGCCCGCAACTGCCCTAAGAGAGCGCCAGACTTCCGCGAGCAAGGGCCGATACGCATGCAAGAACCCGCCATCACCGAAGATCTGATCGCCAGCCACGGGCTGTCCCCGGATGAATACGCGCGCATCCTCGAGATCATCGGACGTGAACCGACCTTCACCGAGCTTGGCATCTTCTCGGCCATGTGGAACGAGCACTGCTCTTACAAATCCTCCAAGAAGTGGCTGCGCACCCTGCCCACCGAAGGCCCGCAGGTGATCTGCGGCCCCGGCGAGAACGCAGGCGTCGTGGACATCGGCGATGGTCAGGCCGTCGTCTTCAAGATGGAAAGCCACAACCACCCCTCCTACATCGAGCCCTATCAGGGCGCGGCCACCGGCGTGGGCGGCATCCTGCGCGATGTTTTCACCATGGGTGCCCGCCCCATCGCCGCGATGAACGCGCTTTCCTTTGGCGAGCCGAGCCATCCGAAAACGCGCCAGCTGGTGAACGGCGTGGTGGAAGGCGTGGGCGGCTACGGCAACTGCTTCGGCGTGCCCACCGTGGGCGGCGAAGTCCGCTTCCACCCCGCCTATAACGGCAACTGCCTCGTGAACGCCTTCGCCGCCGGCCTCGCGCCTGCCGATGGCATCTTCTACTCCGCCGCCTCCGGCGTGGGCATGCCGGTGGTCTACCTCGGCGCCAAGACGGGCCGCGACGGCGTGGGCGGGGCCACCATGGCCTCTGCCGAATTTGACGACACCATCGAGGAAAAGCGCCCCACGGTGCAGGTGGGCGACCCCTTCACCGAAAAGCGCCTGATGGAAGCCTGCCTTGAGCTGATGCAGACAGGCGCAGTGATCTCCATTCAGGATATGGGCGCAGCGGGCCTCACCTGCTCCGCCGTGGAAATGGGCGACAAGGGCAAGCTGGGCATCCGTCTGCAGCTTGAAAACGTGCCCCAGCGCGAAGTGGACATGACGGCCTACGAGATGATGCTCTCGGAAAGCCAGGAGCGCATGCTCATGGTGCTCAAGCCCGAGAAAGAGGCCGAGGCACGGGCCGTCTTTGAGAAATGGGATCTGGATTTCGCCATCGTCGGCGAGACCATCGCCGAGGATCGCTTCCTGATCGAGCACAATGGCGTGGTGAAAGCCGATCTGCCGCTCTCCAAGCTCTCCTCCACCGCACCTGAATACGATCGCCCCTGGGTGGCGACGCCCGCTGCCGATCCGCTCGGCGATGTGCCGGAGGTGAACCCGATCGATGGTCTGCGCGCCCTGCTCGCCTCGCCGAACTACGCTGGCAAGCAGTGGGTCTATGAGCAATACGACACGATGGTCATGGCCGACACCGCCCGCACCCCGGGCCTTGGCGCGGGCATCGTGCGCGTGCACGGCTCCGGCAAGGCGCTGGCCTTCACCTCCGACGTGACCCCGCGCTACGTGAAAGCCAACCCCACCGAGGGCGGCAAGCAGGCGGTGGCCGAAGCCTACCGCAACCTCACCGCCGTGGGCGCGAAGCCTCTGGCGACGACGGACAACCTCAACTTCGGCAACCCGGAGAAGCCCGAGATCATGGGCCAGTTCGTGGGCGCGATCAAAGGCATCGGCGCCGCCTGCGCGGCGCTGGATATGCCCATCGTTTCCGGCAACGTCTCGCTCTACAACGAAACGGATGGCTCCGCGATCCTGCCCACCCCGACCATCGGGGCCGTGGGGCTGATCGCCAATGTGGAGGAGGCCATTACCGGGCAGGTCCGCGAGGGTCATGTGGCGCTCGTTCTGGGGGCCACGGCGGGCCATCTGGGCCAGTCCGCGCTGCTGGCCGAGGTCTTCAACCGCGAAGAGGGCGATGCCCCGGCGGTGGATCTGGAGGCCGAGCGGGCCCATGGTGATTTCATCCGCGCCAATGCCGCGCTGATCACCGCCTGCACCGATCTTGCCGATGGCGGGCTGGCGCTTGCCGCTTTCGAGCTGGCCGAGGCGGCCTCCGTGGGCGTGGTGCTGGAGAGCGGCGAGACGCCCTTCCTCTTTGGCGAAGATCAGGCCCGCTACCTGATCGCCTGCAACTTCGATCAGGCCGAAGCCCTGATGGCCGCCGCCGCACAGGCCGGGCTGCATCTGGAAAGCGTGGGTCGTTTTGGCGGCTCCGAGGTGAGCCTTGGCGGCACCGCCGCACCGCTCGCCGATCTGGCCGCAACCTTCCGGACGAGCTTTGCAGAGGCCGTCGCCTGATCCCGCCTTTCAGGCAGAGTGCGGCCAATGCGCCGCGCTCTGCTGCCTTGCGCTGCATTTCGATGCCGGGGATCGCTTCGCGATAGACAAGCCCGCAGGCACCCCCTGCCCCAATCTCGCAGGCCATCTTTGCTCCATCCACGATCACCTCACGAAGGCTGGGTTTCCCGGCTGCGTGGCCTATGATTGCACCGGCGCGGGGCAACGGGTGACGCAGGAGCTGTTTGCCGGGGCCAGCTGGCGCGACGATCCTTCGCTGATCGCACCGATGATGGAAGGCTTTCGCCTGATGCGCCGCCTGCAGGAAGCTCTGCAGATGCTGGCGCTGGCCGCAGAGCTTCCGCTGTCGCCAGCCTCTGCCACGGAATGTGCCGCCCTGCGGCTGCGCCTCGCGGACCCGGCGGAGGGCTGGAGCCTGCCCGCCCTGCACAAGCTTGAGGCAGAGCGGGTGTTTGACGCGGTCACGACCTTCCTGAAATCGCTGCGCAGCGAGATTGCCGCGCCGGGCTCCCTTGCAGAGCCCCGCGCGCAGGACTAGGTTCGCCACAAGAGGAAAGGAACCCACCGATGGCCATGCAGGCAGAAGAGATCGAATCCCTGATCCGCGCCGCCTTCCCGGCAGCGAAAATCACCATCACGGACCTCGCAGGCGACGGCAATCACTACGCCGCCGAGGTCATCGACGAAAGCTTCCGCGGCCAGAACCGTGTTCAGCAGCAACGCGCCGTCTACGCCGCCCTTCAGGGCAAGATGGACGGCAGCCACGGCGAGCTGCACGCGCTGGCCCTCACCACAAAGGCACCGGCCTGAGGGCCGCAGGAAAGGACGCAACCCATGTCTGACGCGCAGACCCAGATCGACGAAACCGTGAAAGCCCACGACGTGGTGCTTTTCATGAAGGGCACCAAATCCATGCCGCAATGCGGCTTCTCCTCCCGCGTGGCGGGCGTGCTGAACTACATGGGCGTGGATTATGCCGATGTGAACGTGCTGGCCGATGAGGCGATCCGCTCCGGCATCAAGGAATATTCCGACTGGCCGACGATCCCGCAGCTCTACGTGAAGGGCGAATTCGTGGGCGGATGCGATATCGTCACCGAGATGACGCTCTCGGGCGAACTGGACACGCTGTTTGAGGAAAGCGGCGTCACCTACAACAAAGAAGCCGCTGACAAGATCCGCGAAGCAAACGCCTGATCCGGCTGGCATTCGTATGCTGAAACCCCGCGTCTCTGGCGCGGGGTTTTCTTTTTTCACCGGAGCGCCAGCTCCGGTTCGCCCCCATTTCAGGTGAACCGCCCGGCGGCACGCCGGGCAGCGCCCGCCCCGCCCCACGGGCGGGCGCTGCCCTCCGTTCCCCTGCCAATGCCAGCACAGGGCGTGGCAGGCAAAATAGGACGAAAGACAGCTTGCACACCAAGCGCTTCCCGCGTTCAACTCGGGCACACCCGTTTCAGCCAAGAGTTGCCCGATGCCTTCCGTTCTTCACAATGCCTTCCGCCTGCAATGCGATTTCTCCGTCGCCGACGCGATCCTGAACGCGATCCTCTGGTTCGTGCTCACCATCATCACGCTGGGCCTCGCCGCCTTCCTCTTTCCCTTCTACCTGCCGAAAGTGGTGCTGAACAAAACGCAAGTCATCGATCTGGACGGCAACCGCGTCGGCCAGATGGTCTGCGACATCTCGCTGGGCAATGTGATCGTCTCGGCGCTGATCTGGTGGGTCCTGACGATCCTCACGCTGGGGCTCGCCTATTTCGTCTACATCTACCGCGTCTACCGGATCATCCTGAACGAAACCCGGCTGCAGTTCGACTAAACCCCAGCCCCTACTCCGCCGCGAAGATCATATCGATCATCGCCTGCGTTCCGCGGGAGAACTCAAGCGGGCACGGATAGTCCGCGCCTTCACGCACAGAGCGGCCGAAATTCTCCACCTGCAACATGTAGTGGTTTACGCCCGGAAAGCGCTCGATGCGCTTGGCCATGCCGGGCTGATCCACCACGATCTCGGCCTGGGAATAGACATTGGCGTTGAAGGGCGCGGTGAGGCGCACGATGCCTTCTGTGCCGTGAAACGTCATCTCCTGACGCGGGAACATGCGCATCGACACCGTTGCCGCATAGGTGAAGGAGGGAAACTGGGCCTGCGCGTGGCTCACCACGTCCACGCCGTTTTCCCGCATGATCTGCGCCGTGGCGCTCACCGGCTCCTCGCCCGTCACGAAACGGGCCGAGCCGTAGGTATAGACGCCAATATCCGGGATCGCGCCGCCGCCGGTCTCGGGGCGGTTGCGGATGTTGCTGGTGTCGGCGCGGTTGTCGTAGCTGAAGAAGCCGTCCACATGGAGCAGATCGCCGATCGCGCCGGTCTGCACCAACTCGCGCGCACGCTGCCATTGCGGGTGGTGGACGATCATATAGGCCTCCGCCACGAGAAGGCCCGAGGCATCGCGCAGGGCGATCAGCTCGTCGATTTCTTCGGCCTTCATCGCGATGGGCTTTTCACAGAGCACATGCTTTCCGACCGCCACCGCCTTCTTCACCCATTCCACGTGCAGATGGTTGGGCAGCGGGATGTAGACCGCATCGATCGACGGATCGGCCAGCAGATCCTCATAGGAAAGATGCACCTTAAGATCCGGGCAGAATTCCTTGAAGCCTTGGGCTTTTTCCTCAGCAGAAGTAGCCAGCGCCGCCAGCCGCGCGCCCTTGGCGGCATGGATCGCCGGCGCCATATGCTCCCGCGCGAATTTGGCCGCGCCCAAAATGCCCCAGTTCACAACAGCTTGCATGAAAATAGCCTCCCTGATTTCGCAGGGAGGCTACCATCAAGCGGCGAAGGCGCAAGGTCAGACAGGCGTGAGCATGCCCTTTTCCCGCGCCAGATCGCGCATTTTCTTCTGCAGCTTTTCAAACGCCCGCACCTCGATCTGGCGGATGCGCTCGCGGCTCACGTCGTATTGGCCCGAAAGCTCCTCCAGAGTCACCGGCTGATCCTGCAGACGGCGCTGCAGGAGGATATCCTTCTCGCGGTCGTTCAGAACCTCCATTGCCTCGGCCAGAAGCTCCCGACGGCCTTCCAGCTCGTCCCGGGCCTCGTAATCGGCCGCCTGGTTGGCGTCCTCATCCTCGAGCCAGTCCTGCCACTCGGTGGCGCCATCGCCATCGGCCCCGATCATCGCGTTGAGCGAAGCATCCCCCCCCGACATCCGCCGGTTCATGGAGATCACCTCATCCTCGGTGACGTTCAGATCCTCGGCGATCTTCTTCACGTTCTCCGGGCGCAGATCACCGTCTTCCAGCGCGCCGATACGGGATTTCGCCTTGCGCAGGTTGAAGAACAGCTTCTTCTGGGCGCTGGTGGTGCCAAGCTTGACCATTGACCACGACCGCAGCACATATTCCTGAATGCTGGCGCGGATCCACCACATGGCATAGGTCGCCAGGCGGAAGCCTTTCTCAGGGTCGAACTTCTTGACGGCCTGCATCAGGCCCACGTTAGCCTCCGAGATCACCTCGGCCTGCGGCAGGCCGTAGCCCCGGTAACCCATGGCGATCTTGGCCGCGAGGCGCAGGTGGCTCGTGACCATTTTATGGGCCGCCTCGGTGTCACCGCGCTCCACCCAGGCTTTCGCCAGCATGTATTCCTCTTCAGGCTCCAGCATGGGGAACTTGCGGATTTCCTGAAGGTAACGGTTGAGGCCCTGCTCCGGTGACGGTGCGGGAAGATTGGCGTAATTGCTCATGAGTGCTCCCCCTTTCTTGTCCCAATGTTTATCCTGTTAACATGCCAGATAGTCATCCGGCACAGGCGGTTCAATACCCCACGAAAATGGTTTTCGATCACGGGCATGATGTTTGAACGCAGCATGCGCCGGTTTCCGGCGGGCTGCCAGCCCTGTTTCAGCCGCGTCACGCGGGTGTGACGCCGCTTGAAGCCTTCAGAGCAGCGGGCCCATGGTGGCGAATAGATTGTTCATCAGCTTGCGATGCATCGGCCATGTCTCCACTTCCGCCAGCGTGACCTGATCGCTGTCGGCCAGATACTCGGCCTGTCGCGCGTCAATGGCCCCGGTGAGCGCCGGATCGCTGGCCAGAATACAGTTCTCGAAATTGATGTCGAAGCTGCGCCGGTCGAGATTGGCGGAGCCAAAGAGTGCCACCTCGCCGTCCACCGTCAGGATCTTGGAGTGCAAAAGCCCCGGCGTGTATTCGTGGATCTCAACACCGCAGCGCAGAAGCGAGAGGTAATAGCTGTGAGACGCCAGCCGCACGAGGCCGGAATCGTTGCGCTTGGGCAGGATCAGCCGCACCTTCACTCCGCGCAT
The DNA here is from genome assembly GCF_025376885.1 of Pseudoruegeria sp. SHC-113. NCBI lineage: Bacteria > Pseudomonadati > Pseudomonadota > Alphaproteobacteria > Rhodobacterales > Roseobacteraceae > Pseudoruegeria > Pseudoruegeria sp. SHC-113. The sequence continues at coordinate 2,449,257 of NZ_JAHUBR010000001.1, forward strand.
CGCCGCCGAGCACAGCCGCCCGTTCAGCGCCTCGCTGGGCACGTAGTAAGGCGTTGTCACCGTCACCTCGCGCTGCGCGCTGGCGACAAGGTTCTGGAAAATATCCGGCACCGCCTGAAAGCTCTCGGTGGGGCCGGTGCCGATCACGATGGCCGGGAAGCCGCCTTGCGTGTAGGGCATCGGGTCATCCAGCAAATGTGCGATGGATTCACCGGTGTGGCTCTCCCAGTCGCCGGCAAACACCACCTGGTTCTGCCAGACAACCGGCCCGGTGAGCCGCACCATGATGTCGACCCAAGGCGCGAATTTCGGCTTAACGCGAAACTCCGGATCGGCGCAGTTCTGGCTGCCACAATAGGTGATCTTATTGTCGATCACCACGATCTTGCGGTGGTTGCGGATGTCCATCCGCTTGAACAGCAGGTGGACCCAGGCCTGCCGCAGCGAGAAGGCCACGCCGCATTTTACCCCGGCCTGCGCCATGACCTCCCAGTAATCGGAGTCCAGCATGGCGCGCGAGCCCATGCCATCGGCCATCACCCGCACCGTCACCCCGCGCGCGGCCGCCCGCACGCAGGCATCCACCACTTTCAGCCCGTTTGTGTCGGTGAGCCAGATGTAAAAAAGCAGATGAACGTGATCCTGCGCCGCGTCGATATCGGCCACCATGCGGTCGATCGCGTCATTGGAATTTTCCGCCAGTTCCGCCGTATTGCCATCCGCGGGCTGGAACCCGTTGACCGACTGTGCCCGCGCGAAGGCCTGCCGATGCAAAAGCGGGATCTCCGGCTTGGGCAGCGGCGGCTGGCCCGGCGGCGTTTTGGGCAGCGCGCTGATGATGCTCTGCATCCGCGCCACGTCCTTGCGGCCGAAACTCACCTCGCCAAAGAGGAAATACAGCAGGATGCCGAGCCACGGGATCGCCAGCACGCAGACGATCCACGCCAGCCGCGCGGCAGGGGCACGGTTCTCGCGCAGCAGGACGCGTGCCACGGTGAGAAGCTGCAACCCGTAGCTGATCAGCCACCAGGTCTCCAGTTCCAGTTCGGGCATGCCCTTCTCCTTCCACCGTGGCCGCGCAGATGCGACTAGCCTGCGGCGGGGGTGCGAAGTTTGTCAATAAGCTCAACCATATCCGCCGGCAGCGGGGCCTCGAAGCGCAGCACCTCGCCGCTCACCGGATGGATAAAGCCCAGCGTTGCTGCATGGAGCGCCTGCCGCGGGAAAGCGCGCACCGCCTCGATGGCGGCGGGCGAAAGCGCCTTGGCGTTGAGCTTGCGCTTGCCGCCATAGGTGGGATCGCCGATCAGCCCGTGGCCGGCATGGGCCATATGCACCCGGATTTGGTGGGTGCGGCCCGTTTCCAGCCAGCACTCCATCAGCGCCACGACGCCCGGCGTGCCGAAGCTCTCTACGATCCGCACCCGCGTCACCGCGTGGCGACCGCCGGAGAAGTAAACCGCCTGCTTCTGGCGGTCCGTCTTGTGGCGGGCCAACTGGGTGGTGACCTTCAGGATATTGCCTGGCTCGAAGGAGACACCCTTCACCCCGCGCAAACGCGGATCATTGGCATCCGGCACACCGTATACCACGGCGTTGTAATGGCGCTCCACCGTATGTTTCTCGAACTGCTCCGCCAACCCGTGGTGGGCGCGATCGCTCTTGGCAACAACGAGCAGGCCTGAGGTTTCCTTGTCGATCCGGTGCACGATGCCCGGGCGCTTCATGCCGCCCACACCGGAAAGCGCGTCGCCGCAATGATGCAGCAACGCGTTTACGAGTGTGCCCGAGGGCGTGCCTGGCGCCGGGTGGACGACCATGCCGACGGGCTTGTTGACGACGATCAGGTCCTCGTCTTCGAACAGGATCTCCAGCGGGATGTCCTCGGGCAGAATGTGGCTTTCGGCGGCCTCGGCAAGGCGGATCTCGATCTCTTCGCCTTCGGCCACTTTGGCCCGCGGATCGGTGAGCGCCTCGCCGGCCCGCAGCACGTCGCCTGCTTCGATCAGCTTGGCAAGGCGCGAGCGGCTCAGGGCGGCTTCCTCTGGCACGTCGCGCGAAAGCGCCTTATCAAGGCGGCGCGGCGGATCGGCCGCGATGGTGACGCGCAGGGTGGTGATGGTCGGCTCGGACATGAAACAGGATACTCCGGAACCGGACGTGGATCCGGCGATGGTGCGATTTCTGCGCTGGCTGGTGCTGGCGCTCACGGGGACGATGATCGCAGGCGTTGTAATCATCATCGCTCTGATTGTCATCCGCTTCCGCGAAGTGCGCGAAAGCCCCGACCTGCCCGCCAGTATTGCCCTGCCGCAAGGCACCAAAGCCATCGCCTTCACGCAGGCACCGGATTGGTACGCTGTCGTGACAGAAGAAAACGAGATCCTGATTTTTGACCGCAAGACAGGCGCGCTTGCCCAGACAGTGGCGCTGGAGCAACTGCCGTATTAAGGGGCTCTGCCCCCGCCCCCTTCGGGGCCTCCCCCGAGATATTTACAGAACAAAGTGGGGCCCCTTCATCTTGGCCCAAATATCCCGGGGCGCGGGGCAGCGTCCCGCGTTTTACCTGCGTGCGGGGCAGCGCCCCGCATCTAACCTGCGTGCGGGGCAGCGCCGCGCATGAAACCTGCGCGCGAGGCGGTAGCCTCGCGAGAGGTTACAGCTGGCCTTCCACTGGAAGGAAGCGCGCGGCACCCGCGAGGAAGCGCGCGAAGAAGCTTGCGTCCGGTTCGCGGGTATAAAGCTCGTTGCGCCCGGCGCCGGTGTAGCGCCAGCGCAGGTTTCCTTTCTCATCCAGTTCTACCTGGTAGGTGTAATCGTCGATGCCCTCGTCAAAGGCCTTGGCAAAGCGCGCACCGCTCACGGGATCGTCGATGAACATGCCCACTTCGGTGTTCACCTTGATCGAGCGCGGATCGAAATTGAGCGAGCCGACGAAGACGTAACGGCGGTCAACCACGGCGGCTTTGGTGTGCATCGTGAGGCGGATGGGAGACTCCGGCGGCACTTCGCCCAAAATCGTAGGCGCATCGTAGCGCACCTCGTAGAGCTCAACACCGGCGGCGGCGAGCCGTTTGCGGTAGGGTGTGTAGCCGCCATGCACATAGGCGTGGTTGGTGGCGGCGAGCGAATTTGTGACCACGCGCACTTTCACGCCTGTTGCAGCGAGTCGTTCGAAGAAATCAGTGCCATAGTCCTGCGGCACGAAATAGGGCGTGTAGAGGATCACCTCCTCGCGGGCATTGCCCATGAGGTTGAAAAGCGCATCCGAGGTTGTCCGCTCGCCGTCCGTCACCCGCACGCGCAGTTTGTCAGGCGGATCGGTGACGAGTTTCGCATGCCCAAAGGACAGGAACCGTTTGCCCTCGCGCAGCTCGCGCAGGATCGGGGCCTGCATCGCCTTGCGGTAGATCCCGGCTTCCGCTGTTGCCGCCCGCCGTTCGAACGCCCGGCGCGCCTCAGTCAGCTCCTCTTCGGTGACGCGCACGTTCAGCCGATTGACGGGCACTGACCACGCGTCGTTCCAGAACAGATCAAAGGCCTCCGACATGGCCGCTACGCTGGGGCCGGCGACGAACATGTCGAAATCGGCGAATTCCGAGGAGGTATCGAGCTGGTAATATTCATCCGCGATGTTGCGCCCGCCGATGATCGCTGCGCCGCCATCGGCGATGAACAGCTTGTTGTGCATGCGGCGGTTCACCCGGCCGAAATCCAGCAGGTAGTTGACCACAGTGGGTGACCGGCGGCTCATCGGGTTGAAGATGCGCAGCTCGAGATTGGGGTGGTTGTCCAGCACGGCGAGTTGAGTGTCGGTGCTGGTGGTGAACACATCATCCAGCAGGAGCCGGACGCGCACGCCCCGCTCGGCTGCCTCGAGCAGTTTCAGGCCGATCAGCGCCCCGGCCTGATCGGGCTTGCCAAGGAAATACTGCAGATCCAGCGTCTCTTGCGCATCCTCGATCAGGCGCAGCCGGGCGGCGAGCGCGTCATTGCCGTCGGCCATGGGCACGAAGACGGATTTGCCCGGCACGTCGCGCCGCAGATCGCGGTTGACCTTGGCGACATTACCGACCTGTGCCGGCGGCGCGGCGCGGGAGGCGGGCGGCGGTGGATCGAACGGCACGTAGGTGCAGCCGGCCAGCCCCACGGAGAGGGCCAAAGCCCCCGCGAACACCCGACTCAGCCTTTGATTTGCCACCATCTGCCACCCTTGCCCTGTTTTTTTCAGGATAGGGGCAGCAGCCGCCTGCCTGCAAGCGCCCCTTAGCTTGCCGCCGCGCCAGACCGGTAGCGGAAGTTGCGGAAATCCGCAGGTGCGGCGCGCCCAGAGAGATCCTGCGCCGCCATCCCAAGGAAGGTGCCAGTGAAGCTCGAATGCTCCCCGCGCCCGCCTTCATCCGAGAGCACCCCGGCATCCAGTTCCGGGCCGATCTCCTGCCACGCACCGCCCGGCAGCCGGTAGCGGAACTGCAGCACCGCACCCCGGATGTCGAGCCCCAGCGCAAGCGGGCCCTCCGGCACCGCGATGCCATCGCCGATGGGGAAGCTCAAGCCCCCCTCGGGCCAATCGCCCGCGCAGGACTGGATCATCAGCACCGGCGCGCCGTCATCGCCGCGGCTCAGGCAGAGGTAATGCAGCTTGTGGCGGTTGTAATAGGCGGTGAGCCCGGCTTGCGCCTGGAAATCGGCCGGGGTGAACTCAAGCTCCACCTCGGCGCTGCAATGGGCCTCCGTCTGGCGGCGGGCCACCAGCGCCTGTTCGAACCAGCTGCCAAGGCCCTCGCGTCCGAAGAGGCGCAGCCAGCCGGGGCGCGCGGTGAAGGAGAAGAGCCGGTCGGCTTCCGGGCTGCGCGGCCATTGGAAATCCATCGGCAAAGGGCCTTGCGCAAAGGGAAAAGTCACATCCTCTGCGATCGGCGCCCCGCTGCCGGATGGCGCCATGCCGCCGCCCTTGCGGTAAAGCCAGCCATCGGCGCGCCATTCGACCTCCTCAAGGCCGGTTTCTCGCCCCATCTGGCACTGGTTGCGCCCCGGCAAGGGGCGGCCGCAGAGGAAGGTGTGGAACCAGCGCCCGTCCGGTGTGCTGACAAGCTGGCCGTGGCCGACCCGCTGCAGCGCGTTTTCTGGTGCAAACCGCGCGGTGAGCACGTGATCTTCGGGGTGGGTTTCGTAAGGGCCCGTCAGCGCATCCGCGCGGGAATAGGTGACAGCGTGCTCATAGCCCGTCCCGCCTTCGGCAGTGCAGAGATAGTAGCGGCCCGCGTGTTTGAACAGATGCGCGCCTTCCGTCATCCCCAGCGGGCTGCCGTGATAGAGCGTGTGCCGCTCGCCGATCAGACGACCCTCTTCAGGACTGTATTCCTGCGCGACGATGCCGCCGAACAGCCCGCGCGGCGGATCGCGGTGGGCCTGCGTGCCGCGATGATCCCAGATCTCGTTCAGGAGCCACTTGCGCCCGTCGTCGTCGTGAAACAGCGAGGGATCGAAGCCCGAAGAGTTCAGGTAGACCGGATCGGACCACGGCCCCTCGATGCTGGGCGCGGTGACAACGTAGTTGTGGGCGTCCTTGTAGTTGCCATCCATCCGCTTGACGTCGGTATAGACGAGCCAGAACAGCCCGTCGGCATAGGAGAGGCAGGGCGCCCAGATGCCGCCGGAATCGGGATTGCCGCGCATGTCGAGCTGGCTGGCGCGATCCAGCGGCATCGCCGCGATCTCCCAGTGGTCCAGATCCTCGGACCGGTAGATGCGCACGCCCGGATACCATTCGAAGGTGGAGGTGGCGATGTAATAGGTGCTGCCCGCCCGGCAGATCGAAGGATCGGGGTTGAACCCCCGCAGAATCGGATTGTCGGCCATGGCGCTGTGCCTCCTCGCGTCGCGTTTCGCCGTCAGCCTACAGCCCCGCGGCGGCGGCCTTCGGCCAAACCTTGCCGGGATGCGGGGGGGTCATGGGCTGACTTCTGCCTATGTAAACGATTACAAGCCTGTTTGAAACGGAATTTCGGAAAGTGTTGAAAAATTTCATCACCCCCTATTGACGGTTTTGCCCCACCACCCCATATCCGTTTTGTCAACAAGAGGTGACGAACCAGAACCCTCCTCCCTCACCCTGGTTCGCACCGGTCCTGTTTGTACCGATCGCAGCTTCCGCGTTGCCCTCTGATGGACGCGCGATCACCTGTAACGAGTGACGTGTTGGCACCTGTCCGGTGCGGAGGCCTGTCCCTGTCTCCGCACCGGACCTACTCTCAAAACTTAAGTTCCGCCTGCCTTTGCATCATTCCCCGATGTCACTCACTCCGGGCAGGCTGATCGCCCCGAACTTCCCTCCCGGTGGTTCGGGGCTTTTTCTTTTCTGCCATCCCCCTAATCCACGCCCTCGCAATAAACCGCAAAAATGACGTGGCGTCACTTCATCATGCAAGGTTGATAGTGTGGCCGGAAGGCCCCATATCCCTGTTGTCAGACACAGAGATCAATGACCCATCGTTTTCTCTCGTTTTCCCAGGGTTGGCGATCTTCCGGCGGATGGCAGATATGGCGGTTTTCCTGTTTCCCGCCAGTTCTGCGGAAGGCATCCGCCGGGGCTGACCCAGCAAAGCGATGACCTCGCCACTTGGTGGCACTGGGGAAAGACCTTGAACAAGGCGCTTTTGCCGCCAGCGGCATGCTGGACATCGCTTGACCTGCCGCGTGCCCGGATGGGGATCAGGGACCGCGGAAAACGCCGCATCCGGCCAGCCTGTGCCGGGTGCGGCATTTGCATTTCAGCTGTCAGCAGATGTCAGAATTCGCGCGCGATTTTTTCCAGCGTCGCGCGCAGCTCTTCCAGCTTTTCACGCCCGACGATCTCGGCCATGCGTTCTTCGGCGGCCATGAAGCTGCGCGAATGCTTGGTGCGCAGCTCGTGGCCCAGCTTGCTCATGCTTGCCACCTTGTCGCGCTTGCTGCCTTCGACGAAGTCGAACTCGATCAGCCCTTTTTCCAACAGCCGCTGCACCGAGCTATGGGCCGCCTGCCGGGAAATCCCTTGCGCTTCGGAGAGATCGTTCAGCGTGCGCGGGCGGCGCACGATGTGCTGGAGGGTGCGAATGTCGGAAGGGCGCACCGCCATCGAGCCCTCCTTGTCGCGGATCTGCTGAGCCAGCGTATCCATATGCTCCACGACGTCCTGCACGAGGCCGCGAATGGTGTTGAGTGGCGGGTCGATCTTGATTTCGTCAGTCATGGTTGCCGCTAGCCCGAAATGAACGCACCGCGCAAGAGAGCGCGGTGCATTGTTGGCAGAGCGTGTGCATTGTGCAACGGGATTGTGACACCGTGCCCGCCACGCTGGCAGAGCGGCAACGGCGCTCAGCCCGCCTTGGCCGCATCCGGCATCAAGGACGACAGGTAAATCGCCTGCCCCGTGCGCGCGCTTTCCTGTGCCGCCAGCCCCATGGCCACCGCCATCGCGCCATCTTGCAGGGTGACTTCCGGCGCAGCCTCGCCGCGCACCACGGCGTGGAACTTCTGGTGCTGGTAGAAGGTGGAACCGTTGTGATCGCCCGCCTCAAGGATGGTGGGATCCACCGGAATATCCAGCACGCGCGGGCCTTTGGGCAGGCGCGGGCTGACGATCACCTGCGGCACCGGCGCCTCGCCCAGATCCTTCGGCCAGAACCGCCCCGGCCCCGGCACGAGGCATTCGATCTTGCCCGCAGGCCCCACGGCGGAGATCTCCTCCTGATAGCGCGAGCCCTCGGCGAACATGCACAGCTCCAACATCGCGCGCGCGCCATTGGCGAAATCCACGATCACGTAGCCGTTGTCCCAGATGTCGGAGACCGCGCCTTCATAGACCTCATCCTTGTGGTTCACGTCCTGCCCGGCAGAGGCCATCACCCGCACCGGCTCGCTTTTCAGGGCCAGCCGCATCAGATCGAAGAAATGGCAGCATTTCTCAACCAGCGTGCCGCCGGATTTGGCGTTGAAGCGGTTCCAGTTGCCCACCTTGTGCAGGAAGGGGAAGCGGTGCTCGCGGATGGTGAACATGCGGATCCCGCCCGTCACCGCCTCGGCATCCTCCAGCAGCTTCGCCACCGGCGGCATGTAGCGGTACTCCATCGCCACCCAGACCGGCGCCGGGTAGCTTTCCATGAAGGCCTGCACCCGCGCGGCATCCTCGTTGGCGGTGTAGAGCGGCTTCTCCACCAGAATTGGCAGCGCACGGGTGGCGGCGATCTCTTCCAGCTGGCTGACGTGCAGGTAGTTGGGCGACACGATCAGCAGGCAATCCAGATCCTTGATGGCCAGCAGCTCGGCGATGGACTCGCAAAAGCGCACGCCCGGCACCAGCGCTTCGCATTCGGCGCGCATGCCTGCATCAGGCTCGATGATCGCTTCCACGCGGCCACCCGGCAAAAGCTGGATGTTGCGGATGTGCTCCTGCCCCATCATGCCGCAGCCGATGATTCCGTAACTGACTGTCTCTGTCATGGTCGTGTCCTATGTCGGGCTTTACTTGAGGCGCGCGATGTAGCGCGCGGTTGTGTGGTCAAACCAGGTGCGCGAGTATTCCACGCGCGTTTCATCGCGGGACCAGCTGATCCGCTCGATGAAACCGGACGCTGCGCCGGGCGCGAGGCCGAAAGCGGCGGGCGCCCAGTCGGGCACATCGCTCACGCCCACTTTATCCTCGGCGCGGGCGATCCAGAGGCCCAGCCGGGTGCGGTAGTAGAGATAGAGCGATTCCGAGAGGTCTTCCGGCGGGATGCGGCGGGCGTGGCTGCCGTCGAGCCAGATCTCCTCCACCGCGGCGGGCTGCCCGTTGAGTTTGCGCAGACGGCGGATTCGGTGCCCCTCTTCCGAGGGGCCGAAACCGGGGAAATCGGCGGGCTTGGGCAGGCGCTCTACCGACAGGATCTCGGCCGTAGGAAGGCCGCCGCCGTCCTTCAATTCGAGCTTCAGGAAGGCATAAACGCTGATCGCCTCTTCCTTGGCGCGCACGTAGTTTCCGGAACCCTGAATGCGATCCAGCATCCCCTTTTCCGTGAGGTCTGCCAAAGCCTTACGCAGGGTGCCCACCGAGGTGTTCAGAGTCTGCGCCATCTCCCGTTCGGGCGGCAAACGCTCACCGTCACGCAGGCGCCCTGCCCTGATCTCGCGGATCAGAAGCTCGCTCAATTGGACGTAGAGCGGCAGGGCTGTCTGGCTTCTCATGTGGCATTCCCGAGGCGCTGGAAAAAAATTGATACACCATTGATCTACATCAAAGCGGGTGCTACGCAAGAAGAAATTTCGAAGGTCCCCGGAGGAGTTCAGATGACCATCGTCCCCATCACATCGCCCGATCTCGATGCTGCGGAGGTCTCGTGGTTTTCGGCGCTTTGCTCCGATGATTACCAGTTCCTGGGCGTGCCGGACGGCGCTTTGCGCTCCTCGTGGGAGCATTGCTCCGACATCGTGAAAGAGGCCGAATCGCAGGGCTTTCGCAACATCCTCTGCCCCTCATCCTACCAGGTCGGGCAGGACACGCTCTCCTTCGTGGCGGGCTGCGCGCCGATCACCGAGAAGATCAACATGCTGGCCGCCGTGCGCTGCGGTGAAGTGCAGCCGATCATGCTGGCCCGCACGTTGGCCACGCTCGATCACATGCTGAAGGGCCGCCTGACGGTCAACATCATCTCTTCCGATTTCCCCGGCGAAGTGGCCGACAGCGCCTACCGCTACCAGCGCTCCAAGGAAGTGGTGGAGATCCTCAAACAGGCCTGGACGCAGGACGAAATCACCTACAAAGGCGAGGTCTACAACTTCGAAGGCCTCACCACCGACCCCGCCAAACCCTACCAGCAAAACGGCGGGCCGCTGCTTTACTTCGGCGGCTACTCCCCCGCCGCGCTCGACCTCTGTGCGCAGCACTGTGACGTCTATCTCATGTGGCCGGAAACCAAGGACGATCTGGCCGGCCGCATGAAGGCCGTGCACGAACGCGCCGCCGCCTATGGCCGCACGCTCGATTATGGCCTTCGCGTCCATGTCATCGTGCGCGACACAGAGGCCGAAGCGAAAGAATACGCCCAGTACATCGTCTCCAAGCTCGACGAGGAACAGGGCAAGACGATCCGCGAACGCGCGCTGGATTCGGGCTCGCTTGGCGTCAGCCATCAGGCCAAGAACCGCGAGATCGCCGATATGGAAGGCTTCATCGAGCCCCACCTCTGGACGGGCGTTGGCCGGGCGCGCTCGGGCTGCGGCGCGGCGCTCGTGGGCTCCACCGATCAGGTGCTGAGCGAGATGGAAGCCTATCAGAAAATGGGCATCCGGGCCTTCATCCTCTCGGGCTATCCGCATATCGAGGAGTGCAAGCATTTCGGCAGCCGCGTGCTGCCGCAGATGAAAACCTGCTCGCTGCCCGAAGCTTATGGGCGCGTGCCCACCGAAACACCTATGACGCCGCTAGGCGCAGGAGTCCGCCGCTGATGAAACGCGCAACCCTTTCCGAAGGTCTCGAATTTTCCCGCATCGTCTATGGGATGTGGCGGCTTGCCGAGGCCGAGGATACCTCCCCCGCCCATGTGCAGGCCAAGATCGAAGCCTGCCTTGAGCAGGGGATCACGACTTTTGACCAGGCCGACATCTACGGCGGCTACCAGTCCGAGGCGGTGATGGGCGAGGCCATGAAGGTGGCCCCTTCCCTGCGCGACAAGATGGAAATCGTCACCAAATGCGACATCGTCCTGCCGATGGGCCCTTTCGCCCACAAGCCGGTGAAGATGTATGACACCAGCCGCGCCCATATCGTCGGCTCGCTGGAGGCCTCGCTGAAGGCGATGGCAATCGATCGCGTCGATCTGCTGCTGATCCACCGCCCCGATCCCTTCATGGATCCGGCCGAAACCGGCGCTGCGCTCGATGAGGTCGTGGCCTCCGGCAAAGCCAAGGCCGTTGGCGTTTCCAACTTCAAGCTGCACGACTGGACGCTGCTGCAATCCAACATGGAAAGCCCGCTCGTCACCAACCAGATCGAGATCAGCCTGCTGGCCCATGAGGCGCTCACCAATGGCGATCTCGCCTATCTGCAGGAGCGCAAGATCAAGCCGATGGCGTGGTCCCCGCTCGCAGGCGGCGCGCTGTTTGCGCCGGAGAATGCCAAGCTTTTCAAGATGCTGCAGGACGTCGGCGCAGAATTCGGCGTGGATGCCACCGCCGTGGCCGTGGCCTGGCTGCTGGCCCATCCGGCGGGCATCCTGCCGGTGCTGGGGACGAATAATCTGGACCGCATCCGCGGGCTGGGCGATGCTCTGAAGGTCGAGATGACGCGTGAGCTTTGGTTCACGCTCTACACCGAGGCCCTCGGAGACGAGGTGCCCTGATGGCAGACGGAGGCCTGACCCACACCATGGAAAGCTTCACCCCCGGCCCGGACACCGCCAAGACGTTCCGCAATTCACTGGGGCGCTTCGCGACAGGCGTGACGGTCGTCACCGCGCGCACGGCAAACGGGCCGATCGGCATCACCGCCAACAGCTTCGCCTCTGTTTCGCTGGATCCGCCGCTGGTGCTCTGGTCCCCGGCCAAGGCGTCCAAGCGCTATGACGCCTTCATTGCGGCGCAGGATTTCGCGATCCATGTTTTGGGCGAAGATCAGATGGAGCTTTGCGAAACTTTTGCACGGCCCGATCATACATTCGATGGGCTCGACTGGGCGGATTGCGACGATGGCGTTCCGCTGCTGGCGGGCTGCCTCGCACGGTTCGAATGTCGCAAATACGCCGAATACGAAGGCGGCGACCATTCGATCATCGTGGGCCGCGTGAAACGCGCGTCCCTGCGGGAAGGCGCACCGCTGCTGTTTTCCAGCGGCCAGTTCGGGCATTTCGCGCCCGGACATTAAAACAGGCGCAGGCCGGGAGGAGGACACCCGGCCGCGTTTCAAGCCTCCGGCTTCTCAGAACCCGCCGGGGCACCAAAGGGAGGAAGGCGCATGGCGCTGTTGTTCGGGCTTCTGACGCCCCTGCAACTGGTGAACGATATCGTGCTGCGCATCGGACGCTGGTTCGGTGTGGTGGCCGTGGGCCTTATGGTCTTCGCGATCCTGTTGCAGGTTTTCTTCCGCTACGTGCTCAATAACGCCCTGCCCTGGCCCGATGAGGCCGCGCGCTTCATGATGCTCTGGATGACGGGCCTCGTGGCCCCTTCGGCCTATCGTCAGGGTGGCTTCGTGGCCATCGACATGCTCGGGCAAGCCCTGCCCAAACGCGCGGGCGCGCTGCTGGCGCTCGCGCTCTTCGTGCTGTCGCTGCTGGTGCTGATCGTCGGCGTGCAGCTTGGCTACAAACACGTCAATTCCGGCTGGCTGTTCAACTCCTCTTCGCTGCGCCTGCCGCTGCAGTACATCGGCGGCGAGTCCATCCGCATCAAGCTGGCGTGGATGTATATGTCGCTCTTCGTCGGGATGATCCTGCTGATCTCCGTCAACATCGAGCTGATCCTGCGCAACCTGATTTCCCTTCTGGGCGGGGCGGAACGCCTGCGCCCGATCCCCGGCACACTCGCAGGAGCGGATTGATATGCTCGTCTGGTTTCTTCCGCTCTTCCTCGTCTTCCTGATGATCGGCCTGCCGGTCTTCTTCGGCATGCTCGCCGCCCCCGGCCTTCTGCTGTGGCTGAACGGGCAGGAACGCGACCTCGCCCTGCTCTATCGCAATGTTTACAACGGGATGGACAGCTTCCCACTGATGGCGATCCCCTTCTTCATGCTCGCGGGCGAGCTGATGAACAAGGGCGGCATCACCGAGCGGCTGGTGGAGTTTTCCCAAGCCATGATGGGGCACCTGCGCGGCGGGCTCGCCCATGTGAACGTGCTCTCCTCGATGCTCTTCGCGGGCCTCTCCGGCTCCGCCGTAGCCGACACTTCCGCGCTCGGCTCCATGCTGATCCCGGCGATGGAAAAGCAGGGCTACACCCGCCGTTTCGCCGCTGCGATCACCGCCGCCTCTTCCGTCATCGGCCCGATCATTCCGCCCTCGGGCATCATGATCATCTATGCCTACGTGATGGGCGAAAGCGTCGCCGCGCTCTTCCTTGCGGGCATTGTGCCCGGTGCGCTCGTGGGCATCGGCCTGATGCTGATGATCAAGTTCCAGGCCAACCGCTACGATTTCCCGGTGGCCTCGCGCAAATACACATGGCCTGAGCGTGGTCAGGCAAGCCTGAAGGCCTTCTTCCCGCTGATGACCCCGGTGATCATCCTTGGCGGCATCCTTGCGGGCGTATTCACCCCCACCGAGGCCGCCGCCGTGGCCGTGCTCTACGCGCTGGTGATCGGGCTTTTCGTCCTACGCACCATCCGCTTTGTCGAGATCCCCTCGATCTTCTACCGCGCGGCCTTCACCTCTTCCGTGGTGCTGCTGCTCGTGGGCGCGGCCATGGCCTTCAAAACGGTCGTCAGCCTCAGCCACACGCCGGAGATCCTTGCCGAGTTCATCCTTGGCCTCAGCCAGAACCCGCTGATCCTGCTGTTCCTGATCAACGTGCTTCTGTTCATCGTGGGCATGTTCCTCGATGCCGGCCCGGCGATCATCATCCTTGGCCCGATCCTTGGCCCCATCTTCGTGGACCTCGGCGTGGACCCGGTGCATTTCGCGATCATCATGAGCGTGAACCTCACCGTGGGCCTAGCCACGCCGCCCATGGGTCTTGTGCTCTTCGTTGCCTCTTCGGTTTCAGGCGAGCGCGTCGAAACCATCGCCAAGGCCATTCTGCCCTTCTTGGCCGTCGAGATCGTAGTGATCTTCCTGATCACCTATTTCCCGGCCATTTCCATGACAATCCCCCGCCTTACGGGGTTTGTGAATTGACCCGAAACGCAAAAAACAGGGAGGTTTTTTACATGCTCAAGGGTACACTCAAGTCGCTCATGGTGGCGACGATGCTGGCAGGCACCGCCATGTCGGCCGCGGCCGCGGATTTCACCCTCCGCGCCACCGCCAACTCCAACGAAAACGACGAGGATTATGACGGTCTCGTCGTCTTCAAGAACTACGTGGAAAGCGCCTCCAACGGCGCCATCGAGGTGGAGCTGTTCATCGGCACCCAGCTCTGCGGCAACGGCGCGGAATGCCTTCAGGGTGTGGCCGACGGCTCCATCGACGTCTACGTCTCCACCTCCGGCGGCGCGGCAGGCATCTTCCCCTACGTGCAGGTGCTCGACCTGCCCTACCTGATGGCCGATGACCGCGTGGCCGAGGCCGTCATGCAGGGTGATTTCACCCGCAAGATGCGGGATATGGCGCTGGAAGATTCCAACGGCATGATCCGCCTGATGACGATCGGCAACACCGGCGGCTGGCGCAACTTCGCCAACACCAAGCGCCGTGTGGCCATGCCGTCCGACATGGAAGGCCTGAAGATCCGCACCGTGGTCGCGGACCTGCCGCAGGAGCTGGTGAAAGCGCTTGGCGCCTCGCCGACCCCGATCCCGTGGCCCGAGCTGTTCACCTCGCTGCAAACCGGCGTCGTGGAAGGCTCCAAGAACGGCATCACCGACATCATGGGTATGAAGTTCCCGGAAGCCGGCCTGCAATACGTCACGCTCGACGGCCACGCCTACATGGGCGCGCTGTGGTGGATGAACAACGACAAGTTCCTCTCCATGCCGGAAGACATGCGCCGCGTTGTGGTCGATGGCTTCTACGCGCTGCAGCAGGCCACTTTCGCCTCGCCGAAGCGTAAATCCATCCAGGCCTACGAAGATTTCGTGGCCGGTGGCGGCGATCTCTACGTGCCAACTCCGGACGAGAAAGCCGCCTTCAAAGAGGCCGCAGCCCCGGTGTTTGACTGGTTCAAAGCCAACATCGACGGCGGCGAGGAAATCTTCACCGCCCTTACCGAGGCCGTTGCCGAAGCCGAAGCCGGCATCGACGCGGGCCGGATGAAAGACCTGCAGTAAGTTTCTTCTCACCGAGAAACGAGAAAGGCGCCGGACCCCGGCGCCTTTTTTCGTTTTCGGTGCGCGGCTTAGGCCACGTCAAACCACGTCATCATGCCCGCCATCTGGTGGCTCAGCATGTGGCAATGCACCATCCATTTGCCGGGATTGTCCGCATGAAGCGCTACCTCGGCGCGCGCGCCGGCCTCGATCAAGATGGTATCGCGCATCGGGCCATAGCCAGCCGCCAGCACCTCGCGGAAGTGGTGGCCGTGCAGGTGGATCGCATGGGGAAAGGCGGTGTCGTTGATCATCGTGATCTGCACGGTTTCACCGCGCGAGAGGTTCAGCCACGGCTCGCGCGTCATGCCCGCCACACCATTCAGTGCCCAGGCCTGCCCGGCCTGTACCAATTCACGGATCGTTTTCACCTCGCCATCGTGCATGGCCTGCGCCATGCCGCCCATCGCACCGCCCTCCATAAGCAAGGGTTCGCGCCGGGTGTCGGCGGTGACCTCCGGCAGGATCACCGGGTTCGGCGGCAAGGGCGCGGGTGCGTTGCGTCGGGCGCGGCTGCCGACAACCACCGGAAGGTCGACAAGCGCATAGCCGCCATCGCGCTCGTGCTGCACGAGCGTGGCTAAAGCACCCTCCTCTGCGGTGACATCCACGAAAAGTTCCGCCCGCTGCGCCGGGGCGAGCACGATTTGGCCCAGCGGTTCAGGCGCGCCCAGCGGCATACCGTCCAGCGCCATGACCCAGCCGTCCATGCCCTGCAGCGAAAGGGTCAGAATGCGATCCGTGGAGGGGTTGATCAGCCGGAGGCGCAGCCGGTCGTGGCGGCGCACCTGATCCAACTGCGGGCGCAGGAAGGCTTGCGTGAAATTCCCGATCCGCCCGCCGTGAGAGAGATCATGCATCTGCCCGAAGCTTTCGTGGATCTGCGCATCTTCTGTCATCCGCCAGTCATCGACGACGACGACGACATCCGCATCCACATCTGGCGCATCCGCCTCCTCGACGATCAGCGGCCCGAAAAGCCCGCGCGCCAGTTGCTCCTGACTTCGGTTATGGGAGTGATACCAATAGGTTCCGGCATCCGGCACGGTGAAATCATAGGCAAACTCACCCCCTGTCAGCACCGCTTCCTGCGTCATGCCGGGCACGCCGTCCATCGCGTTGTCGATGCGAATGCCGTGCCAATGGATCGCCGTGGGCTGGGCCAGTTCGTTGCGCAAGAGCCGCTGCACCCGCGCGCCCTGCGGCACCCGGATCACAGGCCCGGGCACCGAGCCGTCATAGCCCCAGATCGCGGTTTTGGGGTAGCCTTCGGGCGCAATCTGAACCCGCCCCAAACGGGCGGTGATGGGCTGAAACTGCGCAACGGAAGCAAAAGCGGGCACTGCACCTGCTGACGCCACCACAGATGCCGCTGCCCCAAAAAGCGTTTCGCGCCGCGTGACTCTCATGCCCTTGCTCCCTAGTCGCTCCCTTTCCCTGCCAGATAGTGTTTCCAGCAGGGGGAAGGTCAAGCGACGGGATGCTGCGCGTAGGGCCCTTCTACGCGGGCCAGATCAGGTTGAAAACGAAAACAACAAGCGCCACCGCCACAACAACTTTCCAGTTGAACCTGCGCTCCTCGCCCTGTTTCAACACGCCGAATTTATAGAGCCCCCAATAGGTTGCGAAAATCAGGAGCGCGGTGACGAGCGCATGGGCCAGATTGATATGCATGGCTCAGCAATCGCCCGAAGGCAGCATCGTCACATCCGAATAGCGCCCGTCCGAGGTGGTGATCCGCGCGCACGCGCCGGTGGAGCGGTTGAACCAATAGCTTGTCAGCCCCTCACTGCGCACGTTCTCATAGCCAAGCGCCTGAATGCCCATCTCGGCCTGACCGGCCCGCGCGCCTTCAAATGAGCTCAGATCGCTCGCGCTGCCCACCGCGGGCTGGCCCGGCTCAGGCTCTTCCACACAGGCTACGAGCGTGACAATTGCGAGGTCGAAACCGGCAAGGGTTTGAAATTTCAATATATTTCTCCTTTGGTTCTGCGCACGTCGCGCGCCTTTGGGTGTTATTCAATTCCGAAAATGACGTTGTAGCCGCGGGTTTCGTTGCTGCGGTTGATGACTTCCACCACATGCTCCCCGGATTGCCAAAGCTGGCCCCGGTACTCCTGATCCGTGGAGATCATGTCGAGCAGAAAAGAGCCATCCGGGTTGAAGATCTGGAACTCCAGCGCCGGGCCTTTAGCCGCGACGCGCACATAGAGGAATTGCCCGTCCTTGGCGCCAAGTGTGTAGCGGTGGGAGGCCCCCGTCGGCAGGCTGCCCGTCAGCTCCGCGCCCGTTGTGCCGGGCGCAAAGCGCACGGCTTCCGTCACTGTTTCGCCCGCGCCAGCCGGAGCCCCCGCCATCGCGCCTTCGCCATCGTCGGCGGCATTCACGACGCGCAGTTCTTCTACCGCGCCATCGGAGTAGGCAAGGCAGCTCCAGACGGTGCCGCCCAGATCGCGCAAGGTTACCAGCGTCGCCGCCTCGGAGAATTCGGATGAAAGTACTTCCCCGCCCTGCCCGTCCGGCCCACCAACCTTGCGCAGTTGATCGATACAGCCGTCAATGGCCTCCTGTTCAGCGGCATTGGCCACGCCTGCAGCGAGAATGAGCCCGCAGGCCAAGCCGATACGTTTCAAATTCCAAGTCATAATACGCCTCCCTCAACCAATACCGACTAAGCTTATGGTTGCACCAAATCCTGTCAACCGGCCGGCGCTCCGGCTGTGGGTCGTCTCACGCCGAAGCAGCCGCGTTTTCTGGCGAAGAAAACAGGAAATCTGACGCTCTGGCGCTATACAAATACAGGAAAAGCCGCGAAAATTCAGCGGAACGGATACATCCAGACCCTGTAATCATCGACGAGAACATGCGCTTTATCGATCTGCTCCTGCGTCATCTTCTTGATGACCTCCTCCTGCGAAATCGCCGCGTCGGGATCGCCGCCAATGGCGCTCAGAACATACCACATGTAGGCGCGCATGAGGTCGGGCTCAGGCATCCCGAGGCCGACCTCGTAGTACCAGCCCACACCGGATTGCGCCCCCGGATGGCCCTTGAGCGCGGAGCGCAGATACCATTCAAACGCCCGCTCGTAATCCTGCTCGACCCCAAGGCCAAGCGCGTACATGACGCCGATCAGCTCCTCGGCATCGGCATTGCCCGAGCGCGCGGCCGGCCAGAGCGCCTCGCGCGCCTCGGCAAATTGCCCGGCCTCCATCATGTCACGCGCCTCCTCGATGTCGGCCTTCGCGGGCAGCGCCAGAAGAAACAGGGCAAGAAGAGCATTACGCATCTGATTTTCCTTTGTTTTCTGGGGCTCAGCCTACCGCTTTCCGCCAGTGAAATAAAGCGTTTGGGGCCGGAAGATTTCATCGAATTCGACCCTCAAAAGGCCAAGATCGGCCAGCTGTTGTTTTACGACAAGATCCTCTCGGGCAACCGCAACATCTCCTGCGGAACGTGCCACCACCACGATCTGGGCGGCACCGATGGGCTGTCGCTCGGGATCGGCGAAGGCGGCGTCGGGCTTGGGCCGGAGCGCACCGCGGGCACCGGCGGCGATCGCATCAAGAAGCGCGTGCCGCGCAATGCGCCCGCGCTCTGGAATCTGGGCGCGAAAGAGGTGCGGGTGCTGTTTCACGACGGGCGGCTGGAGATCTCTGATCTCTACGGTAACGGGTTTGACTCTCCGGCCGAGGAATGGCTGCCGCAGGGGCTGGAGTCGATCCTCGCCGCGCAGGCCGTGTTCCCGATGGTGGCGCAGTTCGAAATGGCCGGTAACCCGAAGGAGAACGAGATCGCCGGGGCCGTTCATGACCGGATCGACGCCGCATGGCCGATCATCGCCAAACGGGTGCGGATCATCCCGGAATATGGCCGGATGTTCGTGGAGGCGTTTGATCATATCGACAGCCCCGAGCAGGTCACCATCGTGGAGATCGCCAATGCCATCGCCGCCTTTGAAGGCACCGAGTGGCAGAGCTATGATTCCCCTTTTGATCAATGGCTTGCGGGCGATACTTCAGCCTTGAGCGATGCGCAGGAGCGCGGACGGGCGCTGTTCTTCGGCGAGGCGGGCTGTTCGGGGTGCCACGCCGGGCCGCGCTTCACCGATCAGGCCTTCCGCGCCCTCGGCCTGCCCGCCTTCGGCCCCGGCCGCACCCGGCGCTTTGATCCCATGCCGCGCGATGTGGGGCGCATGGGGGCGACGGATGATCTGGAAGACGCCTACCGCTTCCGCACGCCTTCTCTGCGCAACGTCGCGCTCACCGCGCCCTACGGCCACAACGGCGCCTACGCCACGCTGGAGCAGATGGTGCGCCACCACAGCGATCCTGAAGCCGCCCGCGCCGCGTGGCGGGAGGCCGATGCCCGCCTGCCCGACGCGCCCTGGCTTTCGGCCATCGATTTCGTGATCCGTACCGATGCGCGCGAGATGGACCGGCAGGCGGCGGTGCTTGACATCGAGCCGCTGCGCCTGAGCGAGGATCAGATTTCGGACGTGGTCGCCTTCCTGCATGCGCTCACTGGCGAAACCGCGCTTGACCGCCCGTTGGGGCGGCCCGATCGGGTGCCCAGTGGGCTGCCGGTGGATTGACTGAGCAACGCACGACGGTCGTTTTGTTGCGCGGCACAACTCAAATGCCCCGCGCAACGGGAACCGTTGCGCCGCGCCGACCCGCCCCGTCAAA
Source organism: Pseudoruegeria sp. SHC-113 (assembly GCF_025376885.1). Taxonomy (NCBI): domain Bacteria; kingdom Pseudomonadati; phylum Pseudomonadota; class Alphaproteobacteria; order Rhodobacterales; family Roseobacteraceae; genus Pseudoruegeria; species Pseudoruegeria sp. SHC-113. The sequence continues at coordinate 2,468,922 of NZ_JAHUBR010000001.1, forward strand.
CCGTAGGTTTGCCTCCGGCAAAACGGGCGGCGCGATTGCGCCCCCCTCGGGTCGGCGCTCCCGTTCAACCGCTAGCGCCTAAACCCTTATCAACACCTGCAAATCCGCAACATTGGTGCCCGTCGCACCCGTCATCAGCAGATCGCCGGACGCCTGCAGCGCGTGGTAGCTGTCGTTGTTGTCGAGCCGCGCTTTCGGGTCCACCCCTGCCGCGCGCATCCGCTCCAGCGTGCCGCTGTCCACTACGGCCCCGGCCGCATCACAGGGGCCGTCGCGCCCATCTGTGCCGCCAGACAGAAACACCCAGCTGCCCGCAGCCCAGCCCGCCTGCTCCGCCAGCAGCGCGACCCGCAGCGCCAGCTCCTGATTGCGTCCGCCAAGGCCCTTGCCTTTCAGCACGACCGTCGTTTCGCCGCCAAAGAGATGGATACCGGGCCGCTTTGCCTCCGCCATCACCCGTGCAGCTGCCTTGGAAACGTCGCCCACCAGCGCCGGTTCGTGCTGGATCGCCCCGGCCCCGGCCTCTGCCGTCATCGCCGCGAGGCTGATCGCGTTGGAGCCCACAAGCCTGTTTTGCGCCTTGGGCGGCGCGTTGGCGGCCTCCAGCGTTTCAAGGTGCTCGCGCACCGCCTCGGGCAGCTTCGCCCAGACGCCACGCTCCTTCAGGATCGCCTCGGCATCGGCCTTGCTGCCGATCGGGGCCACCGTGGGGCCGGAGGCGATCACCCGCAGATCATCGCCCACCACATCCGACAGGATCAGCGCGCGCACCGGCGCGGGCGCGGCTGCTGCGCTCAAACCGCCACCCTTCAGGCGCGAAAGCTGCTGGCGCACGAGGTTCATCTCGCCGATGTCGGCCCCGCTGGCGAGAAGCAGCCGGTTCACCGTGGCCTTATCCGTAAGGCTCACCCCCGGCACGGGCGCAGGCAGTAGAGCAGAGCCGCCGCCACTGATCAGCGCCAAAACGCGGTCCTGCGGTCCGAGACCGTCCAGCGCGTCAAGCACCGCCTGGCTCGCCCTGGCCCCGCCCTCATCGGGCACCGGATGGCCGGCGGCAAAGACCTGCGCGCCCGCCAGAACGCCTGCATTCTCATAGTTCGTCACCACCAGCACGTCGCGCGGGGCGGGCACATGGGCCATGGCGGCCTCGGCCATGCGCATCGCCGCCTTGCCGACGGCCACCACCAGCGTGCGCCCGCCTGCGCCCGGCGCGGCTACTGGGGCTTCGGAAAGCGCCTCCGTCACGGCGGCAAAGGGATCGGCCGCCGCCACACCCGCCTGAAAGATCGCCTCGGCCCGCGCCCGCATCTGCGCTGTGTTCATGGCATGCCCCCTGTCTGCCCTGCCCGACTCTGCCCCTGTCCGGGGCCCTTGGAGCGGATACTGGCTTAAAGCTTCCGTAACGCCAAGGGCAGCCGCCGCAGCCAAGCGCTGAAAAAATGGACGCTTTTCAGCAGCCTGCGCAAAGCCGCCTCAGAGCCCGGCGGATAATCCTTGACCGATTGGTCAGAGAATAGGCAGCCTTGCGCCATAGCTACACCAATAAGCAACGGGGAATCTGCCATGAGTCATTTCACCACCTGGAGCCGCCGGGCCGTTCTGGGCGCCGTCGTCGCCGCCACGGCCGGGCTGGCCGCAGGCGTTGCGGCCGCCGAGAAGATCAAGGTCGCCGCGATCTACACGCTGCCCGTGGAGCAGCAGTGGATCAGCCGCATCCACAAGGCGCTCAATGCAGCCGCCGAAGGCGGAGCCATCGAATACACCTACTCCGAGAACGTCGCCAACACAGATTACGAGCGGGTGATGCGCGAGTATGCGGAAGCCGGCCAGCAGCTCATCGTAGGCGAGGTTTTCGGCCTTGAGCGCGCCGCCCGCAGCGTTGCCGCCGACTACCCCGAAACCGCCTTCCTCATGGGCTCTTCCTTCGGCCCCGTCGCGCCGAATTTCAGCGTGTTCGACAACTGGATCCACGAGCCCTCCTACCTCACCGGCATGATCGCGGGCTCCATGACCGAGAGCAACACCATCGGCATGGTCGGCGGCTACGCCATCCCCGAGGTGAACCGCCTGATGCACGCCTTCATGGACGGCGCGCGCGAGGTGAACCCGGATGTGAAGTTCCTCGTGAATTTCATCGACAGCTGGTACGATCCGCCCAAGGCCAAGGAAGCCGCTTTCGCGATGATGGATGCGGGGGCAGACATCATGTACGCCGAGCGTTTCGGCGTGGCCGATGCCGCCGTGGAGCGCGGTGTGAAGGCCGTGGGCAACGTGATCGACACCTCGCAGGATTACCCCGGCACGATCCTCGGCTCCGCCATCTGGCACATGGAGCCCACGATCAACCGCGCCATCGAAGCCGTGGCCCAAGGCAGCTTTGAAGCCGCCGATTACGGCCAGTTCAGCTTCATGCAATACGGCGGCGGCTCGCTGATCGCCGATCCGGCGCTGGTGCCCGAAGAGGTGATGACAAAGGTCGCCGAGAAGGAGCGCGAGATCCTTGACGGGATGTTCCGCGTGAACGTCAACGACGCCTCCCCCGTCTCCAACTGATCCGAAGGCCGGGCCGCCCCGCGTGGCCCGGCAGCCCCCCATGGAGAAAGACATCGTTCTGGCCCTTTCCGGGCTGACCAAACGGTTCGGCCCCGTGCTGGCGGCCGATCAGATCAGCCTGACCTTGCGCCGGGGCGAAGTGCTCGCCCTGCTGGGCGAAAACGGCGCAGGCAAGACGACGCTGATGAACATGCTCTTCGGCCACTACACGCCTGATGCGGGCCATGTGGAGGTGAGCGATTTCAAAGGCGGCACCCTGCGCCTGCCTCCCGGCCATCCGCAGGCCGCCATCGATGCCGGGGTCGGCATGGTGCACCAGCATTTCACGCTCGCCGAGAACCTGAACGTGATCGACAACATCCTGCTCGGCTCAGAGCCGCTTTTCGCCTTCCGCCGCGATCACAAGGCGGCACGGGAAAAGGTGCGCAAGCTGATGGAGGACACCGGCCTGCATGTCCCGATGGAGGCCCGCGTGGGCGAGCTGTCGGTGGGCGAGCGGCAGCGCGTCGAGATCCTGAAAGCTCTCTTCCGCGAGACCCGCATCCTCGTGCTTGATGAGCCCACCGCCGTGCTCACCCCGCAGGAGGCCGACGGGCTGTTTGTCGCCTTGCGCGCCATCGTCAAACGCGGGCTCTCGGTGATCTTCATTTCCCACAAGATGCGGGAAGTCTTGAGTTTTTCAGATCGCATCGCCGTGCTGCGCCATGGGGTGAAAGTGGGCGAAATGGCCACGGCAGACGCCGACCGCGCCGCCATCGCCCGCATGATGGTGGGGGCGGAAACCGAACTGCCCGAGCGCGACACCGTCTCCCCCGGCGCACCGATCCTGAGGTTTTCGGACGTCCACCTGCCCGGCGAAGGCGCGCGGGCCGGGCTGAACGGCGCAAGCTTCACCCTGCATGAGGGCGAGGTTCTGGGCATCGCGGGCGTCTCCGGCAATGGCCAATCCGCACTCGCGCGGCTGATCTCGGGCCTTGCCGCGCCAATGGGCGGGGCGATGGAGCTGATGGGCCAGTCGATCACCACCGCCAGCCCCGCCGCGATGATCAAGGCAGGGGTGGGCCGCATCCCCGAAGATCGCCACCACGACGGCGTGATTTCGGCGATGAGCGTGGCCGAAAACATGGTGCTGGAGCGGCTGGACGACCCGGAGATCCAGACGCGCGGCTTTCTGAACAAGCCCGCCATGAAGGCCAATGCCGAGCGGCTTTCAAGCGAATACGACGTGCGCGGCCCCGGTATCTCCGCCCGCGCCACGCTGCTTTCGGGCGGCAACATCCAGAAGCTGATCCTTGCCCGCGTGCTGGACCGCGCGCCCAAACTGATCCTTGCCAACCAGCCCACGCGGGGGCTGGATTTCGGGGCTGCCGGAGACGTGGGCCGCCGCCTGCTTGCAGCGCGCCGCGAGGGCGCGGGCGTGATCCTGATCAGCGAGGATCTTGATGAAATCCTTCAACTGGCAGACCGCATCCTCGTGATGCATTCCGGCCAGTTGAGCGAGACCGACAGCCGCGATCGCGCGGCCATCGGCCTTTTGATGGCGGGGCAGGCAGCCTGATGCAGATCGAACAAAGACAATCACAGAACCCATTGATCGGGCTCCTTGTTCCCGTTGCGAGCGCCCTCGTGGCGCTGGCGCTGGCGGCGATCCCGCTGGCCTTCGCCGGGGCCGACATCGGCGCAGCCTACCAGCAGATGTGGCAGGGCGTCTTCGGCTCCCGTTTCGCCTTCACCGAGATGCTCACCCGCGCCACGCCGCTGATCTTCACAGGCCTCGCCGCCGCCATCGCCTTTCAGGCGCGGCTCTGGAACATCGGCGCGGAAGGGCAGCTCTATCTTGGCGCGCTGGCCGCTGTCTGGGTCGGCACCGGCATGATCGACGGGCCGATGGTCTTGATGATCCCGCTGGTGATCTTCGCAGGCGCCGTGGCCGGCGGGCTGGGCATGGTTGGCCCCGCCTATTTGCGCACGCGGTTTGGCGCGGATGAGGTTGTCACCTCGCTCCTGCTGAACTTCATCATCCTGATCTTTGTGCAGATGATGCTGGAGGGCCCGTTCAAGGATCCGATGGGGCTGGGCTGGCCGCAAAGCGAGCCCATCATCGAGGCCGCCGCCCTGCCCAAGCTGATGCCGAAGATGCGCATTCACGCCGGGCTGATCCTCGCGCTGATCTGCGCGGTGGTGGCGCAGGTGATGCTGACGCGCTCCACCTGGGGCTTTCGCGTGCGCGCTGTGGGGGCAAACCCGGCCGCCGCGCGCCACGCCGGAATCAACGTCAATCGCACGCTGATGGGCGTCGCCATGATCTCCGGCGCGCTGGCCGGGCTGGCGGGCGTGTCGGAAGTCGCCGGGCTGAAGGGCTACCTGACGGCGGATCTCTCGCCGGGCTTCGGCTACACAGGCATCGTTGTCGCCATGCTCGCGGGGCTTTCGCCGGTGGGCGTGGTGATCTCCGCCCTCTTCATCGCCTCGGTCTTCGTGGGCGCGGACAGCATGAGCCGCGCCATGGGCGTTTCGAGCTACCTGGCCGATCTCACCGTGGCGCTTTCGCTGATCTGCGTGATCGTGGGCGGCTTCTTCGGGCGCTTCCGCATCCGCTTCGGCCAGGGAGCGGCGGCATGATGGACATCCTGCAGATCTTCCTCTCCGAAAGCTTCTGGGCGGCGTCCTTACGCATCGCCACGCCGCTGATCTTCGGCGTCATGGGCGCGCTGCTCTGCGAGCGCGCGGGCGTGTTGAACCTCGGCATCGAAGGCATCTTCGCCGCCGGGGCCATGGCCGGCTGGATGGCCGTTTGGCTCGGCGCGCCGCTTTGGCTCGGCGTCGGGGCGGCTGCCTGCGCCGGGGCGTTCTTCGGCGCGTTGCACGCCACGCTCACGGTGCCGCTGGGGCTGTCCCAGCACGTCTCGGGGCTTGGCATCACCATGCTGGCGACCTCGGCAAGCTATTTCCTCTACCGCACCGCCCTGCCCGACGTCACCTCGCCCCCGCGCATCACCCCTTTCCAGCCGCTGAACTGGCCCGTGGTGAGCGACATTCCCTTCATCGGGCCGGTCTTCTTCGGCCAGACGGCCCTCACGTGGCTTGCGCTCTTCACCGTGCTCGCCGTCTGGTGGCTGCTGGCGCGCACGCCGCTGGGGGTGGCGCTGAAGGCGGTGGGCGACAACCCCGATGCGGTGAACGCGCAGGGCCTCTCCGTTTACCGCCTGCGCTTTGGCGCGGTGATGGCGGGCTCGGCTTTGATGGCCATAGGCGGGGCCTTCCTGACGATGAGCGCCTTTGACGCCTTCTTCTTCGGCATGGTCAACGGGCGCGGCTGGATCTGCATTGCGCTGGTGATTTTTGCAAGCTGGCGCCCGGGCCGCGCGCTCTTCGGCGCGATCCTCTTTGGCATGTTCGACGCGCTGCAGGTGCGCTTGCAGACCGAAGCGGGCGCGGTGGTGCCGAGCCAGGTCTTCCTGATGACGCCTTATGTGCTTTCGATCATCGCGCTGGTGCTGGTGGCCCGGAAGGCCGATTATCCCCGCGCGCTGCTGCAGCCCTGGTTCAAGGGGCAACGATAAACACCACGTCTCGCCCGGCGCACGCCGGGCAGCCCCCGGCCGCCCCCACGGGCGGGGGCTTTCAGCCCCACTCCCGCGGCCGGGGACCGCCCTACCGTTTCGAGAGCGCCCGAATATGTTCGACCTCCTAATCACTAACGCCACCCTACCGGACGGGCGCACGGGCCAGTCCATCGCCTGCACAAACGGCAAGATCATCGCCATCGCGCCGGACCTGCCTCATGAGGCGGGTGAAATCCTCGACGCCACCGGCCTCCTCGTCGCGCCACCCTTCGTGGATCCGCATTTCCACATGGACGCCACGCTGTCGCTCGGAACGCCCCGGCTCAACACCTCCGGCACACTGCTGGAAGGCATCGCGCTCTGGGGCGAACTGAAGCCGGTGCAGAGCATCGACCAGATCATCGCGCGCGCTCTAAGCTACTGCGATCTGGCCGTCTCCAAGGGCATGGGCGCGATCCGCACCCACGTGGACATCTGCGACGACGAACTCAAAGGCGTACAGGCGCTGCTGGAGGTGCGCGAGGCGATCAAACCCTATCTCGATCTGCAGCTCGTCGCCTTCCCGCAGGACGGCGTTCTGCGGGATCCAACCGCCCACGCCAACCTGATCCGCGCGCTGGACATGGGGGTGGAGATCGTCGGCGGCATCCCTCATTTCGAACGCACCATGGAGCAAGGTGCCGAAAGCGTGCGCCTGCTGTGTGAGATCGCAGCGGAGCGCGGGCTGATGGTGGACATGCATTGCGATGAGACCGACGATCCCATGAGCCGCCACGTGGAGACGCTGGCGGCTGAAACCATCCGGCTGGGCCTGCAGGGCCGCGTGGCCGGCAGCCACCTGACGTCCATGCACTCGATGGACAACTACTACGTCTCCAAACTGATCCCTTTGATCGCGGAAAGCGGGATGCACGCGATCCCCAACCCGCTGATTAACATCATGCTGCAGGGCCGCCATGACAGCTACCCCAAGCGGCGCGGCCAGACCCGCGTGCGCGAGCTGCGCGATGCCGGGATCAACGTGGGCTTCGGCTCCGATTGCGTGATGGATCCGTGGTATTCGCTGGGCACCGGCGACATGCTGGACGTCGCCTTCATGGGGCTGCACGTGGGCCAGCTTTCAAGCCGCGCCGACATGCGCTGGTGCTTTGACGCGGTGACGGTGAATTCCGCCAAAGCCATGGGGCTGGAAGGCTACGGGCTGGTGGTGGGCTGCGATGCGAGCTTCAACATCCTGCAGGCCGCAGACCCGATCGAGACCATCCGCCTGCGCGCCACGCGGCTTTCGGTGGTGCGCAAGGGCAAGGTGATTGCCCGCACCGCGCCCAGCAAAACCGCGCTGGACCTGCCGGGGCGGCCCGAAGAGTTGCGGCCGGAAACCTACGCCCCGAAGGCCGCAGAGTAGAACGGACAATCGCCGCGCCGCGGCGCGGGTAAACCTATTCGCGACATACGGAAAAATCAGATTGGATCGGCGCAAGCGCGTCCTCCATAGAAAGAAGGACAAGAAACGATGGCCAAATCGGCAGACCAAGGGCGCGTCGGTGTCGCGCTGATCGGGGCGGGCATGATCGCAAGAACCCACGTGGCCGCCTTATCGGGCGCGCAGGGCGTGGCGCGGCTTGCAACCATCGTTTCACGCAGGCCCGAGCGCGCGCGTCCTCTTGCCGAATACTACGATGGCGATGCCCCAAGCTTTTCGGCCGATCTTTCGGCGGTTGCGGCAGACCCGTCCATTCCTGTCGCCATCGTTGCAACCCCTCCGCGTGTGCGCAAAGCGGTGATCGAGGAACTGGCCAAGGCCGGCACGCATATTCTTCTGGAGAAGCCCGTCGCGCGGAGCCCGGACGAGGCGCTTGAAATCGTCGAGATCTGTGAGCGCGAAGGCGTGATGCTCGGGGTTCTGTTTCAACACAGGATGCGCGCCCCCTCGCTTGCGGCAGCCCGCCATGTTGCAAGCGGTGCGCTCGGGAAACTCGGCGTTGTGGAAATCGCCGTGCCCTTGTGGCGCGATCAATCCTACTACGATGAGCTAGGCCGTGGCACCTATGCTCGGGATGGCGGCGGCGTCATGATCACCAACGCGATCCACAGCATCGATCTTGCGCTCAGCCTGACCGGCCCTGTGACCCGTGTACAGGCCATGACGGCAACCTCCCCCCTGCACCGGATGGAAGCCGAGGATTTCGCGGTCGCCGGATTGCAGTTCGCAAGCGGGGCCGTCGGCTCTTTCGTCGCCAGCACCGCCATGTTCCCACACCGGACCGAAGTCATCCGGCTTCATTTCGAGAACGCGAGCCTGAAACTGGACAAAAACGCGCTTGAAATCAGTTGGCGCGATGGGCGCAGCGAATTGGAAGCACAGGATGCCGCACACGAAACCTTGAGCGCGCAAGCGGGCGGCAGGCACGAATGGCATCAAGCCGTGATCGAGGATTTCATCGACGCCCTGCGCCACGGCCGCAAACCGATGGTCACCGGGCGCGAAGCGCTCATCTCCCAACGCCTGATTGCGGCAATAGAGACATCCTCGCGCACCGGACGCCCCGTCGATTTAACAGAGGAGGCTTAGCCCCCGGCCGGCATCTGCTCTCTGGCCCCAAACAAAAAAGCCGGCCCCGAAAGGCCGGCTCTTCTTTTCAGTTGCTAGAACCCGATCAGGCGGCTTGCGCCGTCTTGTCGAAGCGCACGTAGAAGCTTTCGCCTTTCGCCGCCATTTCGCGCAGCAGTGCAGGCGTTTGGAAGCGCTCGCCGTAGGTCGCCGTCAAGTAGTCCGTCATCTCGACGGCCTTCTTAGCGCCGAGGATGTCGAGCCAGCTGAACGGGCCGCCGGACCAGGGCATGAAACCCCAGCCGAGGATCGCGCCCACGTCGCCTTCGCGGATGTCTTCCAGCACGCCGCTTTCCAGCGCGCGGACGGCTTCCAGCGTCTGCGCCATGGCGAGGCGGTTCTGCACATCTTCAAAGCTCGGCTGCTCTGCCGCCACCGGCCAGTTCTCGGCCAGACCTTCCCAAAGGAAGCCGCGCTTGCCTTTGTCGTCGTAGTCGTAGAAGCCGGCGTTGGATTTGCGGCCCAGACGGCCTTCGTCAAACAGCTTGAACAGCACGTCGTCCGAGGGGCTCTCCGGGTAGGCATCGCCCATCGCGGCCTTGGTCGCCTTGGCGATTTTCACACCGAGGTCGATGGAGGTCTCGTCGGTCAACTGCAGCGGGCCAAGCGGCATGCCGAGCTGTTTCGCCGCGTTCTCGATCACCGCCGGGCTCACGCCCTCGGCCACCATGCGCACACCCTCGTTGATGTAGGGGATGATGCAGCGGTTGGCGTAGAAGAAGCGCTCGTCGTTCACTACGATGGGCGTCTTCTTGATCTGACGCACGAAGTCGAGCGCCTTGGCCACGGCTTCCGGCCCTGTGTTCGCGCCCTTGATGATCTCCACGAGGTTCATCTTGTGCACGGGCGAGAAGAAGTGGATGCCGATGAAGCGCTCATCGTTGCGCGAGGCTTTCGCCAGTTCGGTGATCGGCAGGGTGGAGGTGTTGGTGGCGAAGATTGCATCGGCATCAAGACGTGCCTCGGCTTCCTTCGTCACGCCGGCCTTCACGCCCACATCCTCGAACACCGCTTCCACGATCAGGTCACAGCCCTTCAGATCGTCGTAGTTGTCGGTCGCCTTGATGCGGCCCAGAACCTCGGCCTTCTTCTCTTCGGTCACCTTCTTGCGCTTGATGCCGCCGTCCAGAATGCTCTCGGCATGGGCTTTGCCCTTGTCGGCAGACTCCTGCTTCATGTCCAGCAGCACGACCTCGATACCGACGTTGGCGGAGACGTAAGCAATGCCTGCGCCCATCATGCCTGCGCCCAGAACGCCGAGCTTCTTCACGCTCATGTCGGCCACGCCCTCGGGGCGGACCGCGCCTTTTTCCAGTGCACCCTTGTTGATGAAGAGCGAGCGGATCATGGCGGCGGAGGACGGGTTCATCAGAACCTTGGTGAACTGGCGGGCCTCGATTTTCAGTGCCACTTCGGTGGGCACCTGCGCGGCTTCATACATCACCTGAATGGCCGCCTTGGCCGCCGGGTAGGCGCCTTGCGTCTTGCTCTGCACGATGGCGGACATGCCCACGTAGGTCATGAAGCCGGCCGGGTGATAGGGCGCGCCTCCGGGCATCTTGTAGCCCTTGGCATCCCAGGGTTTCACCAGATCGGCCGGTTTGGCGTTTTTCACCCAGTCCTTGGCGGTGGCGATCAGTTCGTCTTCGGCCACGACCTCTTCGATCACGCCCAGAGCCTTGGCTTTTTTCGGGTCCAGCGCCTTGCCTTCAAGGATCAGGGAAGAGGCGTTCATCGCGCCCAGCTTCTTCGTCAGGCGCACGGTGCCGCCGCCGCCGGGGAAGATGCCGACCATGATTTCGGGCAAGCCGATGCGGCCCTTGCCTTCAGCGGCAAAGATGCGGTGCGTAGCGAGCGGCAGTTCGAGGCCAAGGCCAAGCGCCGTGCCCTTGATCGCCGCGACGATCGGCTTGCCGCCTTTCTTGGTCTTCTTGTCCATGCCCGCCAGTTCGATCTTGCGGAACAGTTCATGGATTTTCATGGTGCCGTCAAAAACGCCCTGCGCCGGGTTCTCGGCGTTGGCGGTTTTCATCTTGGCCAGAACGTTCAGATCCATACCGGCGGCGAAATCGCGCTTGCCGGTGGTGATCACGGCGCCCTTGATGGCCTCGTCGCTCAGCACCCTCTCGATGTGGGCATCCAGTTCGGCGAGCCCTTCCTCAGAGCCCACGTTCATGGATTTGCCTTCGCAATCCCAGGTGATGGTGGCGATGCCGTCGGCATCTACGTCAAAGTGAAAATCGGTCATTCTTTCTCTCCCTCGTAGGGCGATCCGTCCTTGTGGGTGAAGCGGGCTTGGCCCCCCTCCATATGCACCTCAAGGTCGATGTCGGAATAGGTTGCGCGCTCAGGGTCCATCTTGGAGCCCACCACGAGAAACGCCGCCGCCTGATCCGTGCGGTTGATGAAATGATGGCCGTTTGCCTCCCCTGCAGGGAACGCGGCGCAGTCGCCCACGGCCATCTCTGTTTCGCCTTCATCCATCACGAGCGTGCAGACGCCCTCTGTCACCATCACGAATTCATCTTCGCGGTGGTGCCAGTGGCGCAGGGACGACACCGCCCCCGGCGCAAGCTGCACGAGGTTGACGCCAAACTGCGTCAGCCCCCCGGCCTGCCCGAGACGCTGTGAAGTGCGCCCCGCAACCATCGCGGCATAGGGTGCCGGATAGATGGAGCCCGTCTTCACAGGTGCCTTCTCCTTGTCGATCACGCCCATGATGTCAGATCACACGCGTTCGATGACGGTGGCAGCGCCCATGCCGGCAGCAACGCAGAGCGTGGCCATGCCAACGCCCTTGCCGGTGCGCTCCAGTTCATCAAGCAGCGTGCCGATGATCATCGCGCCGGTTGCGCCCAGCGGGTGGCCCATGGCAATCGCGCCGCCGTTCACGTTGACCTTGTCGTGGTCCACATCGAACGCCTGCATGAAGCGCAGCACAACGGCGGCGAAGGCTTCGTTGACCTCGAACAGGTCGATGTCGTTGATGCCCATGCCGGTTTCGCGCAGCAGCTTTTCCGTCATCGGCACGGGGCCGGTGAGGTTCATCGTCGGGTCGGTGCCGATCTTGCCGGTGTAGGTGATCTTGGCGCGCGGCTTCAGGCCGTATTTCTCGCCGTATTCCTTGGAGCCGATCAGCAGCGCTGCCGCACCATCCACGATGCCCGAGGAGTTCCCGGCGTGGTGGACGTGGTTCACCTTCTCAAGGTGCGGGTATTTCATCGTGACGAGGTTATCAAACCCCGGCATCACGGTGCCCATATCGGCGAAGGCCGCTTTCAGCCCGCCGAGGGACTGCATATCGGTGCCGGGGCGCATGTATTCGTCGTGGTCGAGGATCGTCAGGCCGCAGTCATCCTTGATCGGCACCACAGAGTTGGCGAAGCGCTTCTCTTCCCAGGCCTTGGCGGCGCGTTTCTGGGACTCCACGGAGTAGAGATCGCAGTCTTCGCGAGAGAAGCCGTATTCGGTGGCGATGATGTCCGAGGAGATGCCCTGCGGCACGAAGTAGGTTTTCTGGGCGAGGTAGGGATCCACCGCCATGGCACCGCCATCGGAGCCCATGGCCACGCGGCCCATCATCTCGACACCACCGGCGATATAGGCTTCGCCAGCGCCGCCTTTCACCTGGTTGGCGGCAAGGTTCACGGCTTCCATGCCGGAGGCGCAAAAGCGGTTGATCGAGAGGCCGGGCACCTGCTCGTCGAAATCGGAATAGAGCACGGAGGCGCGCGCGAGGCAGGCGCCGTTCTCGCCAACCTGGGTCACGTTGCCCCAGATCACATCCTCAACGGATTTCGTGTCGAGGTTGTTGCGCTCCTTGATCGTGTTGAGCACCTTGGCGCCCAGCGCCACCGAGGTGACCTCGTGCAGGCTGCCATCGGGCCGCCCCTTGCCCCGCGGGGAGCGAATGGCATCGTAAATATAGGCTTCGGACATCACGTCCTCCCTTCCAAATTGGATCTTTCCATCAGGCGGCCCGGGCCTCGAGCCGCCGAAACTTCTCTCAGGAACGCATCAAAGGTCGCGCGCGACCAGTTCCTTCATGATTTCGTTCGTGCCGCCGTAAATCCGCTGCACGCGGGCGTCGGTCCACATTTCGGCAACCGGGTATTCCGTCATGAAACCATAGCCGCCGTGCAGCTGCACGCATTCGTCGATCACCGCGTTCTGCTCGTCCGTCACGTAGTATTTGCAGGCCGCCGCTGTGGCGACGTCGAGCTTGCCCTGAAGATGGGCCACCATGCAGGCATCAAAGAAGCTGCGGGCCACCATCGTACGGGTCTTGCACTCGGCGAGCTTGAAGCGGGTGTTCTGGAACTGCATGAGGTTTCCGCCGAAGGCTTCGCGCTCCTTGCAATAGGTGATCGTGCGCTCCACCGCGCCTTCCATCGCGCCGATGGCACCGGCGGCGATCACGAGGCGCTCCTGCGGGAGCTGATCCATCATCTGGTAAAAGCCCTTGCCTTCTTCAAGGCCCAGCAGGTTTTCCGGGCGCAGCTCGACGTTGTCGAAAAACAGCTCGCTCGTATCGGCGGCCTTCATGCCCACCTTGTCGAGGTTGCGGCCCCGGCTGAAGCCCTTGCCTTCGCTTTCCGCGGCCTCGACCATCATCAACGAGATGCCCTTGGCGCGTTCCTTGGGATCGGTCTTGCAGGCCACGAGGATCAGATCGGCGTGCTGGCCGTTGGTGATGAAGGTCTTCTGGCCGGAGAGCTTGTAAACATTGCCCTCCTTCACGGCCTTCGTCTTCATCGCCTGCAGATCGCTGCCCGCGCCCGGCTCCGTCATGGCCAGCGCGGCGACAAGCTCGCCCGTGGCCATTTTCGGCAGCCAGCGCTGCTTCTGATCTTCGGTGCCGTAGGCGGTGATGTAATGGGCCACGATCGCGGAGTGGATCGGGTTGCCCCAGCTCGCGATATTGCCCTTGCCGCTTTCGATGGTGATCACGGCCTCATGGCCGAAATCGCCCCCGGCCCCGCCGAATTCTTCCGGCACCGAGGCGCAGAGGAGCCCAAGCTCCCCCGCTTCGTTCCAGCTTTCGCGGTCCATCATCCCGGCTTTGCGCCAGGCCTCGAACTTCGGGGCCCAACGCTCGGCGATGAACTGGGCGGTCATCTCGCCCAGCATCGCGTGTTCCTCCGTCATCCACGGAGATGACAGAGTGCCCAGCATTTAAAACGCCTCCGCGTCCAGCGCCATCACCGTCTCCGGGCCGCTTTCGATGCGGGCGCGGTGCATTTTGATGGCGGGCATCATGCGGGCCATGAAGTAACGGCCCGTCGTCAGCTTGTTCTGGTAGAAGGCTTCTTCCGAGGTGCCGGCGGCAAGCGCGATATTGGCCGCTTTCGCCATCTGGCCCCACATCAGCCCCAAGCAGACGTAGCCGAAGAGATGCAGGAAGTCGTTGGAGCCCGCCAACGCGGCGTTCGGGTTCTTCATGCCGTTTTGCATGAAATACATCATGCAGGCCTGCAGATCCTTGCTGGCATCCTTCAGAGGCTCGATGAAATCCTTCATCGCCTCGTCTTCCTTGTTCTCGCCGATGAAGCCCTTGACCATCTCGAAGAAGGCCATGGCGGGCTTGCCACCATCGGCCGCCAGCTTGCGGCCCACGAGATCAAGCGCCTGCACGCCGTTCGCGCCTTCGTAGATCATGGCGATCCGCGCATCACGGGCGAACTGGCTCATGCCCCATTCTTCGATGTAGCCATGGCCACCATAGACCTGCTGGGCCTGAATGGTCATGTCAAAGCCCTTGTCGGTCAGGAAACCCTTCACAACCGGGGTCAGCAGCGAGATCAGGCCGTCGGCGTCCTTGTCGCCATCGCGGTGGGCCTGGTCGATCATCATGGCGGACCAGAGGATGAAGGCACGGCCGCCTTCCACGAAGCTCTTCTGATCCATCAGCGAGCGGCGGATATCCGGGTGCACGATCAGCGGATCGGCGGGGCCGTCCGGGTTCTTCGCGCCGGTCACATCGCGGCCCTGCAGGCGGTCCTTGGCGTAGGCCACGGCGTTTTCATAGGCCACGGAGGCCTGCGCGAGGCCCTGCATGCCCACGCCGAGGCGCGCTTCGTTCATCATAGTGAACATCGCGCGCATGCCCTTGTGCTCTTCGCCGAGCAGGAAGCCGGTGGCGCCGTCGTAGTTCATCACGCAGGTGGAGTTGCCGTGGATGCCCATCTTCTCTTCGATGTTGCCCACAGCCACGCCGTTGCGCGCGCCCAGCGAGCCGTCTTCGTTGACCATGTATTTCGGCACGATGAAGAGCGACACACCCTTGATGCCTTCCGGGCCGCCCACGATCTTGGCCAGCACGAGGTGGATGATGTTCTCGCTCATGTCGTGTTCGCCGGCGGAGATGAAGATCTTCTGGCCGGTGATCTTGTAAGAGCCATCTTCCTGCGGCTCTGCCTTGGTGCGCATCAGGCCCAGATCGGTGCCGCAGTGGGGCTCCGTCAGGTTCATGGTGCCCGTCCATTCACAGGTGGCCATGTTGGGCAGGTAGGTTTGCTTCTGCTGATCGGAGCCGTGAGCGTAGATCGCGGAGGCCGCGCCGTGGGTCAGGCCGCCGTACATCGCGAAGGCCATGTTAGCGGAGCTCATCATCTCACCAATAGCGGTGTTGAGCACGATCGGCATGCCCTGCCCGCCGTATTCCGGATCCATGTCCATGCCGTACCAGCCGCCGAGGCGCACTTCGTCAAAAGCTTTCTTAAAGCCGGTGGGCGTGGTCACCACACCGTTTTCCAGCTTGCAGCCCTCTTTGTCGCCCACCACGTTCAGCGGGGCCAGCACATCGCGGCTGATCTTGGCGGCTTCTTCCAGAACGGCGCCGGTGAAATCCTCGGCCAGATCGTCAAAGCCGGGGATCGGGCTTTCGTGCACTTTCAGGACGTCATGCAGGACGAACTGCAGATCGCGGGTCGGAGCGTTGTATGTCGGCATTGGTCTCTCCCAAAATTCGCGGATGCGCCGACTCAACTTTGGGGAGGTTCGCAAAGCCACCCCCCCGCCGCTCCCCGGCGCCCTTGGCTTTCCTGCATAATATGACAGACCGTGGGGGGGCGGTTTCAAGGCGAAAACTTCACGCGCACGTCAAGTCACGCAACGTCGTTTTTGCAGCTAAGCCATTCTAAGAAAAAGGACGTAGCGTCGCGCATTTGAGAAAAAGCTTGCGCGAATTGGCGGCAAGCCTCACGCCCATGGGCAAGCATGCGACTGCGGGGCTGACAGAGACAGCGCGGCGGGGCATAGATTGACGATTACACAGCGCGAAACCGAGGCAAGGCATATGTCGGAATTCATTCAGAAGGTCATCAACGGCTTCAACAAGAACCTCTCCGGCAAGGAGATCGACGCGAGCTTCAAGTTCGTCTTCCCCGAAGGCACTGTCTTCGTGGACGAAAACGGCGCGCGCGAGGAAGACGCCCCGGCCGATTGCACGCTTACCATGAAGAGCGAGGTGTTCACCGGGCTCATCAAAGGCGAGGTCAACCCGGCCAAGGCTTTCATGCTGGGCAAGATCAAGGTCTCGGGCAACGTAATGAAAGCCCGAAAGCTGGGCGAGTTGCTCGGCTGATCGAAATGCAGTGCGCGGGCCTTAAGCCCGCGCAGGCTGGCTTACTCTGCGTCCATCAGGGTGGCGAAGCTTTCGAAGAATTTGCCCGAAAGCTTCTTGGCCGTGCTCTGGATCAGGCGGCTGCCAAGCTGGGCGATCTTGCCGCCCACATCGGCCTTGGCGGTGTAGCGCAGCAGCGTGCCATCGCCGTCTTCCTCAAGCACCACATCCGCGCCACCCTTGGCAAAACCGGCCGCGCCGCCGTTGCCTTGCCCCGCCAGCGAAAACGCATGGGGCGCGCCGTCGCGGTCCAGCGTCACCTCGCCGCCGAACTTGGCCTTCACCGGGCCGATCTTCAGCACGACCTTGGCTTCCAGCTGATCTTCGCTCACCTGCGTGAGTTCCTCGCAGCCGGGGATGCATTGCTTCAGCACCTCGGGATCATTCAGCGCCGCGTAGACGGCGTTCAGCGGCGCGTTGATGCGGATTTCGTCGCTCAGCTCCATGGCCGGCCTCCCTTTTATGCCAGTTCGCGGCCATGAAAGGCGCAAAGCCGCGCGATGCGCAACCGGTAAAGCGTTCTACGGCATCAGCACGGCGGCGCGCTCATAACTGGCCTCGGCGGTTTCGCCATCATCATAAGTGATGCGCACCTGCACCTGTTCCACATGGCCAAGCGGCATCGGCTCATAGGATTCCCGGCCATCGGCCTTGATCGCGTTGGGCTGGGCCTCGGCCTCGTAGCAGTCCTCCACCGTCCAGACCGCCATTTCGCCCCCGTTCACCGCATATTCGATCTGCGACAGCCCGCAGCGCCAGGCCTCCAAATGGGTGAAGTAGAGCAGATCCTCACCCTCATATTCGCGCAGAGCGATCCAATTGCCGCGCGTCGCCTCAAGGATCGGGCGCACCTCGGCGGCGGTGGTGAAATTCTGGGCATTCGCAGGAACGGCGGCCAGAAGCAGCAGGGCCAGAAATATGCGCATGAATGTCTCCTTTCGGGCAGCTTGGCAAAACACGCCGGAAATCTGTGGCTTGCGGAGAGAATACGGGTTCAGGCGCGGCGGGCGAGCCCCTATAGTCCAAGCAACGACACTTTCGACCAGGCCATCCCAGCATGACAGAGACCGCCGCAAAAAGCCAAAGCTACAACGTGGCCATCGTCGGCCAGCACGGGCGGCTGCAATATGAGGCGCTGCTGTTTCTGGCGAGCTTCCGCGCGGCGAACCCGGATTTCACCGGCAAGCTCTTTGTGCTGGAACCGCAGAAAACCGACAAATGGTGGAATGACCCTCGCATCCGCGACGAAGACGTCCGCGCGCTCATCACCGATGAATTCGGCGCCGAGATCCTGCCGTTCGAGAACCACCACTTCGGCGAATCCTACCCCTATGGCAACAAGATCGAAGGCTTGCTCGCCCTGCCCGAGGGTGAGCCCTTCGTGTTCTTCGACACCGACACGCTCGTCACCGGGCCGCTGTCGCGCGTGCCGTTTGATTTTGACCGCCCCTCGGCCTCGATGCGCCGCGAAGGCACATGGCCCACGATCGAGCTTTACGGCCCCGGCTATACCGAAATCTGGAAATCGCTCTACGACAAATTCGAGCTGGAGTTCGAAAGCTCGCTGGACCTCTCCAAACCCAACGAGTTCTGGGAGCGCTACCTCTATTTCAACGCGGGCTGGTTCTTCTACCGTTGCCCGAAAGCCTTCGGAGAACGCTTTCTTGAGTATGCGCTGGCAATCCGCGATGACGCGCCCGAAGCGCTCGTCTGCCAGAACCTTGACCCCTGGCTCGATCAGGTGGCACTGCCGCTTGTGATCCATTCCTTCGGCGGCGGGCGGGACACCATCCCGCCGGGCTTGCTCGATGGCGAAATCACCTGCCATTACCGCGTGCTGCCCATGGCCTATGCCCGCGAGGATGATCTTGTGATCACAACTCTGGAAACGGTAACTGCGCCCAACAAGATCAAGAAAACGTTGAAGAAATACGACGCGATGAAGCGGATGATCTATCAGGGCCGCGGCCAGAAAGTGCGCGCCATGTTTGATCGCGAAAACCTGCCCCATCGGGAGCAGGCCATTCGCAACCAGATCAAGCGCGCCAATTTCTGGATGCGCTAAACGCTTTAGATCAGCGTGTCGTCAAAGCCGCCGGGCGCGCCGGTTTTCACCATACGCTGGAAACCGCCGTCGGTGCCGAAGGTGCATTGGTAGTATTCGAACAGATCATTGCCGAAGGGCACCGTCACGTTCACTTCATAGCGGCCGTCAATCAGAGCGGCTTCGGTGGTGCGGATCGAGGTGGCGTCCACCGTCGTCGTGTCCGAGACGCTGCCCCGGCAGAAGGCGGGCATGTCCACCACGGCCAGCACCTGCGGCGCGCCGTTGCGGCTGCGGTTGGGATCTTCCGGGTTGGAGGACGGCACTTGCGAATTGCCCGAGCACGCGGCCAGCGCGGTGAGAATTCCGAGGCTGATGAGGGCGTTGCGGCGCATTGTTGACTCCGTTCTGCGGGAAAGGCGTTCCCCCGTTTGAACATTCGTTCCGCGCCAAGGTCAAGCGCTACGCCCCGGCACAGGCGAATCCCGCGCCCTGCTGTGACTTGCATGTTGTGGGGCCAGAAGCCTTGCCCTAACGTGACCGGCGACATTCCATTTGGGAGGAAAAGTGATGAGTGATGCCAAGCCCCAGGGCTTTGATACCCTGCAGATCCACGCCGGCGCGGCCCCCGATCCGGCCACCGGCGCGCGGCAGGTGCCGATCTACCAGACGACGGCCTATGTGTTCCGCGATGCTGAGCACGCCGCCGCGCTCTTCAACCTGCAGGAAGTGGGCTACATCTACTCCCGCCTGACCAACCCGACGGTGGGCGCGCTGGCCGATCGCATCTGCGCGCTGGAAGGCGGCACTGGTGCTGTCTGCTGCTCTTCGGGACATGCCGCACAGATCATGGCGCTCTTTCCGCTTATGGGGCCGGGCAAGAATATCGTCGCTTCCACAAGGCTTTACGGCGGGACCGTCACGCAGTTCTCGCAGACGATCAAGCGCTTCGGCTGGTCCTGCACCTTCGTTGATTTCGAAGATCACGCCGCCCTGCGCGCCGCCATCGATGACGACACCCGCGCGATCTTCTGTGAATCCATCGCCAACCCGGGCGGCTACATCACCGATCTGGACGCGATTTCGGCGATCTCCGATGAGGCCGGCCTGCCGCTGATCGTCGACAACACTTCGGCTTCGCCCTACCTCTGCAACCCGATCAAGCACGGCGCGACGCTGGTGGTGCATTCCACCACAAAATATCTCACAGGCAACGGCACCGTCACCGGCGGCTGCATCGTGGATTCCGGCAATTTCGACTGGTCGGCCTCCGGCAAGTTCCCCTCGCTGAGCGAGCCCGAGCCCGCCTACCACGGCCTCACCTTCCACGCCGCGCTTGGGCCGATGGCCTATACGTTCCACTCCATCGCCGTGGGCCTGCGCGATCTGGGCATGACGATGAACCCGCAGGGCGCGCATTACACGCTGATGGGCATCGAAACGCTCTCGCTGCGGATGCAGAAGCACGTGGAGAATGCCCAGAAAGTGGCCAGCTGGCTGGAAAGCCACACGGCGGTGGAGCGCGTGACCTACGCGGGCCTGCCCTCCTCGCCCTATGCCGAGCGCGCCAAGCGGATCTGCCCGCGCGGGGCGGGCGGCCTGTTCACCGTCGCGCTGAAGGGCGGCTATGACGCCTGCGTCAAGCTGGTGGACAGCCTTGAGCTGTTCTCCCATGTCGCCAACCTCGGCGATGCGCGTTCGCTGGTGATCCACTCGGCCTCCACCACCCACCGACAGCTTTCGCCGGAGCAGCAGGAGGCCGCAGGGGCCGCGCCCAACGTGGTGCGCCTGTCGATCGGGATCGAGGATCCGGCCGACATCATCGCCGATCTGGAGCAGGCGCTGGCGAAGGTGTGATGAGATCGCCCGTCACGCAAGTGACGGGCACGCGCCTGCCCGCCCCACGGCGGGCGCGTTCCGCACCCGCCCGGGCAGCCGCTCAGCACCAAGTCTAAAAAGCCTTAAAAGCAGAGTGTTAGCTGGCGATCTTCATCAGGAGTATGCCGCCCACGATCATCAAGGCCGCCAGCAGGCGTAGCGGCGTGGCGGCCTCGCCCAGCATCACGACGCCGAGAACGAAGGCCCCGACAGCGCCGATCCCCGTCCAGATCGTATAAGCCGTGCCCAGGGGCAGGCTGCGCATGGCATAGGCCAGCAGGAGGAAACTTCCGAGCATGCCGAGGATTGTGATCACGCTTGGACCAAGCAGCGTGAACCCGACCGATTTCTTCATGAAATAGGCCCAGAGAATTTCAAACAGTCCGGCGGTGAAGAGTGCAAACCAGGCCATGAAACGGCCCTCCTTTCAGGTGTGGGCCGGGCCGTCCCGGATGTGCAGGCAAAGGCGCGGGTCGTCCCGCACCGTGCCGATTTATGGGCCTGCGCAGCGCCCGTCAAGGGCTGCGCGCAAGCGCGCGGTTACTGGCCGCCTTCGATGGCGTAAACCATTGTCACCGTTGCGGAAATCGTCACCTCACCTTCCGCGATGGGCACCGAATCCCGCGCCATGGCGGCGGCTTCCATCATCCGCAATTGGGGCCGGTAGCTGCCATTCTCCGTGAGCGACACAAGATCGCCCAGCTCCACGCCTGCCGCCTCGGCATAAAGCTCCGCCCGCGCACGGGCCTCGGCCACGGCCGCGCGGCGGGCCTCATCCGAAAGCGCGCTGTCGTCAGCAAGGCCGAACTGCAGCCCCTGGAAGGTGTTGGCCCCCTGCTGCACGACGCTGTCCAACACGCCGCCTAGCTGCGCCAGATCCCGCACCCGCACCGTCACCGTGTTGTTGGCCACGAAGCCGGTGATCTCGGGCTGGCTGCCATCATTCTTGTGGTGCCAGCGCGGCGAGAGGTTGAGGCCGCGCGTCTGCACGTCCCGGCCCTCGATGCCGCTTTCGGACAGCTCCGCCAGCACAAGCGCCATACGTTCGGAATTGGCATTGAGCGCTTCTGCGCCGGTCTTGCCTTCCGTGGTGACGCCCAGCGTGATCGTGGCCATGTCCGGCACCGCCGCCACCTGCCCTTCGGCGGTGATGGTGATCAGGCGCGGCAGCTCTTCGGCGAGCGCCGGAAGAGGCAGGAGAAAAGGCAGTGTCATCAGAAGCTTGCGCATCGGTCTTCCTTCAGGTGTTGGCAAGGGACTTACCCCAGCATGTAAGCATCGCAGGAAGGCGCTGCAGAAGTTTCCGTCTGGTTTCGGCCCGATGCGCGATTTCTTGCCTTTCGGCTGGCGGGCGGCAATGGCATCTTCTGGCACAGGCCTGTTTCGTGGTAGGAAAATTGCATGTTGCCCGGTTACGCTCTCAACCTTTCGCACAGCGGCATCGGCCTTCTGCGGCGCGTGGAAGGCGGCTGGGAAAGCGTGGGCGATGTGTCGCTGGCCTCCGGCACGCTTGGCGAGGATCTGAAAGCCCTGCGCGCCAAGGCCCGCAAGGGGCGCAGCGATGCGTTTTTCTGCAAACTCGTGATCCCCAATTCCGAGGTGCTTTACACCGAGGTTGCGGCCCCCGGCCCCAGCGATGCGGAGCGGCTCGTGCAGATCCGCGAGGCGCTGGAAGGCCTGACCCCCTATTCGGTCGATGAGCTGGCCTTCGACTGGCGCCTGCAAGGCGACAGGGCACAGGTGGCGGCGGTGGCCCAGATGACCCTGCGCGAGGCGGAGGGCTTCGCGCTGGATCACAAGTTCCCGCCGGCCTGTTTCGTAGCGATCCCCGAAGGAAGCGCTTTTGAAGGCGAGCCCTTCTTCGGCCTGCCCCATGCCCGCCCCGAGGGCCTGAGCGTCGCGCGCGACGCTGAGGCCATCGTGATCCTGCCCGCCGTGGCCGCGAAACCCGAAAGCCCCGCGAAGCCGGACGCCAAACCCGCGCCGCCCGCTGAGGCTGTTGAAGCAGAGACAGCCGCTGTACCGGTTCTGGAAACCGCCCTCCCTGCCGCACCGGAGCGCCAGGCCCCCGAGGCTCCCGCGTCGGACGTCGCGCAGCCTGAGACACCGGAAAGCCCCAAGGCGCTCGCCGCCGCGCTTGCGCCGCGCTTCACGCTGATGGAGAGCCCGGAGGCCTTTGAAGGCCCGGACGAGGCCGCCCCGGCCCCGGAAAGCCCTGCGGATGTGCCGGAAGACGACGCCCCGGCAGAAGGCATCCCCGCCTTCGTGCGCGCGGGCGACAGCCTTGCCCCGGCACAGCCCAAACCGGCACAGTCCAAACCGGAAAAGCCGCCTGCCAAGCCAGCCCCGAAGCCCGAAGTGTCCGCCGCTGCCCTCGTCGCCGCGCGCGATGATCTGGCCGAGGGCGAAACCGCCCTCCCACTGCGCAGCGCCAAGGATCCCTTCCCCCTGCCGCAGTTCCCGGCCAAGGGTCAGGGGCGCGCGGAGCTGCGCCGTAAGCTCCTGCCCATTGGTGGCCTCGCCGCCACGCTGGCGCTTCTCTTTATCGGCGCGCAGTTCTTCGGCGCGCCCAACCCGGTGGACCTGCTGCGCAGCGAAGCGCCTGAGGCCGCGCTCACGCCACAGGACGAAACCGCGAACATCGATCTTGCCGCCTTGCCGGAGGCCGAGGTCAGCGCCCTGCCCGAGCCCGCCCTGATCGAAGGGGCCGAGAGCGGCGGGGCCGCGCCGACAGAAGAAGGCACCGTGGTTCTGGCGAGCCTGCCTGAAGCCACAGCGCCAGTGCTGCTGCCCGAGCTCCCCGAAGGCGAAACGATAGCCCCTCAGGCGGAGCAGGCCCCCGACGCCCCCGCAACACCTGCGGAACAGGCGCCCGACACCTCCCTTGCCGACGGCCCGCGCCTGAACCTGCTGCAGGGCCCCGGCTCGACGGATTCGCTCTATGTGGCCTCCATCGATCCCACCACCGAAGCCTCGGACGCCGTGGCCCTGCCCGCACCCGACAGCTTTGCAACTGACGCGCCGCTCGCCGCGCGCAGCAACCCGGCCGATGCGGCCACGCAATTCGCGCTGGACGAAAACGGCTGGGTGATCCCGACTCCGCAAGGCGCGCTGACGCCCGATGGCGTGCGCGTCTTTGCCGGCAGCCCCGCCAAACGCGCCGCCCTGCGGCCCGAGGGGCTTGCGCCGGTGGATCTGCTGACCGAGGCCGATCCGCTGGAGGGCTTCCGCCCTGCCGCGCGCCCGGGTGATCTGGTGGAATCCGAGGAACGCAGCCGCCTTGGCGGGCGCACGCTGGCCCAGCTTGGCACCCTGCGTCCGGCTCCGCGCCCCGCCGAAGTCGCCGCCGTCGCCGCCGCGATCGCTGATGCGCAGGAGGCCGCCGAAGCTCCGCCCCCCGAAAGCAACCTGTTTGACCTGCCCACCGAACGTGCGATAGCCCGTTCGCCGCGTCCCCGCGTGCGCCCCGAAATCGAGGTGCGCCGAGTCGCCACTGCCGCTCCTACCGCCACGGCTCCCGCGCCCACCGCGCGCAGCTCTGACGGCGGCGCAGAGGAGACAGGGGGCCGTACGACGGGGCAGAGCTTGTCGCGTCAGGAGATCAACTCGAAGACAACAACGGCGGCAAGCGTGGCACAGCAGGCAACCCTGAAGAATGCGATCAACCTCGGCAAGATCAACCTGATCGGCGTCTATGGCTCTGACAAGAACCGCCGGGCGCTGATCCGGCTGTCGAGCGGGCGCTACGTGAAGGTGAAAGTGGGCGACCGCGTGGATGGCGGGCAGGTCGCGGCCATCGGCAGCAACGAACTGCGCTACGTGAAAAGCGGGCGCAACATCACGCTGACAATGCCGAAGGGCTGAGGGGCGCCTCAGGTCTTGGCAGATTGCCCCTTGGGCAAGGTTCAATCAATGATAAGGTCCCGGCCCGCAAAGCGGACCGGATAAATCGTATTGTGCGAGTCATGCCTCAGAGAGGCTGCGCCCGCTCGACGATCTGGGCAAAGAAGCTTGCGCCGATGGGGCTGATCTCGTCGTTGAAATCATAGGCCGGGTGGTGGCACACCGGCCCGTCGCCCTGGCCGAGGAACAGGTAAGCCCCCGGCGTGCGCTCCAGCATATAGGCGAAATCCTCAGAGCCCATCTGCTTGGGCGCATCCCCAACGACGGCCGCCTCTCCGGCCACGGCCCGGGCCACGGAGAGCGCAAACTCGGCCTGATCCGCATCATTGATGGTGGGCGGGTAATCCCGGCGGTAGATGATCTGTGCTTCGACCCCGAAGGCCGCCGCCTGCCCTTCGGCCAGCGCGCGGATACGGGACTCGGCCACATCGCGCACCTCGGGGCTGAAGCAGCGCACCGTCCCGCCGATGAAGGCGGTTTCAGGCACCACGTTCAACGCCTTGCCCGCATGGATCGAGGTGACCGAAAGCACGATGTCGTCGATGGCCGAGACGTTGCGG
Organism: Pseudoruegeria sp. SHC-113; assembly: GCF_025376885.1. NCBI lineage: Bacteria > Pseudomonadati > Pseudomonadota > Alphaproteobacteria > Rhodobacterales > Roseobacteraceae > Pseudoruegeria > Pseudoruegeria sp. SHC-113. Next base: position 2,493,661 of record NZ_JAHUBR010000001.1, read on the forward strand.
CTCACCACCGTGGGCAGGGCCTGCGCCAGCGCTGCCACCGCAGGGATCGGATCCACTGTATCCTCCGGCATGGCCGCATGGCCGCCCCGGCCCTTGAAGGTGATCTCAAACTCATCCACTGCCGCCATGATCGGCCCCGGCGTGGAGTGGAAATGGCCGACGGGGATGTTGGGCGCGTTGTGCAGTGCGAAGACGCGCGCCAGGCCGAAGCGCTCCATCACGCCCTCTTCCACCATCACGCCCGCGCCGCCGCCGTCTTCCTCGGCCGGCTGGAAGATCAGCACGGCACGGCCCTTGAAACGACGGGTCTCGGCCAGATATTTCGCCGCGCCCAGCAGCATCGTGGTGTGGCCGTCATGGCCGCAGGCATGCATGTTGCCTTCGGTTTCAGAAGAGTAATCAACGCCGCTTTCCTCAAAGATCGGCAAAGCGTCCATATCGGCGCGCAGGCCGATCGTAGGGCCGTCGCCCTGCCCGTTGATCACGGCCACGACGCCCGAGGTGGCAATGCCCTCGTGGATCTCGTCCACACCGAACTCCCGCAGCCGCTCCACCACGAAAGCAGCCGTCTTGTGGCAGTCGAACTTCAGCTCCGGGTTGCGGTGCAGCCAGCGCCGCCATGTCTTCATCTCTTCGGCGTAATCGGCGATGCGGTTGATCACGGGCATGGGGGCTCTCCTGTCTGCTTGGCTCCTTGCTAGCGCGGCCAGCGGCACGCGCAAGGGCAATGTTCAATCTCAGTTGCGAAACACCGCACAGATGCAGCCGGCCCGGCGCAAGCTGCTGCAGTAGGTGCTGGCGCTGCGTAGGGAGGAGCGCCCGATGCGGGCCATGTAATAGCCCTTCACCGGGCTCACGCGGTTCTTCACGAAGATGAAATCCGGCTCTTCCCCGGCCACTTCCGCCGCGCAGCGTCGGGTGTTCTGCTGAAAGCGCGCAAGCGAGGCCTCGGGCGTCACCCCATAGGCCAGTTGCACGCCGAAAGGCTCGCGCCGGGGCGTAGGCCGCACCGGGGGCGAGAGTTTACGCGCCCGCGCCATAGCGTGGCAGGCCGGGGCAAACGGCTTTGCAGCGTCAAGACGGAAATCCGGCGCTTCAGGCGGCGCATCGCGCCATGTTTCGGCAGGCCGCGCGGTGATGATGCGCACGTAGGCGATGGTTTCAGACGCAAGCCCGGCGCGCCCGGCCACAAAGCGCTCGGCCCGGTTCTCTCCGCCATTATAGGCCACGGCGGCCAGCCCCGGATTGCCGAAGCGGCGCTGCAGCTCGCCGAGGTATTCGGCGGAATGTTCCAGCGCCAGCGCCGGGTTGAACGGATCGGCAAGCCCGCGCAGCTTGGCCGTAGAGGGGATGAACTGCGCGATCCCCAGCGCATTGGCCGGGCTCACGGCGTTCGGGTCGAAGCGGCTCTCCTGCCAGATCAGCCGCGCGAAGAAATGTGCGTCGAGCCCATGGCGGGCGGCGGCGCTTTCGATCAACTGGCAGGTATCAAAGGTGAAATGCGCCTCCCGGATGCACTCCACATGGCCCCATTTGCCTTGCGTGCAGGCGCGATCCGGCGGCTCCGCGCGCAAAGGCACAGGCATCAGCAGGATCAAAAGAGCCAGAAGAAACCGCATCACAAACACTCGCGCACAACAGCCCCACCCTGCCCCGCAACGCCGCAGGCCTCAAGCGCGCAGACACCGGCGGGGCTTCACATTTTCCGCGCCCCTTGCTTAAACCAAGCTGCCAGCAACGGAGCCGACCATGCACACCCCCCTGCCCAAAGCCCAAAGCGACGCCCTTGTGTTCGATCCCGAAGGCGGCCTGCCCCGCCTGCGCGAGATCATGCGCCGCCTGCGCGACCGAGAAACGGGCTGCCCGTGGGACATCGAACAGGATTTCGCCACCATCGCGCCCTACACCATCGAGGAGGCCTATGAGGTCGCCGATGCGATCGAACGCGCGGCCTTTGGCGAGTTGGAGGGCGAGTTGGGCGATCTTCTCTTCCAGACCGTCTACCACACGCAGATGGCGGAGGAGGCCGGGCATTTCAGTTTTGATGACGTGGTGAAAAACATCTCCGACAAGATGGTCGCCCGCCACCCCCATGTCTTCGGCGATGAGAGCAACCAGAAATCGGCAGAGCAGCAGACCCGCGACTGGGAAGCCCAGAAGGCCAAGGAGCGCGCTGGCCGCGCCGAGAAAGGCACGCTCGATGGCGTCGCCGTGGGCCTTCCGGCGCTGCTGCGCGCGCTGAAGCTGCAATCGCGCGCCGCGCGGGTGGGGTTTGACTGGCCCTCCACCGAGAACGTGCTCGACAAGCTGCTGGAGGAAAGCCGCGAGCTGGTGGAGGCGCGCGACAGGCTGACCCAGGACAAGGTGGAAGAGGAGTTCGGCGATCTGCTCTTCGTCATGGCCAACCTCGGCCGCCACCTCGGGCTGGACCCGGAAAGTGCCCTGCGCGCCGCCAACGCAAAATTCACCCGACGCTTTGAAAAGGTTGAAGAAAAACTGAAAACACGCGGCAAGACCCCGGCCCAGTCCACGCTGGAAGAGATGGATGCGCTCTGGGATGAGGCCAAGGCGGAGGAGCGCAGATAGCAGACGGATTTATTCCCAAGTGAAATAATCACCTATTGACCCGATCAAAATAGTCGGGTTTACAGGCCGGGAGAAATCCAACCAGAGGACATCCCCATGTTCACCCCTTTCCGCACCACCGCCCTCGCCCTGGTCGCCGTGGCCACCGCCGCGCCCGCACTGGCTGAGGAGGTCAACGTCTACTCCTACCGCCAGCCCGAACTGATCAAGCCGCTCACCGATGCTTTCACCGAGGAAACCGGCATCACCGTCAACGTGGCCTTCCTTGAGAAAGGCATGATCGAGCGCCTGCAGGCCGAGGGCGAACGCTCCCCGGCGGACGTCGTGCTCACCGTGGACATCTCCCGCCTTGCCGGCGTCGTGGAAGCCGGGCTGACGCAAGCCGTCACCTCCGAAACGCTGGAAGCCAACGTGCCCGGGCAATACCGCGACCCCGAGAACCACTGGTTCGGCCTCACCACCCGCGCCCGCATAGTTTACGCCTCCAAGGAGCGCGTGGCCGAGGGCGAAGTGACGACCTACGAGGATCTGGCCGATCCGAAATGGCAGGGCCGCATCTGCATCCGCTCCGGCACCAACGCCTATAACGTCGCCCTCACCGCCGCCCACCTGTACCACCACGGCGAAGAGGCCACGAAAGACTGGCTGGAAGGCGTGAAAGCCAACCTCGCCCGCAAACCGCAGGGCAACGACCGCGCGCAGGTGAAAGCGATCTGGGCCGGCGAATGCGACATCTCCGTGGGCAACACCTACTACATGGGCAAGATGCTGGAAGATCCCGAGCAACAAGCCTGGGCCGACAGCGTCAACATCGTCTTCCCGGAATTCGAAGGCCACGGCACGCACGTAAACATCTCCGGCGTGGCGATGACGAAAGCCGCCCCCAACGCCGAGAACGCGCTGAAATTCATGGAATTCCTGACCTCGCCGAAGGCGCAGGAAATTTACGGCGCGGCCAACTACGAATACCCGATCGCCCCGGGCACGGAAGCCGTGGATCTCGTCAAGGGCTGGGGCGCCTTCTCGGCAGACCCGGTGAACCTGATGGAGCTCGCCAAACTCCGCCCCGACGCGCTGAAACTGATCGAAACGGTCGATTTCGACGGCTGATCGGTCAGGTCAGGGAAACAGGAAACGCCGCCCCGGTTGGGGCGGCGTTTTTGCGTTTGGATTGGCGAAGCACCGCCGAAGCGACCGTTCTTTCACAAACAAGACGCTTTGCTGGCTTAGGGCCCAGCCTTTTGCTTTTCTTCGAACCGTTTCCAAACGCCCATATGCCCTTTCTGGCGCGCGGCGGCGAGGAACAGTTTCTTCCGCACCCCTTCCACTTCCAAGTCACTGTATTTGCCACCAGAGAATTTAGGCCAATCCAGAGCCAAGCCCTCCTTAACCATTTCTGCGGACAAATCGCGCCCATCAGCAAGAAAACAGCGCGCCACAACGCGCCCATATTCGTCGGTGTCGGTCACCTCTGCCCTGACCTCTTGCCCCTTGCAAAGGCTGTGGAGCGCCCACTTTGCCTTCTTACCATATGGGTGATCCAACTCGGGAGCGTCGACCCCAAACAACCGAATCTGGGTCGAGCCGATTTTAATCGTGTCGCCATCGGTCACCCACGCGGAACCGACCAAAACCGTTTCCGGAGGGGCAGGCTTTGATGTTGACTCGTCAAAGGGTGCGGGCTGTGCTTCTACCTTCGAAGGAGCAACCGGCTTGGAAGCAGGGTGAACCTGTTCGTCCGGACGCATGGTTTTCAGTGGAATCGTTTTCTTTGTGCGCTTTCCATTTCGGCTGTTGAGCAGTGCAAACCCAACGACAACCAAGGCAACGAACAGCAGTTCCATATTTTGAGTTTTCCTTTGGCCTGCGAATATCTCACCGACCTCAGGTTGCTACCGAGCCGTAAATATTCTTTTGAATTTCGGCCAAAGTATTAATCACCATTCGCCAGATGTTCAAAGCATCGAGTGGGGTTAACAGAAAAAGTTGTCAACCAATTCCTGCCACTCAGCCAATACACTCAGACCGGCAGTTTCTATTGCGCGCGCCCCCTTGCCATTCCCCTCCACCTCCGCCACGCTCCGCTTCTTTGACACCCGTTCAGGAGCTTCCCCATGCCTGCCCCGCGCAAGATCATCATCGATACGGACCCCGGACAGGACGACGCCGTCGCGATCCTTCTGGCGCTGGCCAGCCCGGAAGAGATCGAGCTGCTCGGCATCACCGCCGTAGCCGGGAATGTGCCCCTGCCGCTCACGCAGAAGAACGCGCGGATTGTTTGTGAGCTGGCGGGCAAGCCCGAGGTCAAGGTCTTTGCGGGCTGCGATACGCCCATGCACCGGCCTCTGGTGACGGCGGAGCATGTCCACGGCAAGACGGGGCTGGATGGCCCCACCCTGCCCGATCCCACCATGCCGCTGCAGCCCCAGCACGGGGTGGATTTCATCATCGACACCTTACGCGCGCACCCCAAAGGCACGGTGACGCTCTGCCCCCTTGGCCCCCTCACCAACATCGCGCAGGCCTTCGCGCAGGCGCCGGATGTGGTTGAGAAGGTTCAGGAAATCGTAATGATGGGCGGCGCCTATTTCGAGGTGGGCAACATCACCCCGGCCGCAGAGTTCAACATCTACGTCGATCCCGACGCGGCCAAGATCGTCTTTGCCTCCGGCGTGCCCATCGTGGTGATGCCGCTGGACGTGACCCACAAGGCGCTTGTCACCAAGCCGCGCAACGATGCTTTCCGCGCCCTTGGCACCCCCGTGGGGGCGGCCGTGGCCGAGATGACGGATTTCTTCGAGCGCTTCGACAAGGAGAAATACGGCTCCTCCGGCGCGCCGCTGCATGATCCTTGCGTCACCGCCTATCTGATCCGGCCCGAGCTGTTCACGGGCCGCCATATCAACGTGGAGATCGAGGTGGAGTCCGAGCTGACGCTGGGCATGACGGTGGCCGACTGGTGGGGCGTGACGGACCGCGCGCCCAACGCGACCTTCATGGGCGATGTGGATGCCGACGGTTTCTTTGCCCTGCTGACAGAGCGCCTCGCGCGGCTGTAGCGCCTGTTTCGCCCGGCGGCACGCCGGGCAGCCCCCGCCCGCCCCACAGGCGGGGGCTATCGCCCCCACCTCGGGCGTGGGCCGCCCGGCTCGGCATCCTGCGCCTGCCAGATTTTGCCCATTGCCGCTGCGCAGGCGCATTCCTCGTGCATCAAGCGCCGGAATGCGCCATGAAGGGCGTCGAAGGAGACCCAAGCCCATGAGCGCCAAGCTGCATCTGGCCAAGCCCGAAGATCTGGACCGCCTTGCCGGCCTCGTCGCCCGCTACCATGCGTTCGAGGGCATCACACAGAGCGAAGACAAACGCCGCGCCGCGCTGCAGCCCTTGCTGGAGGGCACGCCCCACGGCATCGCCTACCTCATCGGCCCGCGCACCGCGCCGGTGGGCTATATCGTGATCAGCTTCGGCTATTCGGTGGAGCTGGGCGGGATCGACGGTTTTGTCGATGAGTTCTTCATCCGCGAAAAGCTGCGAGGCCGTGGCCTTGGCGGAGAGGTGCTGCGCACGCTGCTGCCCGCGCTGGCCGATCACGGGGTGAAGGCGCTGCATCTGGAAGTGGAGCGTGGCAATGAGCGCGCCCGCGGGCTCTATGCGCGACTGGGGTTCGAGAACCGCGAGACATACCACCTGATGACGCGTATTCTGGGCTGAGTGCTGCACCTAAATGGCCTTATGCGTTGAAGTATCGCCCGCCCAACAGGCACTGTTGGGCCCCGCCGTTCCGCCCCCTCGGGGCGGCGCGATTGCGCCACCCCGCGGAAGCGGCGCTCGACCACAAACGAACGAAAGAGACATTTTATGGGTTCCTGAGCGTCGTGCTTTGTCTGGCAATTTCTTGCCCCAGCGCTTACCTCAGGACTGACGCAGAAGAGCCCGCCCCATGACCCTGACTTTCGCCTTTGACAACAGCTACGCCACGCTCCCTGAGCGCTTCTATACGCGGCTTGGCCCCACGCCAGTGCGCGCGCCGGAGCTGATCAAGGTGAACCACGCGCTGGCGCGGGATCTGGGGCTGGATCCAGCCGCGCTGGAAAGCCCCGAAGGCGTGGCGGTGCTGGCCGGAAACGCCGTGCCGCAAGGGGCTGATCCACTGGCGCAGGCCTATGCCGGGCACCAGTTCGGCGGCTTCTCTCCGCAGCTGGGCGACGGGCGGGCGCTTCTGCTGGGTGAAGTGCAGGACAAAAGCGGCAACCGCTTTGACATACAGCTCAAGGGCTCCGGCCCCACGCCCTACAGCCGCCGGGGCGATGGCCGCGCCTGGCTTGGCCCTGTGTTGCGCGAGTATCTGGTGAGCGAGGCGATGCATGCCCTTGGCATCCCCACCACCCGCGCGCTGGCCGCCGTCACCACGGGCGAGCCTGTTTTCCGCGAAACACCCCTGCCCGGCGCGGTGCTGACCCGCGTGGCCGCCTCCCACATCCGTGTGGGCACCTTCCAGTATTTCGCCGCGCGCAACGATGGCGAGGCGCTGCGGCTGCTCACCGATCACGTGATCGCCCGCCACTACCCGGACGCAGACGGCCCGCTCGGCCTGCTCAAAGTGGTGAGCGCCGCGCAGGCACGGCTGGTGGCGCAATGGATGGGCGTGGGCTTCATCCATGGCGTGATGAACACCGACAACACCCAGATCGCGGGCGAAACCATCGATTACGGCCCTTGCGCCTTCATGGACGCCTACCACCCGGCCACCGTCTATTCCTCCATCGATCGCGGCGGGCGCTATGCCTACCAGAACCAGCCCGACATCCTGCTCTGGAACCTCGCCCAGCTTGCCACGGCACTGGTGCCGATCATGGGTGCGGATGGCGAGGCCGCCGTGGCCGAGGCGAGCGAGGTTCTGCAGGGCTTCGGCGCGCAGTTCCGCACCGAGTGGCTGGCGCTGTTTTCAGGCAAGATCGGTCTGGAGACAGCGCAAGAAGGCGATGAGGCGCTGATCGTGGCGCTGCTTCACGCCATGAGCGCCGGTCAGGCCGATTTCACCAATACGTTCCGCGCTCTTGGCACGACCCGCGCGCGCGACCACTTCCTTGAGCCAGAGGCCTTTGACCAATGGGAGGCCGACTGGCACGCCCGCCTCGCGCAAGAGGGCGCGTCGCCGGACAGCGCCCGTGCCCGCATGGAATCCGTGAACCCGGCCTATATCCCGCGCAACCACCGGATCGAACAGGCCATCGAAGCCGCCGTCGCCGGGGATTATGCCCCGTTCGAGCGGCTCAACACCGTGCTTGCCACCCCCTTCACCGAACAGCCCGGCGCGGAAGGTTATGCCCGCCCGCCGCTGCAGGAGGAAGTGGTGCAGGCCACTTTCTGCGGCACCTGATCCATGCGTCTGGCCAGCTATAACATCCGCAAATGCCTCGGCACGGACCGCAAACGCGCGCCGGGCCGCGTGATCGAGGTGATCAACGGGCTTTCGGCCGATGTCGTCGTGCTGCAGGAGGCCGACCACCGCCTTGGCCCCCGCCCCGCCGCCCTGCCCGAAGGCACGATCCGCTCTTACAGCGATTTCACCCCCGTGGAGCTGGCCGAAAACGATGTGAGCCTTGGCTGGCACGGCAATGCGATCCTGCTGAAAAAGGGCCTGCGTGCAACGCGGGTCGAGCGGCTCGAGCTGCCTGGGCTGGAGCCGCGCGGTGCGGTGATGGTGGAGGCCGAGAGCGCGGAAGGCAAATTGCGCGTCATCGGCACGCATCTTGGCCTCTTGCGCCGCTACCGGCTGATGCAGCTGGAAACCATTGCCGCCGCGCTCAAAACGCTGGCCCCGATGCCCACCGCCATCCTCGGCGATTTCAACGAATGGAGCGCCCACGGCGGCATGGAGCCTTTGAACGATCTGTACCACGTCCACGCGCCGGGCCTGAGCTATCACGCCCGCCGCCCCGTGGCCCGGCTCGACCGGGTTGCGCTGAACGACACCGCCCATCTGCTACGTGCCGGCGTGGAGAAGGGCGAGTTGGCGCAGCTTGCCTCCGACCACCTGCCGATCTGGGCGGACGTGCGCCTGCGCAACGAGTGACGCCGCCCCGCGCTCAGGCTTGGCCGGATTTCGGCGCCGTGCTAAGGGTTTAGCTCCAAATCCCACGGGGCGCGCGCCATGAACATCCTGCAACTGACTTCGCTCATCATCGTTCTTGCAGGGCTGTTCGGCTCGATCAATTACCTCTTCCTGCGCCTGCCCGGCACCATCGGCATTCTCGTGGTGGCGCTTTTCGCCTCGCTCACGATCATCGGCATCGATCTGGTCTACCCCGCCTTCGCCATCGACGACATGATCCGTTCCACCGTCATGGGGCTCGATTTCTCCGATGCGCTGCTTGAGGGGATGCTGGGGCTGCTGCTCTTTGCCGGGGCGCTCCATGTGAAAGTGAGCGATCTGCGGCGCGAATGGGCCGTGGTGGCGCTCATGGCGACGCTGGGCGTCGGACTCTCCACCGCCATCGTGGGCTTCGGCTTTTCGTGGATCACCGGGATGCCGCTGCTGATCGCACTCGTGTTCGGCGCGCTGATCTCCCCCACCGATCCCGTCGCCGTGCTGGGCGTGCTGCGCGAGGCCAACCTGCCGAAATCTCTGGAAACCCAGATCGCGGGGGAATCGCTGTTCAACGATGGCGTGGGCTATGTCGTCTTCCTCGTGCTCGCAGGCCTCGCCTTCCCCGCGCCGGGCCATCACGAGCTGGATGCCGCCGGAATCACGCTGCTGTTTCTGCAGGAGGCCCTTGGCGGCGCGGCCCTTGGTGCGGTGCTCGGTTGGCTCGTCTTCCGGCTGATGCGGCGGATCGATGATTACGCGCTGGAGGTGCTGCTCACACTGGGGCTGGCCTTCGGCGGCTATGAGCTGGCCGTGGCGCTGCATGTCTCTGCCCCAATCATGGCCGTGGTGGCCGGGCTTTTCATCGGCGATACGGGCATGACCCACGGCATGAGCGAGCAGACCCGCAAGTATGTGGATCATTTCTGGGAGATGGTCGACGAAATCCTGAACGCGGTGCTCTTCCTGATGATCGGTTTCGAGGTCTTTGCCGTCACCTTTTCCTCGGACGCTTTGCTGGCCTCGGTCTTTGCCATCGGCCTTGCGCTGCTCGCCCGTCTGGCGGCCGTGGCCGTGCCGGTGCTGCTGCTGCGCCCCTTCCGCGGCTTTGCCCCCGGTGTGATCCCGATCATGACATGGGGCGGCCTGAAGGGCGGCATCTCAGTTGCGCTGGCGCTCTCACTGCCCGACAGCGAATGGAAGCCGCTGATCCTCACCGCGACCTATGTGATCGTCGTCTTCTCGATCATCGTGCAGGGGCTGACGGTGGCAAGGCTGGCCCAGAAGGTGGGCCGCGAGCCGGAGCTGATCTGAGGCTTTTCACCCGCGCCCCGGCACAATAGGCTGGCCCTCAAGGGGGCGCTGGTCTAGGAAGCGCGCCACACCGCGAGACGAGAGACGCATGACCGAGACGATCCTTGAGCGCTGCGAAGCCAAGGGGCTGCGCCTGACGGAGCAACGCCGCACGATTGCGGCCGTGTTGCAGGAGGCCGAGGATCACCCCGACGCCGAAGAGCTCTACGCCCGTGCCTCAGCCGTGGATCCGAAGATCTCGCTCGCCACGGTCTACCGCACGGTGAAGCTCTTTGAAGAGAAGGGTATTCTCGACAAGCACGAGTTCGGCGACGGGCGCGCGCGGTATGAAACGGCAGACCGCGAGCACCACGATCACCTGATCGACATCACCACCGGCGATGTGATCGAGTTCGTGGACCCGGAGATCGAAGCCTTGCAGGAAAAGATCGCCGAGAAGCTGGGCTACAAGCTCAAGGGGCACCGGCTGGAGCTGTTTGGCGTGCCGCTGAAGAAGTGAGGCGACGCCTAGCCCAGCGAGAATCTGGCCCACGCCTCCACGCTCAACCCTTTTGCACAACAGGCACTGTTGTGCCGCGCCGTCCCGCCCCCACGGGGCGGCGCTTGACCTCTCATGTTCAGCTAGTGGCCTTCTAGCCCGCGCAGCACAGCCCTTGCCGCCCGAAGCCCCGGATCTTCCTGCCCGCGCCCCAGCCGCTCCATCGTGAGCGCCATAGCCTCGCTCTGCGCGCCGGGATCTTCCAGCACGTCCAGCAGCGCGCCCGCGATCCGGTCCGGCACGCAGTCCGCGCCCAGATACTCCGGCACCGCACGGCTTTCGCTCACAAGGTTCACCAGCGTGACGGTATCGACCTTCAGCATCCGCGCGATGATCTGGCGGGTGAGCCAGTTCATATCGTAGGCGATGACCATGGGCGTAGCAGCCGCCGCCAGCTCGAGCGAGACAGTGCCCGAAGCCGCCAGCGCGACATCCGCCGCGCGAAACGCTGCCCGCTTGGCCGCCGGATCCTGCGCCGAAATCACCTGCACGCGGCCCGGCCACTGGCTTGTGACCTCGCGCACCAGATCCTCCACCGGCCCGGCCGCGGGCACCACGATCCGCGCGTTCTGGCGCTGCGCCAGAACCGGCACGAGCGCCTGCCCGAAGGTCTCCGCAAGCCGGCTCACCTCGCCCCGGCGCGAGCCGGGTAGCACAAGGATCAGCGGCGCGCCGGGCAGCATCCCGAGGCTATCGCGGAAAGCCTCCGCCTCCTCGCCCGTGGCCTGCGGCTCCGCCACCACCGGGTGGCCGACGAAATCACAGGCCATCCCGGCGGCTTCCATATAGGGCGGCTCGAAAGGAAACAGCGCCAGAACGTGATCGATCACCTTCGCCATCTTCGCCGCGCGCCCTTCGCGCCAGGCCCAGACGGTGGGGGCGACGTAGTGCACGGTCCGGATGCCTGAGGCGGCCTTTACGAGCTTGGCCACCCGCAGCGAGAAATCCGGCGCGTCGATGGTGATCAGCACATCGGGTTTCTGGGCCAGAACGGCCTCGGCTGTCTCGCGGATGCGGCGCTTCAGGTGGCGGTATTTCGGCAGCACCTCCACGAGGCCCATCACCGAAAGCTCCTCCATCGGGAACTGGCTCTTGAGCCCCTGCGCCTGCATCTGCGCGCCGCCAATGCCTGCGAACGCCACATCCGGGCGTAGGGTTTTGAGCCCTTCCATGAGCGCACCGCCAAGCTTGTCGCCCGAGGGCTCGCCCGCAAGGATGAAGACCTTCATGGCGCGTCCCATGCGGCAAGGAACATGCCGCGCGCCTCGACTTCGGCGGCGATCTTGACGCGGTCGATCAGCAGCACGCTGCCTGCGCGCACGAAAATCCCGGCCAGCCCCGCCTCGGCGGCCTTGCGCACGGTTTCCGGGCCAAGGCTCGGCATGTCCACGCGCATCTCCTGCCCCGCCTTCGGAGATTTGAAGAACACCCCGCGCGCGCCGCGTTTCAGATGCGCGGGCGTTTGCGCCACGAAAGAGAGCAGCGCGTCGGTGCCCTGAATGGTTTCGATACCAAGGCACTGGCCCGCCGCCACTACGCAGCCCTGCCCCACATCCACCGGCGAGAGCGCCGCGTGGATCGCGGCGGCGCGCGCGCCGTCTGTGAGATCGACCTTGCCGGGTTTGACACCTATCAGCATGCTGCGCTCCGGCGTCAGGCCGGGCACCAGTTCATGTGCCCCAACAACAGTAAAGCCTTCCGCTTCAAAGACTTGCACCACGAGGCTCAGCAGCGTGTCATCACCCCCGTTCATCGCCTTCAGCAGGCGCGGGGCGAGCGCGAGCATCTTGGTGTCAAAGCGGATCGGGTTCAGCGCCGGGCGCTGCATGGCCCCGGCAAGGCAGATACGCTCCACCCCTTCGGCGCGCAGCAGGCGGAACAGCCCGCCGATCTTCTCGAAACTGGCCTCACAGCCCGAAACGGAAGCCTCGACGCCCTTGAACGTCACCACCAGCGCGCCGGGGTTGGCCGCAAGCACCAGCGCCGGAAGAGCGCCGCTGCCCGCGAGGATTGCCAGACGGCCCGCCACAGGCTCAGCCCGGCGTCAGGAAATGGCGATCGCTTTCCCCGAGGATGAAATCCACGATCTGCTGCACATAGGCGCTTTCGGTTTCCTCGCCCAAGCGCCGGGCGCGCTCGGCAAAAGCGCCCTCGCCCTGCGCCAGCATCTGGAAGGCGGCCCGCAGCGCGGTGATATCCGCCCGGTCCACCCCGCGGCGTTTCAGCCCGACGAGGTTCAGCCCGTCCAGATTGCCGCGCGGGCCTTGCACAAGGCCGTAGGGGATCACATCATTGGTGACCATCGTCACCGCGCCGATGATGGCCCCCTGCCCGACGCGCACCCATTGGTGGATTCCCGAGAGCCCGCCGATGATCACGTCATCCTCGATCACGCAATGGCCCGCCAGAGCGCTCTGGTTGGCCATGATCAGGCGGTTGCCCACCTGAGCGTCATGGCCCACATGGGCGCCCGTCATGAAGAGACAATCATCGCCCACGCGGGTGATGCCGCCGCCGCCCTCGGTGCCGGTGTTCATCGTCACGCCTTCACGGATGCGATTGCGCTTGCCGACGATCAGCTTGGTGTGCTCGCCGGCAAATTTCAGATCCTGCGGGATCTCGCCGATGGAGGCGAAAGGGAAGATCACCGTTTCGTCGCCGATCTCGGTGTCGCCCGTCACAACGGCATGGCTTTTCAGCACGACGCCGCGCCCAAGGCGCACTTCGGGGCCAACCGTGCAGAACGGGCCGATCTGGCACTCGGGCCCGATCACAGCCCCTTCTTCCACGAAGGCGCTGGGGTGCACGGTGGCGGTGGCATGGATCGCCATGGCGCTTACTCCTGCGGCAGATCCATCATCGCGGTGAACTCGGCCTCGGCGGCCAGTTCGCCCTCAACAAAAGCCTCGCCGCGGAACTTGTAGATCTTGCGGCGCTCCTTGGTGACCTCGACATGCAACTCCAGCACGTCGCCCGGCACCACCTTGCGGCGGAATTTGCAGCCGTCGATCGACATGAAATAGACCAGCATGTTCTTGTCGGCGAGGCCCAGATGCGCCCCCACCATCACCGCGGCGGTCTGCGCCATGGCTTCCACGATCGTCACGCCCGGCATGATCGGCGCGCCGGGGAAATGGCCCTGGAAATGCGGCTCGTTGAAGGTGACGTTCTTGATACCGACAGCCGATTTGCCCTCCTTGATGTCGCGCACCTTGTCCACCAGCAGGAAGGGGTAGCGGTGGGGGATGATGCGCTGGATCAGCTCGAGATCGGCACTGGTTACCGGATCGGTCATGGCGTTCTTTCTCTTGTCTCTCTGCGGCTCTCTCTGCGGCGGGGCCGCGGCCTGTCTACCGGAGTATCAACTCGCCGCGAGGCGCACAAGCCGCAGGGGCCATGGCCTTCAGTCGCCGGCGGGGCTCTGCCCTGTGCCGCCTTCCGCGGGCGCGGCGGCTTCCCCTGCGCCGGGCGCTGCCGGACGAGGCTCCGGGGCCTGATCGCCGGGCGCAGCACTTTCGGTGCCATCGCCGATGTCGGCGTTAATCCGGGCCACCGCCTCGCGCGTGACGTCGATGGATTCAGCGCTCAAGAACACTGTGCCGATCTCCAGCACGGCCACCGCGTTGCGCTCGCGCACGATGTCCGACAGCGTGGGCAGCGCCCGTTGCAGGAAGGTCTGGCGGGCCAGTTCCACGCTGCGGGCAATCTCGCGCGATTTTTGATCCTGCAGCGCGCGGGTGTCCTGAACCTTGGTGTCAAAAGCATCCGCCAGAACCCGGAAGGCGGCGGGCTCCATCACCTTGCGCTGCTCGGTCAGGGCCTCTTCCTCGGCCTCTAGCTCCTGCTGGATCGCGAGGTTCTCCTCGCTCAGGACGCGCGCGGCCTCTTCGGCCTCCGCCTGCACCCGCCGCCCAAACAGCGAATTGGCAAACAGTGCTTCCTGATCAATGGTCAGAATGGCGCTGCTGCGCGGCTGCGCCAGAGGCGCATCGGCGGATTGCGCCAGCGCGGGCCCGCAAAACGCAAGCAGCGCCAGGACAGGCCCGGCGCTGCGCAGGAGTTTGGACACACCGGCCTTCATGCTCAGAACGTCGTGGAGATCGTCAGGTCGAAGGAACGGTCGTTGTCGTAGTCTTCTTTCTTCAGCGCATGGGTGAAGTTGAAGCGCAGCGGGCCGATCGGCGTGTCCCAGAACAGGGCAAACCCGATCACGGCACGCAGGTTCAGCGAGTCATCCACGGTACAATCCGTCACCGGGCAGGCCGCTGATTGTGGGCCGCCGGCGGTGTTGTCGAGGCTCCAGACCGAGCCGATGTCCATGAACAGACCACCGGACACGCCGTATTCCTCGGGCAGGCCGAGCGGGAAATCCGCCTCGAACCGCGCCAGCGCAAACATGTTGCCACCCAGCGCATCCTGGTTGTCGACGTTCAGATCGCGCGGGCCAAGGCCGTTGGTCTCAAAGCCGCGCATCCGGTTGAGGAAGAACCGGTCCGTCGCACGCGACACGCCTTTCTGCATGTCGATCCAGCCACCTTCCAGAATGGCACGCACCGTCACCTCTTCGTTGAGGATCTTGGTTTCCGCGCCCAGCAGGCCTTCTGTGCGCAGGTAGCGCGCGGAGCCGCCGAAGCCGGCCAGATCCTGTTTGAAGCGGAACACGATGCCCGTGTTGGGGTTCAGGCCGGAGCGGCGCGAGTCGTAGCTGTAAGTGTAGCCAAGTGCCGAGCGCGTCAGGTCCCCTTCTTCACCGAGCAGGATTTTGGACGAGTCCGCCGACACGTTGGAAATCCGTTCGTCCGAGTAGGTATAGCGCAGCGACAGACGCCCGTTTTCGCTGACGGGGAAGCCGATGTCCGGCGAGATCCCGGCGCGGCGGGTGTCATAGAAGGCGTTGTCGTAGTTGGATTCCTCGTAGAAGGCGCTGAAGCCAAGCGCCAGATCCCGCCCCAGCAGCGCCGGTTCGGCAAAGCGGAAGCTGGAGGAGACGTTGTCGGAGCCGCTGCCCACCTGGACAGCCAGAAGCTGGCCACGGCCGAGGAAGTTGGATTCGGAGAAGCCCAGCGTCAGGCCAAGGCCCGCGTCGATGCCGAAGCTCGCGCCCAGCGTCAGGGCGCCGGTGGGCTGTTCGATCACGTCCACATCCACGATCACGCGATCAGAGGCGGTGCCTTCGCGGGTGTTCACCTCGGCATCCTCGAAGAAGCCAAGCGCGCGGATGCGCTCCGCACTTTCGCGGATCTCACGTGGGTTGAAGGGATCGCCTTCCACCGTCTTGAACTGGCGGCGGATCACGCGGTCCAGCGTCGTGGTGTTGCCTTCGATGTCGATGCGTTCCACGAAAATGCGCGGGCCTTTGACGAGTGCCAGTTCGATGTCGAGCGTCAGATCCCGATCGTTGCGGATGACGCGGGGATCGACGCGAATGAAGTTCAGTCCCTTCTGGAGCGCCAAGTTTTCCAGCCGACGCACGGAGTTATCAAGGCGCGCAGGCGAATAGGTCTGGCCGGTACGCAGCTTGTTGGCGGAGAGGAACTCGGCCGCATCGATCTCAGGCAGATCGGACACAACCGTCACTTCGCCGATGTCAAAGCTCTGGCCTTCGCGGATGTTGAAGGTCACGAAATAGCCGTCGCGCTCGCGGGAGACTTCGCTCGTCACCGAGAGCACCTGAAAATCCACGAAGCCGCGGGCCTGGTAGAAATCGCTCAGCAGTTGCTTGTCGAGCTCGATGCGGTCCTGCACGAAGCTGTCTTGGCGGATGAAGCGGCGCAGGTAGCCGGCCTGTTTGGTTTCCAGCACGCGGCGCAGGCGGCGGTCGGAGAAGGCGCGGTTGCCCACGAAAGTGAGGCGTTCGATCTCGGTTACGCCGCCCTCAGCGATCTCGAAAACGATATCCACGCGGTTGTCGGAGCGTTCGATGATCTTGGGTGTCACCGAGGCGGCCGTGCGGCCTGCGATGTTA
Source organism: Pseudoruegeria sp. SHC-113 (assembly GCF_025376885.1). Classification (NCBI taxonomy): domain Bacteria; kingdom Pseudomonadati; phylum Pseudomonadota; class Alphaproteobacteria; order Rhodobacterales; family Roseobacteraceae; genus Pseudoruegeria; species Pseudoruegeria sp. SHC-113. Next base: position 2,510,152 of record NZ_JAHUBR010000001.1, read on the forward strand.
TAGGCCTGCGTGAGGGTCTGGGCGTCGGCTTCCACGGTGGCCGGGCTATAAACGCGGCGCGGCTGGGACGTGACGGCGGTGAGCAGATCTTCATCCTTCAGGCGCTTGTTGCCTTCGATGGAGATGCGGTTGATCGTCGGGTATTCATCCACCTCAATAAAGAGCGTGGAGCCGCGCGGCTCAAGCACGACGGTTTCGAACAGGCCGGAGGCAAGAATCCGCTGATAGGCGTCGTTCAGCTCGGCCACATCCACCGGCTGGCCGGCAGCGATTCCCGCGTATGTCTGGATCGTGGCGCTCTCGATCCGCTGGTTGCCTTCAACCTGGATCGTGTTGAACTGATAAGTCTGGGCAGAGGCCTGCCCCGGAACCAGAAGAAAAACAAAAGAAAAAACTGTAAGAATGCATGCCGCTGCCTGGCGTGTCACATTCGCAAACCGGCCGGTCCGGCCGTTTTTGGCGCTGCCCATTTTCCCTCGTTCCGTTTTTCTGGTTCCCTCTCCCCAACGGATTACTGACTCCGGGCCGCTATGTCAAAAGGCAGAAAACCCCCGCTGCGGAATCCGCGGCGGGGGTTTTGCAGCAGGAAATCCTGCCGGGTGTTTTTGCGGCGCGCCAAAGCAGTGCGCGGCGATAAGCTACAAGATCAAGGGGCCGGGAACGCCAGAGACCCAAGATAGGCCCCAACGAAGAGCGCCAGCACGATCGTGGCCGGGTAGAGAATACGATCCCAGTTGATGTTCAGGATCAGAGCAAGCCCGCGATATCCTTCGCGCACGGTGTCCATGACAGCCTCCAGTCAGCTCATTGCTTCTATAGTTGCTGTCACAGCTATCAGGGGATTGTGGCGCTATTAGGGCACTCTGCCCCAATCACGGGCAGAAGAGATCGTTCGACAGCGCAAAGAGCATGAGCGAGAGCATGATCGTCAGCCCCGCCGCCATCATCACCCTCAGCGCCTTGTCCGAAGGCGGACGGCCCGAGACGGCCTCATAGGCGTAAAACACGAGGTGGCCGCCATCGAGCACCGGGATCGGGAAGAGGTTCAGCAGGCCCACGGCCGTGGAAAGCACCGCGATGAAGAAAATGAAGCTGTTGAGCCCCTGGCTCGCCGCTGCGCCCGATGTCTCGGCAATGCCGATGGGGCCGGACAGGTTGCAGCTGCTGATAGCGCCGGTGATCACGTGATAGAGGCCGGACAGCGAGGAGCGGATAATGAAGCCGGTCTGCGACACGCCGTAATCCAGCGCCGAAAGCACGCCCCGCCCCACGGTCTGCGGCTCGAAGAACAGCCCGCCGGTGACACCGATAAGCCAGCGGGTTTCAAAGCCACCTTCCGCCAGCGGCAGATCCACCCGCTTGGGGGCGAGCGAAAGTTCAAGCTCCTCGCCGTCGCGCCAGATCGTGAGCGTCATTTCCGAGCCATCGGAGGCACCGACGATCTCGCGCATGTCCTCAAAGGCAAACACGGGCGCGCCGTCCACGGCGAGGACCACATCCCCCGCCAAAATGCCGGCAGCTTCCGCCGCCGACCCGGGCTGCACCGCCACCGCGTGGGAGGGATAGGGATAGGGGCCTGTCACCGTCTGCTCGGAGCCTTCACGGCGGATGGTGTACTCCATTTCCGGCGTGCGCGGCAGGGCGTCCACCGTGTCACGGAATTCGGACAGCTCGGCGATCTCGGTGCCCGCGATGGCGAGGATTTCGTCGCCGGGCTCAAAAACCGCTTCCGACACCGGGTGCGGCAGCATCTGATCCACAGTGAGTGGCTCGCGCACCTGCCCCTGCCAGAGGGCCAGCGCGGCGAACACAATGATAGAGAGCACGAAATTGAACACAGGGCCTGCCGCCACGGTGGCCGCCCGCGCCCAGAGGGGCGCGCCGGGCATGGTGTGGCGCAGGGCGTCCTTGTCGCCCTCTAGCCGGTCCATCGTCGCCTGATCCACATGGGCCGAGGCGGCATCCGCATCGCCAAGGAACTTCACGTAGCCGCCCAAGGGCAGCGCCGCGATCTGCCAGCGCGTGCCGCGCTTGTCATGGCGCGACCATAGGACGGGGCCGAATCCGATGGAAAACACCTCGGCATGGATCCCGCTCCAGCGGCCCACGATGTAATGGCCGTATTCATGGATCGCCACGATCACCGACAGCGCGATGACGAAGGCGGCGAGCGTGAAGATGACGTTGCCGAAAGACGGGATCAGGCCAAGAATATCCACTGTTGTTCCTTATGCGACCGCGCGGGCGATCGTTTCTGCTGCCGTTTGACGTGCGAGATGGTCCGCTGCGCGCACGTTATCAAGGCTGATCACGGCATTCTCAAGATCTTCGCGGGCCGAAACTGCGTCCAGCACCTGCTCCACCACCTGCGCCATCTGCAGAAAACCGATGCGGTTTTCGATGAAGGCGGTGAGCGCTTCTTCCTTGGCAGCGTTGAACACGGCACCGGAAAGCCCGCCCTGCTCCATCACCCGCCGCGCCAGCGCCAGCGCCGGGTAGCGCGCCGCCTCGGGGGAGCGGAAATTGAGCTGGCCGATGGCGGCGAAATCCAGACGCTCCACTGGCACCGCGCCGCGATCCGGCCAATGCAGCGCATAGCCGATGGCGTGGCGCATGTCGGGCGGGCCGATGTGGGCCATGAGCCCGCCATCGCAGAAGCCGACGAGCGCATGGACGAGCGATTCCGGGTGCACGAGCGCCTCGATCTTGGCCGGCGCGATCCCGAAAAACTCCTTGGCTTCAATGAGTTCAAGCGCCTTGTTGAACATAGAGGCGGAATCGATCGTGATCCTTTGCCCCATGTCCCAATTCGGGTGCGCGGAGGCCTGCGCCACGGTGGCGGTGGCGAGCTTCTCCAGCGGCCAATCGCGGAAAGCGCCCCCTGATGCGGTGATGATCAGCCGCTCCACGCGCGCCACATCCTCGCCCACCAGCGCCTGAAACACGGCGGAATGTTCGCTGTCCACCGGCAGGATCTCGGCCTTCGCCGCGCGGGCGCTGTCCATCAGCAGTGGCCCGGCGCAGACGAGGCTTTCCTTGTTGGCGAGCGCGAGCGTCGCCCCGGTTTTCACCGCCTCAAGCCCCGGCTCAAGCCCCGCCGCGCCCACGATGGCGCTCATCACCCAATCGGCAGGCCGGTTGGCGGCTTCGAGCAAGGCGGCAGGGCCTGCGGCGGCCTCCACCGCGCTGCCTGCAAGGGCTTCGCGCAAGTCAGCGAGCTTCTCCGGGTAGGCCGTCACGGCCACTTCGGCGTTTAACCGACGCGCATCCGCCGCGAGTTGCGCGATATTGGCCCCGCCGGTGAGCGCGACCACGCGGTAGCTGCCCTCGGGCGCGCGCGCGATCAGGTCAAGCGTGCTCTGCCCGATCGAGCCGGTGGCACCGAAAATAGAGATGCGGCGCATCAGAACCCCATGGGATTGGCGGGCAGCACGAGCGAGAGCAACAACACGAAGAGCGTCGCGCCAAGGACGGCGTCGAAACGGTCAAACAGCCCGCCGTGGCCGGGGATCAGGTTGGAGGAATCCTTCACCCCCATCCGCCGCTTCACGGCACTTTCGGCAATGTCGCCCATCTGGCCCGCGAAAGAGACAAGCATCGAGATCAGCACGAGGCCAAGCCCGGCTTCGGTGAACAGGCTGAACAGCAGGCCCACCACACCGGCGGCGACCCAGCCAGCGGCCGTGCCGGACCATGTTTTCTTGGGGCTGATTGCCGGCCAGAACTTCGGCCCGCCAAAAGTCTTGCCCGCGAAATACCCGGCCACATCGGTGGCGATCACCACCAGCAGGAGCCAGAGGATGAACCGGATGCCGCCGCTGTCGCGGAACTCCGAAAGCGCGTAGCAGGCCAGCCCGATGGCCAACGAAAAGGCAAAGAAAGCGGCCCTCTCGCGCGGCAGGCGCAATGCGCCGATGGCTGCAGGCACGCAGAGCAGCCCGAAGGCGGCGAGGCCCGGTAGCATCGTGGCGAACAGCACCGCCAGCGCCATCAGCCCGGCGAGTGCCAGCGCGAAAGTCTTTTCGGCGGGCGCGATCATGCGCGAAAGCTCCCAGACCATGCCCCCGCCGATGGCGGCGCAGAGCAGCAGGAACGGCAGGCCCCCAAGCACGATCTCCACCGCGCCGATCACCAGCATCACCACGGCCGAGATCACGCGCGGCGCAAGATCCTCCCAGCGGGCATTCGCGCTCATGCCTTCGCGCCCCCGAAGCGGCGATCCCGGTTGCCAAAGCCCGCCAGAACTTCCGCGAAGACGGCCTCGCTGAAATCCGGCCAGAGCGTGTCGATGAACTCGTATTCGGAATAGGCCGACTGCCAGAGCAGGAAGTTCGAGATCCGCGCCTCGCCGCTGGTGCGGATCACCAGATCCGGATCGGGCAAAACGTAAGTATCAAGGAACCTTGGCAGGGTTTCTTCATCGACATCTTCGGGTTTCAAACGCCCCGCCGCCACTTCTTCGGCCAAGCGCTGCGTGGCGCGGGCCACCTCGTCGCGGCCGCCGTAGTTGAGCGCGATGGTGAGATGGGTCTTGTCGTTGTCCTGCGTGAGCTCTTCCAGCTCGTCCATCAGATCGCGCAGCTTCTTGTCGAGCTTGATGCGATCGCCGATGAAGCGCACCCGGACGCCCTGCCGCTTCAGCTCGCGCGCTTCCTTGCGGATATACATCCGAAAGAGCGACATGAGCCCCGCGACTTCCGTCTGGGTGCGTTTCCAGTTCTCTGTCGAAAACCCGAAGATCGTCAGGTATTTGACACCGTATTTCGGACAGGCTTCCACGATCTCGCGCACGCGTTTGGCGCCTGCGTGGTGGCCGAAGAGCCGAGGCTTGCCCCGCTGCTTGGCCCAGCGCCCGTTGCCATCCATGATGATGGCAACATGGGTTGCCCTGCCCGCCGAATCCCCCGCCGAATCCACTGTCAAAATACGTTCCTTTCAAAAAAGATCGCGCAGCCCTCAGACCTGCATGATCTCCTCTTGCTTGGTCTCCAGCGCCTTGTCGACAGCCGCAATGGATTTGTCGGTCAGCTCCTGGATTTCGTCGGACCAGATCTTCTGTTCGTCTTCGCTCATACCGGCGGCTTTGGCCTTCTTGAGCTGATCCATCCCGTCCCGGCGCACGTTGCGCACGGCGACGCGGGCGCTTTCGGCATATTGCGCGGCGACGCGGGTCAGTTCGCGGCGGCGTTCCTCGTTCAGCTCCGGGATCGGCAGCATGATGATGGTGCCGTTGAGCTGCGGGTTGATGCCAAGGCCGCTTTCGCGGATCGCCTTTTCCACCTTGCCGACCATGGACTTATCCCAGACGTTGATCGTCACCATGCGCGGCTCGGGCACGTTCACGGTGCCCACCTGGTTGATCGGGGTGCGCTGGCCATAGGCCTCCACCATCACCGGCTCCAGCATGGAGGCAGAGGCGCGGCCGGTGCGCAGCGAGGCAAATTCGGTGCGCAGCGCGCCCATCGCGCCATCCATGCGGCGCTGCAGATCGTCGAGATCGATGTCTAGGTCATCTTCGGACATGGTTTTTCTTCTCTTTCGTGTCGTTCGGTCAGACCGCCCGCGTTCGGGCGGATGTTATGCTTAACCCTGCACCCTTGTATAGGTGCCCTGGCCGCGCAAGATCCCCTTGAACCCGCCCGGCTCGTCCAGCGAAAAGACGATGATCGGCAGGTTGTTGTCCCGCGCCAGCGCGATCGCGGAGGCGTCCATCACGCCCAGCCGCTTGGCCAGCACGTCATCGTAGCTCACCGTATCATAGCGCACGGCATCATCGTGTTTCACCGGGTCCTTGTCGTAGACGCCATCGACCTTGGTGCCCTTGAAGATGGCCTCGCAGCTCATCTCGTTGGCGCGCAGCGTGGCGGCGGTGTCGGTGGTGAAATAGGGGTTGCCGGTGCCGGCGGCGAAGATGCAGACGCGCTTCTTCTCAAGGTGGCGCACGGCGCGGCGGCGGATGTAGGGCTCGGCCACCTCATCCATGCGGATCGCGCTGATCACGCGGGTAAACACCCCCATACCCTCGAGCGCGCTCTGCATCGCAAGCGCGTTCATCACTGTGGCGAGCATGCCCATGTAATCGGCCGTGGTGCGTTCCATGCCCTGCGCCGAGCCCGCAAGACCGCGGAAGATATTACCGCCACCAATCACCATGCAAATCTCGACGCCCAACTCCTGCACGCTTTTGACCTCGCGGGCGATGCGCTGCACCGTGGGCGGATGCAGGCCGAAGCCCTGATCCCCCATAAGGGCCTCACCGGAGATTTTCAGCATGACGCGGTTGAAGGTCGGGGCGGGTGTGGGCGCGTTGTCGTCGCTCATTCGTCTGATCCACCGAATTCCTGATTGCCTTTGGCGCAAAATGTCGGAAAACAGCGTCAGGTTCAACGCACAAACGGACGCTGCAGGTGCGAAAGCACCGCGGCACGAAGGAATATGCAAGGCGCAATGCTCGATCATCTGCCCCCGGTGCCGCCCGAAAGACCGGTGCTGATCGCCGGGCCGACGGCCTCGGGCAAGAGCGCGCTGGCGCTGGAGATCGCGGAAAACAGCGGTGGCGTGGTGGTGAATGCCGATGCGCTGCAGGTCTACGATGGCTGGAACATCCTGACGGCCCGCCCCCCAGCGCAGGATCTGGCCCGTGCGCCCCATGCGCTCTACGGCCATGTGCCCTATGCGGCTGACTATTCCGTCGGCCACTGGCTGCGCGATGTCACGCCTTACCTGCAAGGCGGCGCGCGTCCGATCATCGTGGGCGGCACCGGGCTCTACTTTCAAGCGCTCACTCAGGGGCTTGCGGAGATCCCGGCCACGCCAGCAGCCGTGCGCGCCGAGGCCGACGCGCGCCGCTTGGCCGAGGGCCACGCCGGGCTGCTGGCGGAGCTGGACGCGGAAACAGCCGGCCAGATCGACACTCAAAACCCGATGCGCGTGCAGCGCGCCTGGGAGGTCTTGCGCGCCACGGGCCGGGGGCTGGTCGCGTGGCAGGCCGATACGCCGCCGCCCCTTTTGCCGATTGGCGAAGCCTTCCCCATCGTGATGCGCACCGATCCCGCCTGGCTCAACGCGCGGATCGACCTGCGCTTTGACATGATGATGAAACAGGGGGCCTTGACCGAGGCCGAGGCGATGCGGGCGGATTGGGATCCGGCGCGGCTCTCCTCCCGCGCCATCGGTGCGGCGGAGTTGATCGCCCATCTGAACGGCGAGATGACACGGGCCGAGGCCATAGCGGCGGCCAAGCTCGCCTCGCGCCAATACGCCAAGCGCCAGCGCACGTGGTTTCGCTCCAAGATGGGCGGCTGGCATCCGCTCGCGCTGCCCCTGCCCTAGCGGCTGCTTTCCATTTCCCAACATTTTGCACCGCCCGCCAAGCGACCTCCCCAAGGCCGCTTGCATTTTTTAGGCGATTTTTGGGGCAAACCGTGTATGGTGCCGCATCTTTTGACCAAAGCGCGTTGCCCGGATGGACTTGCCCCTGCAGAGACTGCCCGAGATCCGATTGACTCCGATCCCCCGCCTTGCCCAAGGCGGGCGCTGGCGCGTGGAGGCGATGCGCAGCTATTCGCGCGATCTGCTTCTGTGGTTCACCCGTGGGCAGGGCCGCATCACGCTGGCCGGGCAAACACGCGGATACGGGGCTCATAACGCGATCTTCATCCCGGCGGGCACAATGCATGGGTTCGAGGTGTCGGGCAGCGTCTTTGGCACCGCCATGTTCATCCCGCGTGAAAGCCTGCTGCCACTGCCCAGCGCACCGGTGCACCTGCGCATCCGCGATGCCGCATCGCAGACGGAGCTGAACGTTCTGCTCGACGGGCTGCACCGCGAGCTGGAAGGCACGCGGCCTGAGCGGCTGCGCGCCACCCATCACCATGCCGGGCTGATCGCCGTCTGGCTCAAGCGCCAGATCCTGTTGCACGAGGGCGAAGCCCCCTCGCCCGACGCAGCCGCCCGGCTCTTGCAGCGCTATACCGAGATGGTGGAGGCGGAGTTCCGCACCCACAAAAGCGTGGCCGATTACGCCGCCGCGCTTGGCGTGACCCCAACCCACCTGACGCGCGTCTGCAAGAAGGCCTGCGGGCGGCCCGCCCACGCGCTGCTCACCGATCGCATCCTCTTTGAGGCCCGCCGCCTGCTGGAAGAAACCGACACCCCGATCAAGGAGGTTGCCGCCACGCTTGGCTTTACCTCACCGGCCTATTTCACACGCGCGTTTCAACACCACACCGGTCGCACACCGTCCTCGTTCCGAAGCGCGCCGAAATAACCTCACCACCCGCCTTTTGCAGTCCTTCCCCGCTGCGCCCCATTTGGGGCACAGGACGAGCCCGTATCGAAACCGACGCAGACATGTCGCAAATGTTCTTTGTCGATGTCGTTTTTTTTACAGGATACGCCGATTGCGATGATTGACCTCAGCGCAATTCTGTTGCCGAATGGACCACCGGAAGGACCCGAAGTTTCGCCGGCCATCCACTCACGGCCGGTCAGGCACGCCACCGCGCGCCGGGTCACTCCCACGAAAAGCGCCTGCCAAAAGGCGCAACAACGACAAAGATGTGTCACAGGGAGAATAAGATGACGCAATCCACCCATACGACCAAGCCGATGCACCCGGCCGTCGAGATGTACGCCAAGGAATTCAAGGACGGCGATTTGAGCCGTCGTGAGTTCCTTGCGCGCTCCTCCGCCCTTGGTGTTTCGGCCACTGCCGCCTACGCCGCCATCGGCATGGTCGCGCCCAGCGAAGCCAAGGCCATGGCCCAGCCCGGCGGCACCCTGCGCGTGCAGATTGAAGTGCGCGCGCTGAAAGATCCGCGCACCTTCGACTGGACACAGATCGCGTGGTTCACCTCCGGCTGGCTCGAATACCTCGTGGAGTATAACTCCGACGGGACGTTCAAGGGCATGCTTCTGGAAAGCTGGGATGTGAATGACGACGCCACCGAGTACACGCTCAATGTGCGCAAGGGCGTGACGTGGAACAACGGCGATGAGTTCACCGCCGAGGACGTGGCCCGCAACATCGCGCTGTGGTGCGAGAAGGACGTGGAAGGCAACTCCATGGCCGGGCGCATGGCCTCGCTGATCGACAACGACACCGGTAAGGCCATCGAAGGCGCGATCCAGGTGGTGGACAGCCACACCGTGAAGCTGATGCTGCCGAACCCGGATATCTCCATCATCCCGGGCATGGCCGACTACCCGGCCGCTATCGTGCACAGCTCGCACAACCCCGACGACATGCTCTCCAACCCGGTGGGCACCGGGCCCTATCTGCCGGAATCGCTCGAAGTGGGCGTGAAGGGTGTGCTGGTGAAGAACACCGATCACGCCTGGTGGGGGGCCGACGCCATGGGCGGCGCCTATCTGGACCGTATCGAGATGATCGACTACGGCACCGATCCCTCTTCCTGGCTGGCGGCTGCCGAGTCCGAAGAAGTCGACATGCTCTATGAAACGGTGGGCGACTTCATCGACATCATGGACAGCATCGGCTGGGTGCGTTCCGAAATCGTGACCGGCGCCACCATCGTGGTGCGGCCCAACCAGCTGGCTGAAGTGGATGGGGTGAAGCCCTATGCCGACGCCCGCGTGCGCCGTGCGCTGGCGATGGCCTGTAACAACGCCGTCTGCCTTGAACTGGGCTACGGCGATCGCGGTGTCGTGGCCGAGAACCACCACGTCGCCCCGGTGCACCCGGAATATGCCGACATCGGCCAGCCGGTGTTTGACCCGGAAGGCGCTCTGGCACTGATGCAGGAAGCCGGCATGGCCGATTTCGAGCATGAGCTGATCTCCATCGACGACGACTGGCGCAAGAACACCACCGACGCCGTAGCCGCGCAGTTGCGCGACGCCGGCATCAACGTGAAGCGCACGATCCTGCCGGGCTCCACCTTCTGGAACGATTGGGTGAAATACCCCTTCTCCTCCACGAACTGGAACCACCGCCCGCTCGGCGTGCAGATCCTTGCGCTGGCCTACCGTTCCGGCGAGGCCTGGAACGAGACGGGCTTTGCCAATGAGGAATTCGACAGCCTGCTGAACGAAGCCCTCGCGCTGGCCGACGTTGAGAAGCGCCGTGAAGTGATGGCGAAGATCCAGCAGATCATGGTGGATGAAGGTGTGACGATCCAGCCTTACTGGCGCTCGCTCTACCGTCACCACAAAGAGGGCGTCGTGGGCGCAGACATGCACATCGCCTACCTGCCCCAGCTCTACAAGATCGGCTTCGCAGGCTGATCCGCATCACCGGCCTTCGGGCCGGGTTCAAGAGCGTCGGGCCGCTTCACGGTGGCCCGACGTGTAAGCCGCGGGCCGGGAGGCAGGGGCCTTCCCGCACCAAAGTCAGCTTCGAATGGCGCCCGCGCTCTGACAACAGGGATCTAAATGGGACTGTTCATCTTACGCCGTGTCGGGGTCATGATCCTGACGGCCCTTTGCCTGACCTTCGTGGTCTTCTTCCTGACGAACCTCTACCCGAACCTCGAAAAGCTCGCCAAAACCCAAGGCAACATGCGCATGACCGATGCGCAGGTGGAAAGCTGGCTGGGGGATCGGGGCTATCTGGAGCCGGTGCCGGTGAAATACGGCCAGTGGCTCGGGGTGCTGCCGGGTTTCGTCGCCACCAATGACGACGGCAAGACCTTCGGCCGCTGCATCCGCCCGGGTGTGGAGCCGGAAGAAGCCCCCACCTTCTGCGGGATCCTGCAGGGCGACTGGGGCTATTCCACCGTCTTCAAGGAAGATGTGGCCGGGATCGTGGGCAAGCGGCTCGCGCTCACCGGCAAGCTGATGTTCTGGGTCATGGTGCTGATGGTGCCCTCGGCCCTCATCATCGGGGTGCTGGCGGGGATGCGCGAGGGCAGCAAGCTTGACCGCACGCTCTCGACCTTCTCCATCGCCTCCACGGCGACGCCGGAATATGTCTCGGGCGTGATCCTGATCGCGGTCTTTGCCTCCTCGGCCTTCGGGCTCAAGTGGTTCAAGGGCACGGCGACGGCGGCCATGGAGAACGCGACGTTTGAGAATTTCTTCCTGCCCGTGGTGACGATCGCGCTCTACGGCGTGGGCTATATCGCCCGGATGACGCGGGCCTCGATGACGGAGGTGATGACGGCGCAATACATCCGCACCGCGCGGCTGAAAGGCGTGAGCTTCCCCAACATCGTGATGAAACACGCCCTGCGCAACGCGCTGATCGCGCCCTTCACGGTGATCATGCTGCAGTTCCCCTGGCTGCTGAACGGCGTGGTGATCGTGGAGACGCTCTTCAACTACAAGGGCTTCGGCTGGACGCTGGTTCAGGCCGCAGGCAACAACGACATCGAGCTCCTGCTGGGCTGCTCCGTTGTGGCCGTTTTCGTCGTGCTCGTCACGCAGCTGATCTCGGATATCGGCTACGTGTATCTCAACCCGCGCATCCGCGTATCTTAAGGGAGGACAGGATATGGAACCGCTTTCCTGGGGCCAGATCATCGGCCAGATGTTCATCCAGTTCACCCCGGTCTGGATCGCGCTTGTTGTGCTTTTCACCGGCTCGATCTTCTACAAACGCAAGCTTGGCCTTTACGGCAAGCTCTTTGACAGCCCCATCGGCATGATCGGCTTCGGCATCGTCATGTTCTGGGTCTTCACCGCGATCTTCTCGGATCTGATCATCACCCATGATCCGCTCACGCAGGTCTCAGGGATGAAGAACAAGGTACCGGGCACGGCCGTGCCCGATGGCACGGCGGGCTTCACCCATTACCTGCTGGGCGGTGACAACCTTGCGCGTGACGTGTTCAGCCGCATGGTGGCGGGCAGCCGCATCGTGGTGCAGATCGCGCCCTTCGCGACGCTCTTTGCCTTCATGGTGGGGATCACGCTGGGCCTGCCGGCGGGCTATTTCGGCGGGCGGCTGGATACGTTCCTGTCGTTCCTAGCGAACCTGATCCTCGCCTTCCCCGTGATCCTGCTCTTCTACCTGCTGGTGACGCCGGAAATCGTGGCGACTGGCTTGCCAACCTATATGGCGGCGGTGCTCTTCCTGTTCCCGATCATTTTCCTCGTGGTGCTGTGGAACTCGCGCTTCTTCACGCAGCCGCAGAAGCGCAACATCTTCGTGGCGATCACGGTGGTGTTGGGTGGCTGGATCTACCTCGGCACCGCCTGGGGGCTGGATCCGACGGGCATTTTTAACATGCAGGCGAACATCCTGATCGTCTTCGTGTCGGTCGTCTTCGTGAACTCGCCCACGGTGTTTCGCATCGTGCGAGGGCTGGCGCTGGACATCCAGACCCGCGACTACGTGGCCGCCGCCCAGACGCGGGGCGAAGGGCCGTGGTACATCATGCTCTGGGAGATCCTGCCCAACGCGCGCGGGCCGCTGATCGTCGATTTCTGCCTGCGCATCGGCTACACGACGATCCTTCTGGGCACGCTGGGCTTCTTCGGGCTGGGGCTTGAGCCCGAAAGCCCGGACTGGGGCACGACGATCAACGCGGGCCGGCGCCTGCTTTCGATCTTCCCCCACCCCGCCCTGGCCCCGGCGCTGGCCTTGATGAGCCTTGTCTTGGGCCTCAACCTGCTGGCCGACGGGCTGCGCGAAGAAAGCCTGAAGGACTAGGCAAGAAGGAGAAGGCCGGGGGCTCTGCCCCCGGACCCCCGGGATATTTCCGGTCAGAAGAAGGGCACGGCCCGCTGACCGCCTCCGAGAAAGGAGACAGAAGATGGCGAAATGGGATTATGACGGCCCGATCCTCGAGATCGAGAACCTGTCGATTTCCTTCTTTACCCGCCTGCGGGAGATCCCCGCGGTGATGGATTTTTCCTGCGTGGTGCAGCCCGGCGAGGCGATGGGCCTTGTTGGAGAATCCGGCTGCGGTAAATCCACCGTGGCGCTGGGGGTGATGCAGGATCTGGGCGTGAACGGGCGCATCGTGGGCGGCTCGATCAAGTTCAAGGGGCGCGACCTGAACCAGATGAGCGCCGAAGAGCTGCGCGACATTCGCGGCTCCGAGATCGCGATGATCTACCAGGAGCCGATGGCCTCGCTGAACCCGGCGATGAAGATCGGGCGTCAGCTGATGGAAGTGCCGATGATCCATGAGGGTGTCGGCAAGGAGGAAGCCTACAAGCGCGCGTTGGAGGTGGTGACCGATGTGCGCCTGCCAGACCCGCAGCGGATGCTGGAAAGCTATCCGCACCAGCTTTCCGGCGGCCAGCAGCAGCGCATCGTGATCGCCATGGCGCTGATGAGCAAGCCTTCGCTCTTGATCCTCGATGAGCCCACCACCGCGCTTGATGTGACGGTTGAGGCGGCCGTGGTGGATCTGGTGAAGGATCTGGGCAAGAAATACGGCACTTCGATGCTCTTCATCTCCCACAACCTCGGGCTAGTGCTCGAGACCTGCGACAGGCTTTGCGTGATGTATTCGGGCGAGGCGGTGGAGACGGGCTCGATCGAGGATGTCTTCGACAAGATGCAGCACCCCTATACGCAGGCGCTGTTCCGCTCGATCCCGCTGCCCGGGGCAGACAAGAACGCACGCCCGCTGGTGGCGATCCCAGGCAACTTCCCCCTGCCCCACGAGCGCCCGCCGGGCTGCAATTTCGGCCCGCGCTGTGACTATTTCGAGGAAGGGCGCTGCAATGGCGGCGACATCCCCATGCGCGAGATCGCGGGCGATGACCGCCACGCCAGCCGCTGCCTGAAGTTCGAGGAGATCGACTGGCATGCCCCGATCCAAGCGGGCGCCCAGACGGAGAAGGCAGAGATCGGCGATGTGGTTCTGAAGATCGACGATCTGAAGAAATACTACGAGGTCGCCGCCAATGCGATGTTTGGCGGCGGCAGCACCAAGGTGGTGAAGGCCAATGAGACGATCAGTTTCGAGGCGCGCGAATCCGAGACCCTCGCCATCGTGGGGGAATCGGGCTGCGGGAAATCCACCTTCGCCAAGGTGCTGATGGGGCTGGAGACGGCCACGGACGGCCATGTGGTGCTGAACAATTCCGCCATCCAGAACATCCCCATTCAGGAGCGAGACACGGAGACCGTTTCGACGGTGCAGATGGTGTTCCAGAACCCCTTTGACACGCTGAACCCCTCGATGACGGTGGGCCGGCAGATCATCCGGGCGCTGGAGATCTTCAAGGTCGGCAAGAACGAGGCCGACCGCAAGCAGCGGATGCTGGAGTTGCTGGACCTCGTGAAGCTGCCGCGCGCCTTTGCCGACCGCATGCCGCGCCAGCTGTCGGGCGGGCAGAAACAGCGTGTGGGCATTGCACGGGCCTTCGCGGGCGATGCGCAGATTGTGGTGGCCGATGAGCCTGTGTCGGCGCTGGACGTCTCGGTTCAGGCGGCGGTGACGGATCTGCTGATGGAGATCCAGCGCCAGAACAAGACAACGCTGCTGTTCATCTCCCATGATCTTTCGATCGTGCGCTATCTCTCGGACCGGGTGATGGTGATGTATCTGGGCCATGTGGTGGAGATCGGCACCACGGATCAGGTCTTCTCGCCGCCCTATCACCCCTATACCGAGGCGCTGCTCTCGGCGGTGCCGATTGCCGATACCTCGATCGAAAAGCAGCACATCGTGCTGGAGGGCGATATTCCGTCGGCGATGAACCCGCCCTCGGGCTGCCCCTTCCAGACGCGCTGCCGCTGGAAATCGGACGTGCCCGGCGGGCTGTGTGAGCGCGACGTGCCGCCGGTGAAGACACTGGCCGATGGTCACCAGATCAAGTGCCATCTGAGCGAGGAGATCCTTGCGCGCATGGAGCCGGTGATCAAGGTGGCGGCCGAATAGGCGCTGGCGCGGCTTGATCGCCAAGGACAAGGCCGGGCGTGCGCCCGGCCTTTTTCGTGGGCAGGTTGCAAATGCCGCGCGGGAGGGCTGGCCCGCGATCAGCGTTAAGAAAGTTTAACAAACCCCTGGTAGGGCAAACAAAAAGGGGGGTCTGCACACCCCCCTTTTCGGCGTTCGGTGCCCCGTGAGTAGTGGTGGCTTTGAACGCTGTCGACTCGTGGAGACGGCAGATTCTCAGCCATCTCTTGTGTCTTTATAACAGCTTGTGCCAAAAAGGCGCGCTTGACGCAACGTCAGCCTTGGCTCAACTGCCAAGAATTTTCTTCACGTAGTTGCGTGTCTCGCGGTACGGAGGCACCCCACCGTGTTTCAGCACCGCTTCCGGCCCCGCGTTATAGGCCGCCAGCGCCAGACGCCAGCTGCCGAAGCGGTTGTACTGGATGCGCAGGTAACGTGCGCCGCCGTCGAGATTCTGCTTGGGGTTGAGTGGGTCGACCTTCAGGCTGCGCGCGGTGGCAGGCATCAGCTGCGCCAGCCCCAGCGCACCCTTGTGGGATTTCGCCCGCGCGTTCCAGCCGCTTTCCTGCTGCACCAGCCGTAGGAAAAGATCCTCGGGCACGTTGTTCTTGCGGGCGGCGGCGCGGGCGAGCTCCATGTATTCGCCGCGATACTTGCCGCTGTAGCGCGGGATCGCGGTGTAGATGTTGCTGGTGATCGAATTGGGCAGCAGCCGAGAGGAGCCGGCGTATTGGGTGGAGGCGCGGCCGTCCAGCACGGAGAGCTGCGACTGGAACAAGGCCGAGCGGGATTTGGATTTGAGTGTCAGCGGCTCTGCGGCCAGCTGCGAAGAAATTGCAAATACAAAAATGGATACTGCGCCCAACGTGCGTTTCATTGCTCGCCTCACCTATACCTCGCCCGGCAATATACAGATTTTTAGCCATTGGGCCAGCCCGGGGAGGTTTTAGCCTTTTCTTAACCCTGCGCGGGTGGTGTAACGTCCATCCAACACTGAAAAAGGATTCGAAGGGGGTGCCATGGCAGGCTCGGTAAACAAGGTCATTCTGGTGGGCAATCTGGGGCGCGACCCCGAGGTGCGGACGTTCCAGAACGGCGGCAAGGTCTGCAACCTGCGCATCGCGACCTCGGAAAACTGGAAAGACCGCAACACCGGCGAGCGCCGCGAGCGCACCGAATGGCATTCGGTGGCGATCTTCTCCGAGCCGCTGGCCCGCATCGCGGAGCAATACCTGCGCAAAGGCTCCAAGGTCTATATCGAGGGCCAGCTGGAAACCCGCAAATGGCAGGATCAATCCGGGCAGGATCGCTACTCCACCGAGGTGGTGCTGCGCCCCTATCGCGGTGAGCTGACGCTGCTGGATGGCCGTGGCGAAGGCGGCGGCGGCGGTGGCGGCGGCGGCTACGGTGGCGGCGGTGGCCAGGCCGGCGGCGGCTATGGCGGCGGCCCCTCCGGTGGTGGAGGTGGCGGCGGCTACGGTGGCGGCCCCTCCGACATGGACGATGAGATCCCGTTCTGATCCGTCCACAAGTTTGCAACAAGAAACGCCCCGCAATCGCGGGGCGTTTCTTTGTTTGACTAACCCCCTTTTGCCAAGGATTGACCTAAGAACAGAGGGCTGCCCCAGACCGCCGGGTGGGGGCAAAGCCCCCGCCCGATGGGGGCGGTCGAGGGCTGCCCGGCGTGCCGCCGGGCGAAGGCGCAAATTCTCTCGACTCATGGAGCCATTGAAAGCCGCCTACCCTACCGGTACAGCAGCGAGTGCCCGTTGCTGAACAGATGCACCTTGGCCGGGTCGGCCTTGAGGTTCACCGTAGTGCCGCGCAGGCCGGGGTGGATGCCGGGTAGTTTGGCGATCACCGGGGCGGCGCCGCCTTCGGCTTTGAAGTAGAGCAGCGTCACCTCGCCGAGCGCTTCCGTGATCTCCACCGTGCCGGTGTAGAGCGGGGCTTCATCCGGGCCGCAGATCACCAGATCCTCCGGGCGCACGCCCAGATTGACCTTCAGATCCTTGTCCACCTCCGTCGTCGGATAGGCCGAAGCCGCCACGCCCCCACCCGCAAGCGCCACCTCCGTCTGCGCGCCGGCGCCGACAACGGTGCCGGGCAGCAGGTTCATTGCCGGGGAGCCGATGAACTGGGCGACGAACTCGTTCTGGGGGCGCTCGTAAAGCTCCAGCGGCGAGCCTACCTGCGCGATGCCCTTGTTGGCGAGCACCACGATGCGGCTGGCAAGCGTCATCGCTTCCACCTGATCGTGGGTCACGTAGATCATCGTCTTGTCGGGCATCGCCTCTTTCAGCTGGGCGATCTCGATCCGCGTGGCGACGCGCAGCGCCGCGTCGAGGTTGGAGAGCGGCTCGTCAAACAGGAAGACCTCGGGCTCGCGCACGATGGCGCGGCCGATGGCAACGCGCTGGCGCTGGCCACCGGAAAGCGCCTTGGGCAGGCGGTCGAGATATTGATCCAGCTGCAGGATACGCGCGGCCTTCTCCACGGCGGCGTCGATCTCGGCCTGGCTCTTCTTGGCGATCTTCAGCGCGAACTGCATGTTCTCGCGCACCGTCATATGCGGGTAGAGCGCATAGGACTGGAACACCATGGCGATGCCCCGCTGCGCGGGCGGCACGTCGTTCACCACTGTGCCGCCGATTTCCAGCGTGCCGCCGGTGATCTTCTCGAGCCCGGCGATCATCCGCAGAAGCGTGGACTTGCCGCAGCCGGACGGGCCGACGAAAACGATCAGTTCGCCTTCCTTGATGTCGAGATTGATGTTTTTCAGAACGTCGACGTCGCCATAGGATTTGGCCACGTCGGTGAGTTTGAGATCCGTCATTGTCCCCTCCCCCTTTCGCTTCAGCTTGCTTTGATGGCGAGGCAGCACTGCCAGCCGCCAAGGCTCAGGTTTCCTCCTGCCGGCAGGGCCACGGCCCCAAGCTCGGTGCCGATGGCCTCCCAGCGGCCCGTAGGCAGCACGACGCTGGCCGGATCGTCCGACAGGTTGAAGGCGCAGAAGATCTCCTCGCCCTCGTGCATACGGGTGAAGTAAACGACCGAGCCGTCCGCCTTCACCCCGTCGTGCTCGCCCTTGGCCAGCGCCATATGGGCGTGACGGAAGGCGATGGCCTTGCGGTAGTGGTGCAGGAGCGCTTCCGGGTCATCTTCCTGAGCGGCGGCATTGCTGGCCAGATGCTCAGGCGCCACGGGAAGCCAGGGGCGGCCTTCGGAGAAGCCCGCGTTCTGGTTGGAGGTTTCCCAGACCATCGGCGTGCGGCAGCCGTCACGGCCCTTGAACTCGGGCCAGAACTCGATGCCGTAGGGATCCTGCAGATCGTCAAAGGAGACATCGGCCTCCACCAGCCCCAGCTCCTCGCCCTGGTAGATGCAGGCCGAGCCGCGCAGGCACATCATCAGCGTCGTCATCAGCTTCTGGCCCTCGAGGCCCACGTTCCAGCGCGAGGCATGGCGGCGCACGTCGTGGTTGGAGTAGGCCCAGCAGGGCCAGCCCTCGGCGGCGACCTCGTCCACCCGGCCCATCACCTGCGCCACTTCCTGCGCGGTGGGGCGCTCGTTGGCGAGGAACTCGAAGGCATAGCACATGTGCATCAGGTCATCGCCGGCGGTGTATTCCCCGAGGATCTCCAGCCCCTTCTGGGCATCGCCCACCTCGCCCACGGCGGCGGCGTTGAACGGCTCCATCACCGCGCGCAGCTTGCGCAGGAAGGCAAGGTTCTCCGGCTGGTTCTTGTCGTAGAGGTGCTCCTGATGGTTATAGGGGTTCACCTGCGGCGCGATGGTGGCATTGCGCAGCTCGGGCGCGAGCGGCGGGTTGTCGCGCAGTTGCTTGTCGTGGACGTAGAAGTTGATCGTATCCAGCCGGAAGCCGTTCACCCCGCGCTCCAGCCAGAAGCGGGCCACATCGAGCAGCGCGGCCTGCACCGCCGGTTCATGGAAGTTCAGATCCGGCTGCTCGCGCAGGAAGTTGTGCAGGTAATACTGCTGGCGGCGGCCATCCCACTGCCAGGCCGAGCCGCCGAAGATCGACAGCCAGTTGTTGGGCGGGTTGCCATCGGGCTTGGGATCCGCCCAGACGTACCAATTGGCCTTGGCGTTGTCCTTGGAGACCCGGCTTTCCACAAACCACGGGTGTTCTTCGGAGGTGTGGCTAAGCACGAGGTCGATCAGCACTTTTACGCCGTGCTTGTGGGCCGTCTGGATCACCGCGTCGAAATCCTGGATCGAGCCGAACATCGGATCCACGTCGCAGTAGTTGCTCACGTCGTAGCCGAAATCCTTCATCGGCGAGGTGAAGAAGGGCGAAATCCAGATCGCGTCCACCCCAAGGCTGGCGATATAGGGGATGCGCTGCACGATGCCGCGCAGATCGCCGATCCCGTCGCCGTTGCTGTCCTGAAAGGAGCGCGGGTAGATCTGGTAGATCACCGCCCCGCGCCACCAGTCGTTATCAAGGGCGACATTGGCGTGCAGCGTGCCGCTTTGCATGTTCATTGCGATAGACATCCTATTTCACCGATCCGGCCAAGAGGCCGCGTACGAGGTAACGTTGCATTGCGAAGAAGACGGCAAGCGGCATGGCGATCGAGACGAAAGCCGCCGTTGCGAGGATTTCCCAGTTGCCGCCGCGCGTGCCCAGAAGTTCGACGATCTTGTTCGTCATCACCGTGGTTTCGCCGGATGCGTCGATCAGGAACACCTTGGCCACCAGCAGATCGTTCCATGTCCAGAGGAACTGGAAAATCGCGAAACTGGCAAGCGCGGGGAAGGACAGCGGCAGGATGATCTTGGTGAAGATCTGGAAATCCGACGCACCATCCACCTTGGCGTTCTCGATGATGTCGCGCGGCAGGCCGGCCATGTAGTTGCGCAAGAGGTAAATCGCCAAGGGCAAGCCAAAGCCCGTATGCGCCAGCCAGACCCCGAGGTAGCCCTTGCCGATCCCGATGTTGTTGTGGAATTTCAGGAGCGGAATAAGCGCCAGTTGCAGCGGCACCACCAGAAGGCCCACGACGATGGCGATCAGGATTGCCCTGCCCGGGAAATCCATCCACGCCAGCGCATAGGCTGCGAAGGCCGCGATCAGGATCGGGATCACCGTGGCCGGGATCGTCACCGTAAGCGTGTTGAAGAAGGCGCGTGCCATGCCTTCGCTGTTGTTGGGATCAAGCAGCATGGAGTGGTAGTTGGCGAGCGTGAATTCCGGCGGCGCAACAGCAGTGAGGAACACCCGCTGCCCCCGGCCCGTCATCTGCTCAGGCGCGGTGAGGCGGTAATCGCCGTTGGCCATGACGGTCAGGCTCTCACCATCGCCCAGATCGGCGGTGTCTCCGGCCTGATAGGCAGCAATCTCCCGCGAGGAGGTGCCCCAGACGCTCAGCTCGGCAGCGCTGCGGCCATCCAGCGCGAACAGGTTGCCCTCGATCACCCAGAGATCGCCATCCTGCACCTGAACGCCTTCATCGTCCGGGTCTGCGGCGCGGATCACGAGGTTCTGCTCAGACGGGAACATTGCCTTCCACCAACCGCTCGTGGCGATCTGGTCGGCCGTGCGGAAGGAGGAGACAAGCAGCCCCACCGTCGGGAACAGCCACAGAAGCACCAGCGCGATGACGGAAAGCTGCACCGCCCACTGAAGGGTGGATTTGGAACCGGCAATATTATCCATCAGCGCATCTCCTTGCGGGCGTTGCGGACGTTCCAGATCAGGATCGGCGTGACGAGCAGCATGATCACCATGGCGCTGGCCGATCCGATGCCCCAATCATTGGCGCGGAACAATTTGTCGAACATGTAGTTGGCGAGCACCTGCGTCTCCCACTGGCCGTTCGTCATCGCGAAGACGATGTCGAAGACCTTGAGCACGACGAGGGTGATCGTCGTCCAGACGACCATGATCGTGGACATGATCTGCGGCACCTTGATCTTGAAGAAGATCTGGAAGGGGTTGGCCCCGTCCACGATGGCCGCTTCCACGGTTTCCTCCGGGATACCGCGCAGGGCGGCGGAGAGGATCACCATGGCAAAGCCTGTCTGGATCCAGATCAGCACCACCATGAGGAAGAAGCTGTTCCAGAGCGGGATGGTGAGCCATGTCTGCGGCTCGGCACCAAAGCTCGTGATGATGGCGTTGAGGATGCCGATCTGCTCTTGGCCTTCCGGGCGGGCGTCGTAAACCAGCTTCCAGATCACCGAGGCGCCCACGAAGGAGATCGCCATCGGCATGAAGATCAGCGATTTCGCGACATTGCCCCAGCTGAGGCGGTCAGTGAGCTGCGCGGCCAGCAGGCCGAAGGCGGTGGAGAAGGCGGGCACCACGATCAGCCACAGCATGTTGTTGCGCATGGCTTCCCAGAACTTGGGCTCGGCCATCATCTTGGCGTAGTTCTCCCCCCCCACCCAGCGGTAATCATACTCGCCGGGGCCGCCACCGGGCACCGGCACGCGCTCGGTGAGCGACAGCCGAAGTGTCTCGATCACGGGATAGGCCAGGTAAAGCCCCAGCGCGATCATCGCGGGCAACAGGAAGAGCCACGGGCGCACCATATTGGCGCGGGTGATGTTACGGCCCGCGTTGGGCCCCTTCGCCGGGAAGATGAAGCGATCGAGGATCAGGTTGGAAAAGTAGAAGTATCCGATACAGCCGCTGACGCCGATGAAAATGGTCAGCAGGCCCTGCAAAGCCGGGTGCATGGGGGGCCTCCGCCGTGAAGATGTTGGGCTTGGGGAAAAAGGAGCGCGCAGATCGCCCGCGCGCTCCGTCAGTTGGGGAGGATGCGCCTTACTTCAGCGCGTCCCAGCTGGCCTGGATGTCGGCGGCCACAGCCGCTGCATCCTTGCCGCCGGCGTAATCCACCATGCCGGTCCAGAAGGAGCCTGCACCCACACCGCCCGGCATCAGGTCGGAGCCGTCAAAGCGGAAGGTGGTGGCGCTCAGCAGGATGTCGTTCATCTTCTTCAGCGTCGGATCGGAGAAGACGGAGGTGTCCACGCCCTTGTGCGGGGTCAGGAAGCCTTGCAGCGCCATCCAGATCTCATGCGCTTCCGGATCTTGCAGGTAAGCGATCAGATCGTGGGCGGCCTCGTTCTCGTTGGTGATGGCCCAAACGGTGCCAGCGCCCAGAACCGGGGAGCCCAGATCCTTCTCGGCATAGGCCGGGAAGTAGAAGAAGTCGGCATCTTCACCCACCACGGTGCCTTCCGGGAAGAAGGCCGGGATGAAGCTCGCCTGACGGTGCATGTAGCACTGCGGCGGCGAGGAGAAGAGGCCCTTGGGGCTGTCGCGGAAGTCGGTGGAGGCCACGGCCCCTGCCCCGCCGGCCACGAGGGCGTCGTTGCGGGCAAATGCGCCGAATTCCTCGATCGCGGCCACCACGCGCTCATCGGTGAAGGGGATCTCGTTGGCAACCCACTGGTCGTAGACGTCGGGCGTCTGCGTGCGCAGCATCATGTCCTCGACCCAGTCCGTCGCCGGCCAGCCGGTTGCGCCACCGGAGCCGAGCCCGATGCACCAGGGCGTGCCGCCATCGGCCACGATCTGCTCGGAGAGGGCTTTCAGCTCTTCCATGGTTTCCGGCACTTCATAGCCGGCATCCTCAAAGTTCTCCGGTACGAACCACACGAGGGATTTCACATCCACCTTGTAGAAGAAGCCATAGAGATTGTCGGCGCCATCGGCCCCGGCATAGGTGCCCAGATCGACCCAGGACTGGCCAGCGGCGTAGTTTTCACGGATCCAGTCGCCGGTGCCGTCTTTCAGCGGGGTCAGGAACCCACGGCTGGCGAAATCGGCGGCAAGGCCGGGCTGCGGGAAGACCGCGATGTTGGGGGCGGAGCCGGCTTCGGCGTCCACGAGGATCTGCTGCTCGAAGCTGTCAGAGCCGACGTAGCGCACGTCATGGCCGGATTTCTCGGCGAAGGCGGCGAGTACTTTTTCAACGTTTTCCTGGTCCGGGCCGAGCCAGGGGCCGAAGACGGTGAGCTGCTCGGCCTGAGCGACGCCTGCCGTCAGGGCCATCGAAGCCACGCCTGCGTAGAGTGCGAATTTCATAAGGATATCCTCCCGTGTTCCCTATTGAACTGCATGATACCGGGCCAACCCCGGCCTCAACCGCCCCGGATCTCTCGTCAGGCCAATCGGTGATCCTGCCTGCAAATTCCAAAGCGCTTTGAACGCTTTCAAAAACGCATATTGCTTGAGCAGAGTCAACGATTCACTTCGGAAAAATTCTTGCGTTTGCAGAATATTCTTTGCCCTCGCAGCATATTTCTGCGCTGCAAAAGGCAGCGCCTGCCTTGCAAACAGGCCACCTGAGCCCTTGCAGAACTCAAAGCGCTTTGGCATTGTCCGCCCATGAACCTCAAGGAACTCTCCCGCCTGCTTGGCCTTTCGCAGACAACCGTCAGCCGCGCGCTGAACGGCTACCCCGAGGTGAGCGAAGCCACGCGCCAGAAGGTGGTAGCGGCCGCCAAGAAGCACAATTACGCACCCTCCAGCCGCGCCCGCAGCCTGGCGACGGGGCGGTCCATGGCCATCGGCCACGTGATCCCGATCTCTTCCAAACACGAGATGGTCAACCCGATCTTCGCTGATTTCATCGCAGGCGCCGGGGAAACCTACTCCCGCTCGGGCTACGACATGCTGCTGTCGGTGGTGAACGACGAGGACGAGGAAGACGCCTACCGCGAGATGGCCACCAAGGGCTCGGTGGATGGGCTGATCGTGCACGGCCCGCGAGAAAACGATCCGCGAATCGCGCTCCTGATGGAGATCGGCCTGCCTTTCGTCGTTCATGGCCGGGCCGGCAATGATTCGCGGCCCTACTCCTGGGTCGACATCAACAACGGCCACTCCTTCCGCCGCGCCACGGACTTCCTGCTTGATCTCGGCCACCAACGCATCGCGCTGATCAACGGGATCGAGAGCATGGATTTCGCCCGCCGCCGCCGGCTGGGCTACGAGGCCGCCTTGCGCGAGCGGCAGGTCACCCCGCGCGCCGATCACATGGCCTCGCAGGAGATGACGGAGCAGAACGCCTACCACACGGCCCGAGACATGCTCGCCCTGCCCGAGCCCCCCACGGCCTTCCTCGTCTCCTCCTATATTTCCGCCATCGGGGTGCGCCGCGCGGTGGCGCTTTCGGGGCTGAAGATCGGGCAGGATGT
The DNA here is from genome assembly GCF_025376885.1 of Pseudoruegeria sp. SHC-113. Taxonomy (NCBI): domain Bacteria; kingdom Pseudomonadati; phylum Pseudomonadota; class Alphaproteobacteria; order Rhodobacterales; family Roseobacteraceae; genus Pseudoruegeria; species Pseudoruegeria sp. SHC-113. The sequence goes on from NZ_JAHUBR010000001.1 coordinate 2,534,154, forward strand.
CTCCGTGATTACCCATGACGACGATCTCTCCTACCTGCGCAACGGCGATGACATCCCGATGTTCACCGCGACGAAATCCTCCGTGCGCGCCGCGGGCCGCCGCTGCGCCGAGATCGTGCTCGATCACATCGCCAACCCGGATCTCCCCCCCGTTCAGGAACTGTGGGAAACCGATCTGACACTGGGCCTCTCCACCGGTCCGGCCGCCAAGGAACTGACATGAGCCTCACCATAAAACGCACTGATTTCCCGGAAGGTTTTCTTTTCGGGGCTGCCACGTCGAGCTATCAGATCGAGGGCCACGCCTTCGGTGGCGCAGGCTCCACCCACTGGGACACATTCGCCGCCACGCCGGGCAATGTGGCGCGTGCCGAAAACGGCGCGCGCGCGGTGGATCACTACCACCGATACCCGGAAGACATCGCCTTGATGAAGGACGCGGGCTTTGACATGTACCGCTTCTCCACCAGCTGGGCGCGGGTGATGCCCGAGGGGCGCGGCGCGGTGAATGCCGAAGGGCTCGATTTCTACGACCGCCTCACCGATGCCGTGCTGGAGGCGGGCCTGAAGCCCTGCGCCACGCTCTACCACTGGGAGCTTCCCAGCGCGCTGGCCGATCTGGGTGGCTGGACGAACCGCGACATCGCCCACTGGCTCGGCGATTTCGCCGAAGTCATCATGGGCCGCATCGGCGACCGGATGCATTCCGTCGCGCCGATCAACGAGCCATGGTGCGTGGCCTGGCTGAGCCATTTCCACGGCCTCCACGCCCCCGGCCTGCGCGATATCCGCGCCGCTGCCCGTGCGATGCACCATGTGAACTTCGCCCATGGCACCGCCATCGAACGGCTGCGCGCCATGGGGATCAAGAACCTCGGCTGCGTCTTCAACGCCGAATACGCCCTGCCTGCCAATGAGAGCGAGAGCAGCAAGCGCGCCGCCGCGCGCTATGATGCGATCTTTAACCGCTTCTTCATCTCCGGCGTGTTCAAAGGGGAATACCCCGAACTGGTGCTCGAAGGCCTCGAGCCGCATCTGCCCAAGGGCTGGCAGGACGATTTCGCCACCATCACCGCGCCGCTGGATTGGTGCGGGCTGAACTACTACACGCGCAAGCTGCTGCGCGAGACGGATGCGCCGTGGCCCTCCTACGCGGAGGTGCCCGGCCCGCTGCCCAAGACCTCCATCGGCTGGGAAATCTTCCCGGAAGGGCTCCACCACTTCCTGAAGATGTTCAACGACGAATATTCCAAGGGCCTGCCGATTTTCGTCACGGAAAATGGCACCGCTGGCTTCGATCCAATCGAAAACGGCCGCGTGCAGGACGATCACCGCATTTCTTACATCGATAAGCACTTGCATCAGGCAGCGTTAGCGCTATCAGAAGGTGTGCCCCTGCAGGGCTATTTCCTGTGGTCGCTGCTTGATAACTACGAGTGGGCGGAAGGCTATGATCAGCGCTTTGGCCTCATCCATGTGGATTACGAGAGCTTGCAGCGCACGCCGAAAGCCTCGTATGAGGCCCTGAAAGCGGCTCTGGCCGCGTAAGAGAAAAGAGGATGGCCGCCGTGAACGCACCTTCCGGATACAGCCTCGTTGCCGATATCGGCGGCACCAACACCCGCGTTGCCCTTGCCAAAGGGCAGGTGCTGCAGCAAGGCAGCATCAAGCGCTTCCGCAACGCCGATTTCCCGGGGTTGGAGACGATCCTGCGCACCTATCTGGAAGGCGAAGGCATTGCCGCCTGCGCCGGGGCCTGCGTGGCCGCAGCCGGCCCGGTGCATGACGGCGTCGCCACGATGACGAACCTCGACTGGACGATCGACAAGCCGATGCTCACCCGCGCCACCGGCGCTGGCACGGCGGCGATCCTAAACGATCTGCAGGCGCAGGGCCATGCGATCGGCCATCTCGCGCCGGATGTGCTGCGCCCGGTGATCGCCGCTCATGGCGAGGCCAACGCGCCCGGCCCCAATGCCGCCAAGCTGGTGATCGGCGTGGGCACGGGCTTCAACCTTGCCGCCGTCTACGACACCGCGCAGGGCCGCCTCGTGACGCCTTCTGAATCCGGCCACGCGAGCCTTCCGGCCCGCACCGAAGAGGATCTCCGCCTCTGCACCTATCTTGAGACGATCCACGGATTTCCCTCCGTGGAAGATGCGATCTCGGGCCGGGGGCTCGAGCGGATTTACGACTGGCTCGGGCAGGAAGCCGGGGATCCGGCAGAGAAATCCGCCGCCGATATCATGGCTGGTGCAAACGAAGGCTCTGATGCGCGCGGTGTGAAGGCCGTGGCTACCTTCACGCGGCTGCTGGGCTCCGTGGCGGGCAACATGGCGCTGATCCACCTGCCCTTCGGCGGGATCTACCTTGTCGGCGGTGTCTCGCGCGCCTTTGCGCCGCATTTTGCCGCCCATGGCTTCACCGAAGCCTTCCGCGACAAGGGGCGTTTTGCAGGTTTCATGCAGAATTTCGATGTCACCGTGATCGAAGACGATTACGCCGCCCTCACCGGCTGCGCCCATCACCTTGCGGCACTGATGGACGGCGCTGGAGCGCTCTAAGAGAGACTCTTCTGGGCAAAGAAATTGCCCAACAGGCACTGTTGGGCCGCGCCGTCCCGCCCCCACGGGGCGGCGCGATTGCGCCTCCCCTCGGGACGGCGCTACCGTCTCTCATAGTTGCTTGTGCGGCCTATCAAAAAACACCCCTACCCCAGCAACCGCATCGCATGGCGGGCAATCACGCCCTCCTCGTCGGTCGGGATCACGAAAGCCCGCTTCGCGCAGCCCTCAGCCGTAATTTCCGGCCCCTTCGCCGCATTGCGCGCCGCATCCGGCGTGAATCCGAGCCACGCGCAGCCCTCTAGAATGGCCTGCCGGATCGGCGCGGAATGCTCCCCGATCCCGGCGGTGAAGACCAACGCGTCGATCCCGCCGAGCGCGGCAGCCATCTCCGCCACGCAAGCCACGGCGCGATAGACGAAAAGATCCACCGCCTCGCGCGCCTCAGGGGCCTCGCTTGCCAGCAGATCGCGCATGTCGCTTGAAAGCCCCGACACGCCCAGCAGGCCCGACTGACTGCCCAGCAGCGTCTCCAGCGTGCCCGGCCCGTAACCCTTCTCGCGCATCAGGTGCAGCAAAACGCCCGGATCGATGGACCCGCAGCGCTTGCCCATGACGAGCCCGTCCAGCGCGGTGAACCCCATGCTGGTGGCATGGCTCCGGCCCTTCAGCAGCGCACAGGCCGAAGCCCCGTGCCCGAGGTGCAGCACCACGGCGCGCTCCACGGGTTTCCCTGCAACCTCAGGCAGTTGCGCGGCGATATGCTCGTAAGACAGCCCGTGGAACCCATAACGAAGGATGCCCTCAGCAGTTAGTTCGCGCGGGATCGCGAAGAGCTGGGCGAGCCGGGGCTGGCTGCGGTGGAAAGCGGTGTCGAAACAACCCACTTGAACGGCTTGCGGCAAGGCCGCCTGCGCCGCGCGCACCCCCGCCAGATTGTGCGGCTGATGGGCGGGCGCGAGCGGCACCAACGCTTCGAGCCGGGCCATGTCCTCCGGCCCCAGCACGCAAGGCGCGGCATAGTCGCGCCCGCCGTGGACGATGCGATGGCCCACGGCCACGATCTCCAGATCCGCCCCGCGCGCCAGAAGCGCCTCGATCACCCAGTTCAGCACGGCGCCGTGGCCCGCCTCGATGGGCAGGCCCGTCTCCTGGTCTTCTCCCGCCAGCACCACTTTCGGCCCGCTGCCGATGCGCTCTGCGAGGCCAGAGAGGATTTCCTTACCAGTATCAGCCGCATAGAGGCCGAACTTCAGGGAGGACGAACCCGCGTTCAGAACAAGGATCGCCGCGCTCATGCCACACCTCCTGCCGCTCTGCGGCGCACGAAAAGCTGCGCCATGGCGGCAGAGGCCACGCGCGAGATCTCTCCATCGGCGCGGCTGGTGAGCATGATCGGCACCCGCGCGCCCAGCACCAGCCCGGCGCTGGCCGCCCCGGCCAGATACATCAACTGCTTGGCGATCATGTTCCCGGCCTCCAAATCCGGTGCGACGAGGATGTCGGCCTGCCCTGCCACGGGCGAGACGATCCCCTTTGTCTGCGCCGCCGCGAGCGAAATAGCGTTGTCAAAGGCCAGCGGTCCGTCCAGTACCCCACCGGTGATCTGGCCGCGATCGGCCATTTTGCAAAGGGCCGAAGCTTCCACCGTGGAGGGGATGTTGGGCATGATCGTCTCGACGGCGGAGAGGATCGCCACCTTCGGCACCTCCACCCCCATGCAGCGCACCAGTTCGATGGCGTTTTGCACGATGTCGGCCTTTACGGCGAGATCGGGGAAGATGTTGATCGCCGCGTCGGTGATGAAGAGCGGCTTCGGGTAGCTCGGCACATCCATCGCGAAAACATGGCTCATCCGCCGCTCGGTGCGCAGCCCCTTGGCGCGATCCACCACCGCGCTCATCACCTCGTCAGTGTGCAGCGCCCCTTTCATCAGCGCCTCGGCCTTGCCCGCGCGCACCAGCGCCACGGCCTCTTCCGCAGACGCATGGCTGTGGGCGCTGTCCACCAGATCGACGCCCGCAAGCGAAAGCCCCTCGGCTTCGGCCACGGCACGGATGCGCGTTTCCGGCCCCACGAGCACCGGCGTGATCAGCCCCATCTCCGCCGCCTGCAGCGCGCCCGCGAGCGAGACAGCATCGCAAGGATGCACGACGGCCGTGCGGATCGGCTCGAGATCATCGGTCGCCCGGATCAGCGCCTCATAGGCCCCGCCCCGGCGGCGCAGGTGCACCTCGGGCAGATCCACTTTCGCGCGGCGGATCTTCTCGGTGGGCGCGGTGACTTCGGCCTCACCGGTGATCAGCGGCGTGCCATCGGCTCCTGCGCAGAGGCAATCGAAGATCACCCGATGGCCATCGGCGTGTTTTTCACGCACCGTGACGCGCACCGTCACCGTATCGCCAAGCCCCATGGGCCCGTGAAAGCGCAGCGACTGGCCGAGGTAGATCGTGCCCGCGCCGGGCAGTTCGGTGCCGAGCAGGGTGGAAAACAGCGCCCCGCCCCACATGCCGTGGCCCACGATGCGGTGAAACGAATCCTCGGCCGCAAATTCGGCGTCCATATGCGAGGGGTTCACATCGCCGGACATCACCGCGAAGAGATCGATGTCGCGCGTGGTGAGCGTGCGGCTGAGCGTGGCGCTGTCGCCCGGCGAAATCTCGTCGAAGGTGCGGTTTTCCAACGTGTCCATCAAGGCCTCCGGTTTGCCCGCGCCTTCAGCATGCGCGGCGTTCTCTTCGCTCTACCACATCCCGCGCTGCTCTGCGCCCGTGGCGTTTTCAAATTGCCGGGATCGGGTGGCGCGCCCATGACAGAGGTCAAGCCTTCCGCGTGACGTAGCGGCACCGGGCTTGGGCAGAAATTTCCACGCAATCGCAAAAGGCTGGACGGATGTCTTCAGTGCGATACTGTGGCGGCAATCTTGCTTCCGACGGAGACCGATGGAATGGTTAAAATGATGATTTCGGCCGCGTTCACGACGCTGGCCAACGCGGTGGGGCTGCTCTTGGCCTGGCTGCTGCTGCCGAATTTCTCGATCGATTTCGTGTCCTTCGTGATCGTGGTGCTGCTGTTCACCGTGATCACGGTGGTCGCGGGGCCGCTCTTGACGAAAATGTCGCTCAAGAACCTGCCCGCGCTTCAGGGCGGCGTGGCGCTTGTGACGGTGTTCGTGGGGCTGGTGATCACCAACCTGATCCTGCCGGGCCTGACCATTGGCGGCATCGCGAACCTGCTGGCGGCCACGCTGCTGGTGTGGCTGGGCTCGCTGATCGCGGCCATCGTGCTGCCGATGTATCTGTTCAAGGAAACGCTGGAAAAGCATAACGCGAAGTAAGCACTCGCAACAAAGTGCAGGCGTCGTGCATTAGAGCAAAGCGCCTGCCCGGGTGGGCGCGAAACGCGCCCGCCATGGGGCGGGCGGGCGCGTGCCCGCCACTAGCGTGACGGGCAGAATTAGCCCTCCGACACCCCAGCTTCCGCGAAGGTCGCCATGCCCGAATGGCAGGCGACGGCCCCTTTCAGCACCTGAATGGCCAGCGCACCGCCTGAGGCCTCGCCCAGACGCATCCCCAGATCCAGCAGCGGCACCATGCCGAGCTTGGCCAGCGCCGCACCATGGGCCTGTTCGGCAGAGCCATGCCCCGCCACCACGTGATCCAGCGCATCAGCACTTTCGCGGGCGAGGCAGGAAAGCGCGGCAGTGCAGACGAAACCGTCCATGATCACCGGGATAGACAGCAGGCGCGCGCGCACCACCGCGCCCGCCATGGCCGCAAGTTCGCGCCCGCCGAGGCCAGCGAGGATCTCAAGCCCGCCCTGCCCCGGATTGGCCGCCACGCCATCGGCCACCACTTGCGCCTTCAGCGGCAGGGCCTCCTCGCTGATGCCGGTGCCAAGCCCCGTCCAGTCCAGCGCGCTGCCGCCGTAGAGCGCCAGGTAGATCGCCGCGGCGGATGTGGTGTTGGCGATGCCCATCTCGCCGACGACGAGCAGATCGGCCTGCGGATCCACCGCGTTCCAGCCCGCCGCGAGCGCTTCGAGCATGTCCGCGTCCGAAAGCGCGGGGCCTTGGGTGAAATCGGCCGTAGGCGTGTCCAGCGCGAGCGGGATCACCGACAGCGTGGCACCTGCGGCCTTGCAGAGCTGGTTGATCGCCGCGCCGCCGTGTTCGAAGTTGGCCACCATCTGTACGGTCACCTCGCCCGGAAAGGCCGAAACGCCGCGCGCGGCCACGCCATGAATTCCTGCGAAAACAATGACCTGCGGGCGCTCCACCGACGGCTTTTCGGTGCCGCGCCAGCCGGCATACCAGATCGCCAGCTCTTCCAGCCGTCCAAGCGCGCCGGGGGGCTTTGTCAGCACGCCATTGCGTGCGCGCGCCGCTTGAGCGGCTGCGGCATCGGCCTGCGGCAGGGTCTTCAGCAGGGCAGACCACTCCTGCAGGGTTTTAGGCAGGGACGCGGCCGAGGACGCGGGCTGTGCTTGGCTCATGATATGGGCTCTCCTTCTTTCGCTCTCGCCTGCCTGTGTAGCGGTGCGCAGGCCGCGCGCCTAGCGGCAAAGGCGGCGCTTTGGTGGGCAACAACGCCGCGTCAGCCGCGCCACAGGTCGGCGCAGAAGCACGGGCAGCCGCGCGGCACGCATTGCCGCGGCAGCGCCAAACCGCTACGGCTCCCAACAGCCGCCCGGACCACGTGAAGGACGCCCCAATGGCCCCAACATCGCATCGCCCCCTTGCCCCTTGCCTGCTGATGCTAGCCTGCTGCGCGGCCTCCGGTGCGGCGGCCAACAACGTGATCACAAATGCCACGCAGGACGCGGTGGACGTCGCGGCCACGGACACCGGTCTGCGCAGCGGCAATCTCATCGTTGCCCCGATCCCCTTCAGCAACGACACCATTGGCAGCGGCCTCGTGCTGGGCGCGGGCTACCTGTTCACCCTGCCCGGCTCCCGCCCCTCCGGCGTGGGGCTTGGCGGCTTCAAGACAGACAACGGCAGCGAAGCTTACCTGCTGGGCGGCAGCGTGGTGTTCGACGAAAACCGCTGGACGCTGGGCGCGTTGCTTGGGGAGGGCGACATCAATTACGATCTTCCGGTGGTCGGCGATCTGGTGCTGCCGCTCAGCCAGCAGGTCGCCGGGGGCGCGGTGCGGCTGGAATATGGCTTCAGCGATCAGCTGAAGGCCGGGGGCGCAATTGCCTATCTCGATTCTTCCATCACGCTGGGCCCCGGCATCGACATCCCGGAGGTCCTGCGCCCGGATCTGGACGTCGATCTGCTCCGGCTTTCCTTCGACGTGGTGCACGACACCCGCGATGATACGTTTTACCCGACGCAGGGCACCTATCTGAACCTCTCGCTGGGCTTTGGCCACATTGAAGACGCGCTGTTTGAAGGCAAGCTCAAGATCAGCGATCGTGATTACCCAAAGATCGTGGGCAAGGGCTCGGCCTTCTGGGGCGTTGGGCAGAACGCGGTGTTCGGCGCGAACGCGACACTCTGCGGCACCAGTTCGGATGCGCCCTTCTTTGACACTTGCGGCGTGGGATTCGCGGATGGCCTGCGCGGCTTCTCCTCGCTCGGCGCGCTGGCGAATTACTCGGCCTCCGCGCAAGTAGAATACCGGGGCCGCCTGACGGAGCGCTTCGGCTATGTCGTCTTTGCCGGGGCCGGTGCCGGAGGCGATGAAATCGGGGATCTCTCCTTCGACAACGGCGGGCTGGCCGGGGGTGTGGGCTTGCGGATCCGGCTTTCCAAGGATTTCGGGCTGGATTACGCCATCGACTACGCCCGCAACCTCGACGACGAGGAATTCCTCTACCTCTCGCTTGGGCAGAAGTTCTAGGCCGGTTTTACGCCCATTTACAAAAGCGCAGGGCGCGTCGGCGGTCCCCTCAACCGAATACCGCTGCGTGCTATTGCAAGCGTGGGCAGGCGAGAGAACCGCCGCAGGAGCCGCGGTTAGCCGACGTCAGGCATGTCGTAAAACGCGGCGGGCGTGATGATCTGGTTGACCTGCGACACCAGATTCCCGGCCTCGGCGCTCAGCTTGAGGAAGGCCTGCCATTCCGGATCCGCAGCCATCGCGCTGCGCCGGGCCGCCCGGTCTGCGGCGTCCTTGTAAACCCAGACGTGGACATAGGAATTGACGTCCCCTGTTTCGACCTGCCCGTAGAGCAGCGGCTTGCCCAGATGGCGGCTTTGGGCAGCATATCCATGCTCGGCATAAAGCTTGAGGTGCTTTTTGATCGTGCCGGGGCGGCAGGTGTAGGTGCGATGATCAAAGATCATGAGAGGTCTCCAAAGCTGGGGGTCCAAGAACGAGGCGGATCAAATCCGCGAGGGAATACATCAGCATCACCGCGCCCGAGAGCGGGATGGCGAGGTAGAAGAGCCGGACGGGCAAATCGAGGATCGGCGTCAGCGCAGTGGCCTTGAGGGTGAGCTGCAGCCCGTACCATGTCATCGCCGCGAGGAAGCCGAGGGACAGCAGGCCCGTCAGGATCTGCAAGGCCCGCCGCCGCGCTGGCGGCAGCGCCATCGGCAGCCAATCCACCTGGAAGTGATCCTTCTCGCGCCAAAGCGCTGCCGCGCCGGAGAAGACCATCCAGGCAAAGAGCCCCTGCACGATCTCATCGAACCAGGCGAACCCGGCCAGTTTGAACAGCCGCGCAATGACGTTGACAAGCAGCAGCATGAAGAGCGCGGAAAGGCAGAGGATGGGCAGCCCGCGCAGCACGCGGCCAAGGATGCGGTCGGTTTGAGCAAGCACTGTCATGGGCCCATCACCAGATTGGGGAGCCAGACAGAGACAGCAGGCACCGTCACCACCAGCAGCAGAACGAAGGCGATCCCGAGCAGATAGGGCATCAGCGCCTTGGACAGCCGCCCGACGCTCAGCCCGGCCACCGAGGACACAGCGAAGAGCACCATGCCCACGGGCGGGGTCAGCAGGCCGACCATAGAGCACATGATCATGATCACTCCGAACTGGACCGGATCGACTCCGATTTCCGTCATGACCGGCAGGAAGAGCGGCACGGTGAGCACGATCACGGCGATGCCTTCCAGAAACAGCCCGAGGATCAGCAGGACAAGCACGACGATGGCCATCAGCACCGCCGGGTTCTCCGACAGCTCCAGCATCGAGGTGACAAGCTGGTTGGGCACACGCTGGTGCACCAGCATCCAGCCAAAGAAGCCCGCCGCCGCGATAACGAACATCACCCGGATCGTGTGCTGCAGAGTCTCCCAGAGGATCCGCGGCAGCTGGCTGGGCTTGATCTCGCGGTAGATGAACATGGAGAGCACAAGGGCGTAGGCGCTCGCGGCCACACCGGCCTCTGTCGGGGTGAAGAGGCCACCGAAAATCCCGGCGATGATGATGATCGGCGTCAGAAGCGAAAGCGCTGCGTCCAGAAAGCTCGCGCCGATCTCGCGCCAGGCGATGTGATCGCGGCGCGGCATCTTGTGCAGCCAGGCCACGATCCAGACAGCCGCCATCAGCGCAAGCGCCATCAGCAGGCCGGGCACGACGCCGGCAAGAAAGAGCTTGGACACCGAAACGCCGGTGATCGACGAATAGAGCACGAAGGGGATGGAAGGCGGGAAGACCGGCCCGATGGTGGAGGAGGCCGCCGTGATGGCTGCCGAGAAATCCGGGTCATAGCCCTTGTCGGCCATGGCCTTCAGCTCGACCTGCCCAAGGCCCGCCGCATCGGCAACCGCCGCGCCGGACATGCCGGAGAACAGCAGGGAGGCCAGCACGTTGACCTGCCCCAGCCCGCCCCGCACATGCCCCACACAGGCATCGGCAAAGCGGAAGATGCGGTGGGTGATGCCGCCGGTGTTCATCAGGTTGCCCGCAAGGATGAAGAAGGGAATTGCCAGCAGGGTGAAGCCCGTGGTGGCCGAGAACATGCGCTGCGGCAGCATGGACAGGATCCGCATATCGCCCTGAAGGGCGTAGAATCCGACCGCGGTCAGACCGAGCGACACGGCCACAGGCAGGCCAAGCCCGATCAACAGCACGAGAACGAGCAGAATAAGAAAGGTGATCATAGGGGGTCCGCCAGATGGGGGCCCGCGCGTTTGGGCGCGCGAGCCCCGTGGAGGTTGTTCGGAGAGGTTATTTCAGGAAGCTCAGGAAGGTTTCCATGTTCTCCGCGCCGCTGTATTCGGCGACCCGTGCCCGTGCCGGGCCCATCATCTCGGCGAAGGGGGCAAGATCCGGCCGGGTGACCGTCATACCGGCGGCTTCAAGCGCGGCGATCTCTTCCTCTTCCTGCGCGATAACCGCTTCGCGCATCATCGCACCGGCCGCGAGGCTCTCTTCGCGCAGGATTTGCTGCTGCTCTTCGGTGAGCCCGTCAAACACGTCCTTGTTGATGACATGCACCATTGAGTTGTAGACGTGCCGCGTCAGTGCGAGGTTCTCCTGAAACTCGTTGAGCTTGAAGTGGTAGATCACGCCGATCGGGTTTTCCTGCCCATCCACAACGCCCTGGTTGAGCGCGTTCGGCAGCTCCGGGAAGGCGATCTGGGTGGTGGCCGCGCCAAGCCCTTCCATGGCGGCGACGATCTGAAGCTCGGGCGGGGTGCGCAGCTTGAGGCCCTCCACATCCGCCGGGGTATTGATCGGGCGCACAGAGTTCGTGATGTTGCGGAAGCCGTATTCCCAGTTGGACAGCATCACCAGCCCCTGCTCTTCCAGCTTCGGCCCGGCCCAATCGGTGAAGGGCCCGTCCAGCACGGCATGCGCCTGCTCGTAGCTTGAGAAGGCGAAGGGCGTCATCACCGTCCCGAAGGCTTTCTCGTATTTGTCGAGCGCACCCTGCGTCGGCAGGTTCATCTCGATGGCGCCAAGGATGGTCTGCTCCAGCTGCTCGGGCGGCGAGCCCAGTTCGTTGGCCGGGTACAGCTCCACCGCAATCGCGCCGCCGGTGCGCTCGGACACGCGCTCGGCAAATTGCACGGCGGCAAGATGGCCCGGATGGGTGTCGGCGGCGAAATGCGCCAGACGCAGCGTGACGTCCTGGGCAAGCGCGGCACCGGCCGCGATGGTGGTGATCACCGTGGTTGTCAGAAGTGTTTTCAGCATGGTTTCCTCCCAGAGATGCTGTGTGTCCTGCCCCCGTTCAGGGGAAGGCTGTTGATCGAAGTCAGGTGTCGGCTGTGTCTGGCAGGCTTGCCTCCACGCCTGTCAGTTGCTCGTAGGCCTTGATGACGGCCGTGCAGCCTTCGTCGCCGTGGCCCATGATTGAGGCCAGCGCGTAGGTCTGGTTGACGGATTGCGCGAGGAAGGCCGGCAGGCCCGCGCGCTCCAGCCATTCGGCGTAGTAGCGGACGTCCTTCTGCGCGTTGGAGAGCGACATATGCGGGGTGAAATCCCGGCGCAGGGTCAGCTCGCCATAGAGATCCATCATCCCCGATTTGCCACCGGCCGCAGAGATGATCCCGATCACCTTGGACATATCGAGCCCTTCCTTGGCGGCGAGCGCGAAGCCCTCGCACCAGGCGGCGACATTGGCAAAGGCGATATAATTGTGGATGAGCTTCAGCCGGATCGCGTGGCCCGCCGGGCCGACGTGGAAGATGTTCTCGGCATAGGCGTCAAAGACGGGCCGCAGCCGCTCCAGCAACGCCTCTTCGCCGCCGAAGAGGATGTTCACCTCGCCGCGATCCGCATGGGCCGGGGTGCGCGTCATCGGCGCTTCGGCGTAGGCGACGCCGGCCGCGGCGCAGGCATCGCGCATGATGTCCACGTGGTCGGCGGAAACGGTCGTATGGTCGAGGAACACCGCGCCATCCTTCAGCGCGGCAATCGCGCCCTCCGGCCCAAGGGCAAGCGCGCGCACCGCTTCGGCGGTGGTGATGCAGACGGCAAGAATATCCACCTGAGCCGCCATCTCGACAGGATCGGCACATTCGGTGGCCCCCTGCGCAACCGCAACAGCGACCTTCTCCGGGTCGAGATCCGCAACAAGCAGATCCGCGCCATGTTTGAGCAGGTTCTTAGCAAGGCCACGGCCCATGCCGCCCAAACCAATCAGCCCAATCCGTTCCTGAGACATTCCTCTGTCCTCCCTGCGTTGCAGCCAAACACATTTCCAGTTGTCTGACAACCTGTTTAATGAAGATTCATCCCGAGGCAAATCCGGTGGCCGATGGCCTGCGTTCGCTAAGGATGAATCTGTGCGGCAAATCCCGCGCAACCGGGCGCAGACGCCAGGCGCTCACGTCACCGCCCGCGCCGCCCCGTGGCGGCGCAATGGCCCATCAAGGCCCCATCAAGGTACGGTTAGAGGCGCTCGGCCACGAGCCGCGTCTGTTGATAGGCCGCAAGGCCCTCGATCCCGCCTTCATGCCCGTAGCCGGAGTGATCGACCCCGCCAAAGGGCGTTTCCGGCAGCGAAATCATGGCAGTATTGATCCCTGTCATGCCCGCCCTCACCTCACGCCTGAGCCGCGCTGCGATCCCGGCGTCCTTGGTATAGGCAAAGGCCGCCAGACCGACGTTCAGGCGGTTCGCTCGCGCAAACATCTCGTCTGGCCCCGACACGGGCGAGACCGGCGCGAGCGGCCCGAAGGGTTCTTCGTTCATGATCGCCGCCGTGTCGGGCACATCGGCCAGCACGGTGGGCGCGTAGAACGATCCGACATTGCCGATGCGATGGCCGCCCGTCGTCACCCGCGCGCCATGGGCAACCGCATCATCCACAAGCGCCTGCATCACATCGATGCGGCGTTCTGCCACGAGCGGGCCCATCGTGGTGGCCGCATCCATGCCGTTTCCAACCACCTGCGATTCGGCAAAGGCGGTGAGCGCCTCCACGAACTGCGGATAGACGGCCTCCTCGACGAGAAAACGCGTCGGCGACACGCAGACCTGCCCGGCATTGCGGAACTTCGCCCCGCCAAACATTTTGGCCGCCTCCTCGACGTCGGCATCCGCGAAGATCATCACCGGCGCATGGCCGCCAAGCTCCATCGTCGTGCGCTTCAGCGTATCCGCCGCCTGTTTGACAAGGAGCTTGCCCACGGGGATCGAGCCAGTAACGGAGACTTTCTTGAGGATCGGAGAGGCCAGCAGATGGCTCGACACCTCCGGCGGATTGCCAAACACGATCTGCAGCGCCCCGGCAGGCACGCCTGCATCATGGAAAGCCGCCGCGATCCCCATCGCCGTCGCCGGTGTCTCCTCGGAGGGTTTCAGCAGCATCGAACACCCCGCCCCGAGGGCATGGGCGATCTTGCGGATCACGTTGGTGCCGGGGAAGTTCCACGCCGCGAAGCCGCAGGCCGGGCCGACGGGCTCCACGAGCGCCAGATACTGGTGATCTGCCGCGCGGCCCGGAATGACGCGGCCATAGGCGCGCCGCCCCTCCTCGCCGCACCAGCGGATCACGCCGATGACGAAATCCATCTCGGCCATGCTCTCGGCCAAGGGCTTGCCCATTTCCAGCGTGCACCAAGCGGCAATCTCGACCTTGCGCGCTTCGAGGTTGCGGGCCGCGCCCTCCATCACCTGCTGGCGCGCATGGGGCGACATGCCCGACCATTCCCGAAAGCCCCGTTCGGCGGCGTCAAGCGCGCGATCCAGATCAGCCGCCGAGGCATGCGGCGTCCGGCCAATCACCTCGCCGGTTGCCGGGTTGAAGATCGGCTCATCGCCGCCGGTGCCCTTTGTCCAGGCCCCGTCGATCAGCATGTTCACATCCGTGTAGATCATCTGAGTGGCTCTCCGCTCTGGCCGGTGTCAGCCGGGTATCGTTTCAAGCTCGACCATCGGGCCAAGCGCCTGAGGCGAGATCTGCAGCTCGATGATGGCCGGCTTGCCCGCCGCCCGCGCCTGGGCAAAGGCCGCTTCGAACTCGGCGTTCGTTGCCGCCACCGCGCCGAAGGCGCCATAGCTGCGCGCCAGCGCGGCGAAATCGGGGTTGAACAGATCCGTCCCGCTGGGGCGGCGCGGGTATTTCTTCTGCTGGTGCAGACGAATGGTGCCATACATCCCGTTGTTGGAGATCAGCACGATGAGGTTGGCCCCATGCTCGCAGGCCACGCCGAACTCCTGCATCGTCATCTGGAAGCAGCCATCCCCCGCAAGGCAGATCACCTCCTGCTCCGGGCGCTCGATCTTTGCCGCCACGGCAGCGGGCAGCCCGTAGCCCATGGAGCCGCTTGTCGGCGCAAGCTGGGTGCGGAAATTGCGATAGCGGTAGTAGCGATGCAGCCAGGCCGAGTAGTTGCCCGCGCCATTCGTCACGATGGCATCGTCTGGCAGGGCAGCGTTGAGATGCGCAATCACCTGCTCCATCTTCAGTTCGCCCGGCGTTTCGCGGGGCTGTTGCCACGCATCGTACTCCGCACGCGCCTCTTTCACCCAAGGCCCGGCGGGCCGCGCCGCACGCCCGGCCAGCGCCTCGGCCATGCTCTGGGCGAACTTCCCGGCATCCGCCGCCACGGCCAGCGTGGGATGATATACCCGGCCAAGCTCGTTCGGATCTGCATGGACATGCAGCAGCCGCTGCGCCGGAACCGGCGGCGTGAGCAGGGTGTAGCCGCTGGTCGTCATTTCCCCCAGCCGCGCCCCGAGGCAGAGGATCACATCGGCCGCGCGGACGCGCTGCGCCAGCTTGGGGTTCACGCCAATGCCGATGTCGCCGATGTAATGCGGGTGCCGGTTGTCGAGGAAATCCTGACACCGGAAGGACGCCCCCACCGGCAGGTCCAGCACCTCGGCCACGGTGGCGATGGCCTTCGCCGCCGCGGCCGACCAGTTGCCGCCGCCCAGCATGACAAGCGGCCGCTCCGCCGCCTCAAGCTGCGCAATCACTTCGGCCACATCCGACGCCGCCGCAAGGCCAGAGGGCAGCACGGCAGCCGGAACCGGCGGCGCGTCGCATGCCGAAGACAGCATATCCTCAGGGAGCGCCAGAACCACAGGGCCGGGTCGGCCCGATTGCGCCACCTGAAACGCCCGCGCGACATATTCCGGGATCCGGTCTGTCCGGTCGATCTCGGCCACCCATTTGGCAAGCGGGCCAAACATCGCGCGATAATCGACTTCCTGAAACGCTTCCCTGTCGCGCTGATCGCTGGCCACCTGCCCCACGAAAAGGATCATCGGCGTGGAATCCTGAAACGCCACATGGACACCGGAGGACGCATTCGTCGCGCCCGGGCCGCGCGTCACGAAGGCAACGCCGGGCCGCCCCGTCAGCTTGCCATAGGCCTCGGCCATCATCGCCGCGCCGCCTTCCTGCCGCGCCACCACGTTGTCGATCCCGGACTCGTAAAGCCCGTCCAATGCCGCCAGAAAGCTTTCTCCGGGGATGCTGAATACCCGCGCAACGCCCTGCTCCCGCAGGGACGCGATCAGCGCGTCGCCGCCATGCCGTGTCATAGTGCCTCTTTTCTGCTGGGTCTTAGGTCAGGCGAAGTCTTTGCGCTCGGCAAGACTTGTCGCCGCGTTGGCAAACCTGCGCCGTGTCGCCGTGCGTGCCTTCTCCGGATCGCCTGCGGCGATCGCGTCCAGCACCGCGCGATGCTCTTCGATGACGGAGTCCTTGAACTCGCACGCGGCGGTGTTCTTGAGGAAAGCGGAGCGCAGATGCGTCTGGATGTTGGCCTCGATCATGCTGACAACGTCGCAGAAATAGGAGTTGTCGGAGGCTTCGGTGATCAGCCGGTAAAGCCGCAGCTCCGCGTCCACACGCTCCGCCACGGCCTCCTTGGGCCCCCGGCGGTTGGCGTTCAGGAGCTCTTCAAACGTCGCCGCAATCACCTCAAGCTGATCGTCGCTGCGAAATTCCGCGGCCAGCGCCGCCGCCCCGGATTGCACCGAGGTGCGCAGCTGGAGCAGTTTCACGATCTCCTGCCGTTTCTGGAAACAGGCCGGGCTGATCCGAAACGACGTCCGCTCGCTGCGGTCCGCCACGAAGGCCCCGACCCCGCGTTTGGCGTCCACCACCCCGTCGAACTTCAGCAGCGACACCGCCTCCCGCACCACCGTGCGCGCCACGCCGAAGCGCTCCGACATCTCGGTTTCGCTGGGAAGCTTGTCGCCGATCTTCAGCTCACCGGAGGAAATCGCCGTCATGATGGTCTGGGCAATCTCATCCGGAAGCCGCCTCGGGCGCTCAATGGTTCCAAAAATCGCAGAATTGTCCATTCAGCGGCCTTCCTATGATTGGATCTCGCAAACCCCGTATAGACGGAATCCCGGTTTCGGGACAGATAAACACATCGCAAGTTGTCTGACAACTGCTTTATGAATCACCTTTGTCGTTCTCCCCGCCGCTCGACCGGAATCTGCGCGGCAGCCCCGAATACTCCGGACGTTTGCAGGGACCATGGGAAACAACTGACCGTGGCGACCAGCTTTCAGAGCGCCGGTTACACAGTCCGGCCCCACGCCCGACGCGCAGAAGCAGCGCGCGGTTGTCCAAAAGAAAGGTTCAGCTTGCGCCACGGACGGAGTGAAAAGCTGTTCCAACGACACGCGCCAGGTGGCAGCCAAGACGCAACTTACTGCATGTTAGGTGAGCTTCCTAACGATCTGCACTTGAAACTGGGCCAAGTAAAAACGCCCCATCTCGGGAGTTTTTGGTGCGGTCGAGAAGACTCGAACTTCCACGGGAGTTACCCCACAGCGACCTCAACGCTGCGCGTCTACCAATTCCGCCACGACCGCACGTGATCAGGTAGGTGAGGCGCTACTTAGCCCCTGCTTTTGGGGATGTGAAGCGGAAAAAACCGGATTTCGAAAATTTTTTCAGAGCTCGCCAGATGACCTTTGGGAAGGCCCGCCGCGGCCCCGTCACTGGACAAGCCCGCCCCCCTTCGCTACCGACAGCACGGACCGATTGGGAAAGGCGCAGGCCATGGTGGAATGGATCGCCCGCGAGGGCTTGCTGGACTACGCAGAGGCCGTGGCCTTCATGGAAGCCCGCGCCGCCGCCATTGCCGCCGGCGAGGCCGAGGAGCTGATCTGGCTCGTCGAACACCCGCCGCTCTATACCGCTGGCACCTCTGCAAAGATCGAGGATCTGACGGACCCGGAGCGCTTCCCCGTCTATGAGAGCGCGCGCGGCGGGCAATATACCTACCACGGGCCGGGGCAGCGGGTTGTTTACGTGATGCTCGATGTGGGCAAGCGCGGGCGCGACGTGCGCCGCTTCGTGCAGCAGCTTGAGGAATGGGTGATCGCGACGCTCGAGGCCTTCAACGTGAAGGGCGAGATCCGCGAAGGGCGCGTGGGCGTCTGGGTGCAGCGCCCCGACAGGCCGCTGACGGCCACCGGCGCTGTGCGCGAAGACAAGATCGCCGCCATCGGCATCCGCCTGCGAAAATGGGTCAGCTTCCACGGCATCTCGATCAACGTGGAGCCGGATCTGGAGCATTTCACCGGGATCGTTCCTTGCGGAATCACCGAACACGGGGTGACGAGCCTTGTGGATCTGGGCCTTCCCGTCACGATGGACGACTTGGATGTCGCCCTGCGCGCCAGTTTCGAAGAGACCTTCGGCACGTAAGGCCGCCTTGGCGGCTTGTGCGACAATTCCGACGTTTCCCGACCGCTGAATTGGGCTATCCTCCCGCAGGAACGCGTAAGATTTGTGAGGCACGTATGAAAACCCAACGGATTCTGACCCTGCTCGCCGCCACCCTGCTCACCGCCCCGGCTTTTGCGGAAGGCGATGTGGCCGCAGGCGAAGCGGACTTCAAGAAATGCAAGGCCTGTCACATGATCGCCGACGGCGACAACGTGATCTTCAAGGGCGGCAAAACCGGCCCCAACCTGTTTGGAATCGTCGGCAAGCAGGCCGGCACGGTGGAAGGCTACCGCTACGGCGCCGATCTGGTGGCCGCTGGTGAAGCCGGGCTCGTCTGGGACGAGGCGAATCTGGCCGAATACCTGAAGGATCCGAAGAAATTCCTGCAGGAAACGCTGGGCGATGGTGGCGCGAAATCCAAGATGGCCTTCAAGCTGTCCAAGGGCAGCGAAGACGTTGCCGCATACCTCGCTACCTTCGCAGCGGCGCAATAAGATAAAAAATTGCGCTGCGGCGCTCTGATACATTGTCTCCGCCCTTTTCGATGCTTAAGAGAGGGGCGGAACGCGCCGCGGGAGGAGACTCCCGGTGCGCCTGTAATGAACTAGGGACCGGGAGGCACTTACATGGCGGACGCAGCCATTCAAGGCCATGACGAACACCATGACGAGCGCGGGTTTTTCACGCGCTGGTTCATGTCGACTAACCACAAAGATATCGGCATCCTTTATCTCTTCACCGCTGGGATCGTAGGCTTCATCTCCGTTGCCTTCACCGTTTACATGCGGCTCGAGCTGATGGATCCGGGCGTGCAATACATGTGCCTTGAAGGCGCACGGTTCTTCGCATCCGACGAAGTCTGCACCCCCAACGGCCACCTCTGGAACGTGATGATCACCTATCACGGCGTGCTGATGATGTTCTTCGTCGTCATTCCCGCCCTGTTCGGTGGCTTCGGCAACTACTTCATGCCGCTGCAGATCGGCGCGCCGGACATGGCCTTCCCGCGCCTGAACAACCTGTCGTACTGGATGTATGTCTGCGGTGTGGCGCTCGGCGTGGCTTCCATGCTCTCGCCCGGCGGCAACGATCAGCTCGGCTCCGGTGTGGGCTGGGTGCTCTACCCTCCGCTTTCCACCAACGAAGGCGGCATGTCGATGGATCTGGCGATCTTCGCCGTGCACGTTTCCGGTGCTTCCTCGATCCTCGGCGCGATCAACATGATCACCACCTTCCTGAACATGCGTGCCCCCGGCATGACCCTGTTCAAGGTGCCGCTCTTCGGCTGGTCGATCTTCGTCACGTCCTGGCTCATCCTGCTGTCGCTGCCCGTTCTGGCCGGCGCCATCACCATGCTGCTGACGGACCGCAACTTCGGGACCACCTTCTTCGACCCTGCCGGTGGCGGTGATCCGATCCTCTACCAGCACATCCTGTGGTTCTTCGGCCACCCGGAAGTCTACATCATCATCGTGCCGGGCTTCGGCATCATCTCGCAGGTGATCGCGACCTTCGCGCGCAAGCCGATCTTCGGCTACCTGCCGATGGTCTGGGCCATGATCGCGATCGGTGTTCTGGGCTTCGTCGTCTGGGCGCACCACATGTACACCGTCGGCATGAGCCTGACGCAGCAGTCCTACTTCATGCTCGCCACCATGGTGATCGCGGTGCCCACCGGCATTAAGATCTTCTCCTGGATCGCGACGATGTGGGGCGGCTCCGTTGAGTTCAAAACCCCGATGCTCTGGGCCTTCGGCTTCCTCTTCCTCTTCACCGTGGGCGGTGTGACGGGCGTTGTGCTCTCCCAGGCCGCCGTGGACCGCGCCTACCACGACACCTACTACGTCGTTGCGCACTTCCACTACGTGATGAGCCTTGGTGCCGTGTTCTGTATCTTCGCCGGTATCTACTACTGGATCGGCAAGATGAGCGGCCGCCAGTACCCGGAATGGGCCGGCAAGCTGCACTTCTGGACGATGTTCATCGGTGCCAACCTGACGTTCTTCCCCCAGCACTTCCTGGGCCGTCAGGGCATGCCCCGCCGTTACATCGACTACCCGGAAGCCTTCGCGTTCTGGAACGCCGTTTCCAGCTGGGGTGCCTTCCTGTCGTTTGCCTCCTTCCTCTTCTTCATCGGCGTGGTGTACTACACCCTGACGCGCGGCAAGAAGATCGAAGAAGACAACTACTGGAACGAGCATGCCGACACGCTGGAGTGGACGCTGCCCTGCCCGCCGCCGGAGCACACCTTCGAAACGCTGCCCAAGCAGTCTGACTGGGACAAGGGACACGCCCACTAAGGGCGCCCTGATCCAAGCATCGAAGATGCCGGCCACATGGCTTGAATATCCTGAAGGGGCTCCGGAGCAATCCGGGGCCCCTTCGCATGAGGGGCGCACCCTGCCCCGCGTACAGCTTTTGATGGAGCCGCACCAGTCGCTCACGCCGCGCGGCTTCGTGATCTTCATCGGGGTGACGGCGGCGCTCTTCCTGCTGCCCCTGCTGGCGGTTCTGGGCTCGCCCGTGCTGTGGGGGCTCTTGCCCTTCTTTGGGCTGGCGGTAGCCGGGGTCTGGTATGCGATCCGCCGCAACCAGCGCGACGCGCAGATCACCGAAGAGCTCACCCTCTGGCCCGACCGCGCGCTGCTGCGCCACATGGCGGCGCGCGGGCCGGAACAAACCTGGGAAGCCAACCCTTACTGGATCACCGTGGAGCTTCTGCAAAAGGGTGGCCCGGTGCCAAACTATATCGTGCTGAAAGGCGGCCCCCGCCCGGTGGAGATCGGCCGTTTCCTAAGCGAAGAAGAACGTGTGGAGCTGGCGGCGGATCTGCGCCTCTGGCTCGGGCGTCTGGGGAACTGACCCAAGCCAGAGGCACATGAAGAAGGCTGGTGCCCTCCCCGTTTCATCACATGCGCCGATGGCGGGACACCAGGAACAGAGCGGGCGCTGGCCACCCCCAGGGGATGGGGGGCTGGCACGGGCCCGCAAAGGCCATCCATCGCATGTGTCGCGTTTCGAAAGAAAGTTCTGCTCGCACGCTCCGCGAAACCAGAGGCCCCCTGCCCCAAAAAAGAGGCAAGCGTTGGAAGGTGGTGGGCCTTGGCCGCACGGGCCGTACCTTTTTCTCGAAACAGCGCCCGCCGGGCGGGAATGTTACCCGGCGAAAGCGCGTACGATTTGGATACTCCTCCGCCTGTCAAACGAGCGTTAGCTCACTGCAGCGGCAGCGTTAACCCTTTAGCGCCCTTCGCCTTTGGCCCACGCAACGGGGAGACATGGACCCGCGGCACCGGGGCCCGCCGCCGCGCCCGGCGTCGGCAACAGGCGGGGAGCGGCCTCCGGCACGCGGCGTGCGCCTGGACACCCTTATAGGCACGGGCCGAACGCCCCATCCGCACGGCAATGGCCAGCAGGCCGAGGCTGATCCAGAACAGCTGGATCAGGGCAGAGGCGAAATTGAACTCCCGGCTGAGGCTGATCAGCACACAGCTGGCCGCCAGCGTGTTGACGAGGAAATAGCCAACCGCGCGGCTGTCCACCCGATTGAGCGCAATCAGGACGTAATTTCCGATGTAGAGCCCCACCCCGAGGATCCCCAAGCCGGCGGAGAAACCGGCAGGAAAGATCTGCAATGCCTGCACGAAGGTCTGAATAGCCGTCATGACACCAACCCACATTTCAAAAGGAACCGAAAACCAAAAGGCGTGATGAATGGGGCCAGCATGGCGCAAGGCCCATCGGCGCGGCGTGAGGGCCGCGTTAACCTTTGGTGTGGAAACTGTCAGAGGCAGGCGTCAGCAGCGCAGCAAAAAGCCCGGCCCCCTTCCAAGGGCCGGGCTTTTGAAATCAGAATTCCGGGAAAGGATCAGCCCGGAAGGCCGGTCACGCCCAGGGTTTTGGAGACAACGTCATGGCCCATCCAGTAGGCGGCGCTGTCGGCTGTCCAGCTCTGGTGCAGCATGATGTGGCCGCAGGCGGTGAAGACGATCTGGCTCAGGTAGCTCGTCATCAGATCGTCGCTGTCCTTGTGCATGGCGCGCAACTCGGCGGAGCTGCCCAGCATGATGTTCATCTGCTCGGGCGTGTTGTGCTGCGGCCAATCAGCAAAGACGCGCATGTACTGCGTGGACGGGTCGGCGTGGTAGGTGTCGAGGATCTCCTGCACGCGGGCCAGCGCGGCCTCGCCATCGGTCAGCTTGGCGGCGCAATTGGCCTTCACGGTGGCGGAGAACGGGGCACTTTCGGCCTCGTGATCCAGCGCGTTCAGCAAGCGGTAGAGCGGCAGCTCGACGCCGACGAAGACACCCGAAGAGTTCGTCAGGATTTCCGGCGCGTTGTAGACGGAGACATTTGCCCCCGTGGCGCGCGCTTCGGCGGCGAGATCCTCAAGCCGCATCTTGGCAAAGCCCTGCAGGTAGGGCGCATAGGTCTGCCACTGGTAGCTGCCATCGATGAGGCATTCAGTGCCGTGGTAGCCATAGGCCACATAGTTCACACGTCCGCCCTTGGCCTCCACCTCGGCGCGTAGATCGGCGGAGCCTTCCACCAGATGCGTCAGCGTGCGTGCCGTCACCTCTTCGAAGGAGATTTCGCAGGCGCGGCCAATGGGGCTGTCCCAATAGGTCTTGGACGACAGGTAGCGTGCATCCATCCCCTTGAAGACGCGGTTGGACACCGACAGCACCCGCTTGGAAGCCGGAATGCCGCCCGCCATCGTGTGGGCAAAAAGCACATTCGCACCTTCGGGCAGATGCGGCTTCAGCGCGGCCATGAAATCGGCCACGCTGGCTTTGAAGCGGGCCTCGCCTTTCAGGCGGGCTTCTTCGATAGCGGCCAGATCAAGGCTGCCCTCTTCCCAATCCTTGCCCAGCGCGTTGAGGCGATCAGACAGCGTCAGCCCGTCCGAGGCCTTCTCCTTGTCAAAGCCAGCCTCCAGCGGCACATTGATGATCGGCCCATGGCCCTTGGCGGCCAGTTCTTCCTCGGTGAGCGGGCGCAAGGAACCTTCGGCGTCGCGGCGGCCCACCGTGCCGTAAAGCACCGTCATCCCGGCCTTTTCCGCCGCATCGATCAGCCCGTTCACATAGCCGCGGCCAAAGACCTCGCCAAAAATGACAAGCACATCGCCTGCGCCGTAACCGGCGGGGGCGGGAACGCTGCGGATGGGGTTCAGAGGGGTCATGGTTGAAAACCTTCGCTCATGAGGACGTCGTTATGTGCCGTGGGGGAAACCACGGTCTTTCTTGTTCTCACCTGCAATGCCGCGCGGCTGCCGTCAAGCGCGGTTGCACGCCCTTGCGGCATCTGTGGCACGGGTGAAACGCCCCTTTGGGGGCGCAAAAGCGGCGCTGCGCCGTCAGCCGAGGCGCTCTTTCAGCAGGCCGCCGACCTGCCCGAAATCCATCTGGCCGGTGTATTTGGCCTTCAAGGCCCCCATCACCTTGCCCATGTCACGGATCGACTCGGCCCCGGTTTCGGAGATTGCCGTGTCGATGGCGGCGGTGATTTCATCGCCCGACAGCTGGCGCGGCAGGAAATCCTCGATCACGGTGATCTCGGCGCGTTCCTTCTCGGCCAGTTCCAGCCGTCCGCCCTCTTCATAGGCGCGCGCGCTTTCCTGACGCTGCTTCACCATTTTCCCAAGGATTCCAAGGATGTCAGCGTCAGAGACCTGCCCTTCCCCGGTTTCGCCCCTGAGCGCGATGTCCTTGTCCTTGATGGCGGCGTTGATCAGCCGCAACGTGGAGAGCCTGTCCATGTCCTTGGCTTTCATGGCGGCCTTCAGCGACGTGCTGATCTCGTTTCTCATGTTCATCGGTCTGGCTATCCCCTAGCGGTCCGAAGTTTCCCCAAAGCCTGAACCTTAGCCAAAACACCGCGCCAAGACAATGGGGCGCAATATGATCAAGTCATTGATATTGAACGGTTTTCAAATTTCAGGTTTCGACTTGACCATTGCCCTCCCTGCCCCTAGTTTCCCGACAATTTTGTGCCGAGGAGTCCTGTGATGTCTGCCGCTGCCAGCGCCCTTTTCACCCCCCAGAAGCCCACCGCCTGCCTCGCGCTCGCGGATGGCACCCTGTTCTACGGCTACGGCTTCGGGGCGGAAGGCACCACGCAGGCCGAGCTGTGTTTCAACACCGCGATGACGGGCTATCAGGAGATCATGACGGACCCGTCCTACGCGGGCCAGATCGTCACTTTCACCTTCCCCCACATCGGCAACACCGGCGTAAACCCGGAAGACGACGAAACCACCGATCCGGTGGCCGACGGCATGGTGGTGAAATGGGATCCCACCGAGCCCTCCAACTGGCGCAGCACTGAAGAACTGGGCGCATGGCTCGCCAAGCGCGGCCGCATCGGCATCGGCGGCGTCGACACCCGTCGCCTGACCCGCGCCATCCGCCAGCAGGGCGCGCCCCATGTGGCGCTCGCCCATGATGCGGAAGGCAACTTCGACATCGAGGCGCTGGTGGCCAAGGCCCGCGCCTTCAACGGGCTCGAAGGGCTCGACCTCGCCAAGGACGTGACCTGCGCGCAATCCTACAAATGGGATGAAATGCGGTGGGCCTGGCCGGAAGGCTACAGCAAGCGCAGCACGCCGGGCCACAAGGTGGTGGCGCTGGATTTCGGCGCCAAGCGCAACATTCTGCGTTGCCTCGCCTCTGCCGGCTGTGACGTGACAGTCCTGCCCGCGACCGCCACGGCGGAAGAGGTGCTGGCGCATAACCCCGATGGGGTGTTCCTCTCCAACGGCCCCGGCGATCCCGCGGCGACGGGGGAATATGCCGTGCCGATGATCCGCGACGTGCTGGAAAAGACGGATCTGCCGGTCTTCGGCATCTGCCTAGGCCACCAGATGCTGGCGCTGGCGCTCGGCGCGACGACGATCAAGATGAACCACGGCCACCACGGTGCGAACCACCCGGTGAAGGATCTGGAAACCGGTAAGGTGGAGATCACCTCGATGAACCACGGCTTCACCGTGGACAGCCAGACCCTCCCCGAAGGCGTGATAGAAACCCATGTCTCGCTGTTTGACGGCTCCAACTGCGGCATCCGCATGGAAACGCGCCCGGTCTTCTCGGTGCAGTACCACCCCGAGGCCAGCCCCGGCCCGCAGGACAGCTACTACCTGTTCGAGCGCTTCGCCGAGGCAATGGCCGCGCGCGCCAACCTGCAGGCCTGAGCCGAAAAGCTTAACCGGGCATTAACCCCCCGCGCCTATCCTGCGGCGGCGGCCAGTGCGGGCCGCACAACCGCTTGCAGGTGGCGCGATGGCCTCATCCTCTCTGGCTCCAGCCTCGCTGGCCCCTCCAAGCCTGCGCCTTGTCCAGACGGAAGCGCACGGAACCGAGGAGCAAGGCCACGAAGGCGCATATACCCCGCGGCGGGCGCTTTCGGCCTGCCTTGTGGAGATCGGCGGCGTTGATCCCGGCGACCTGGCCCGCGCCACGGCGCTGCATCAGCGCGAAGAGGCGCCATTGCAGGATATCCTCCTCGCAAATGGCTGGATCACCGAACCCCGTCTGATCAAGGCCATGGCCCGGCGCTGGGGCTGTACCGAGGTCGATCTGGCGGCCGAGCCCCCTGATCCGACGCTGCTTCGCCTGATCGGTGCGCCCTTCTGCCTGAAACACGGGCTGGTGCCCTGGCGGCGGCATGGCGCGGGTGTTGTCATTGCCACCACACGGCCCGAAAGCTTTAACGCCCTGCGCCCGCGCCTGCCGCCCTCTTTTGGCCCTGTGCATATGGTTCTGGCACCGCAGGCCGCCATTCGCCATGCCGTGGCCCGCTGCGCGAAAGGGGAACTGGTGGACAGTGCGGAGGCCCGCGTCATGGTGCGTGACAGCTGCCGCCGCTTCGGCACCCTGACGCAGGGCGCGCTGGTGGTGGCGGCGGTGCTGCTCGTCGCCGCCCTGCTGCACCCTACCGTGGCGCTTGCCACGCTGTTCCTGCTGGCCTGTCTCGGGCTCTTTGCGCTGACCGGCCTCAAGGCCGCCGCCGCGCTGGCCCATGGCCCACGCGCCCTGCGCGCGCGGCCGGTGCCCGGGCTGTCTCCCCCCGAAGAGCCGCCCCCCAGCATTGCCCGCCTGCCCGTGGTGTCGATCCTCGTGCCGCTGTACAAGGAACGGCGCATCGCCGAGCACCTGCTCGCCCGCCTGCGCGCGCTGGATTACCCGCGCGAACTGCTGGATGTGATCCTCGTGCTGGAGGCCGATGACGTCACGACCCGCGCCACGCTCGCGGCCACGGAGCTTCCGCCGTGGATCAGCGTCGTGCCCGTGCCCACGGGCCGCGTGCGCACCAAGCCCCGCGCGATGAACTACGCGCTGGATTTCTGCCGGGGCAGCCTGATCGGCATCTATGATGCGGAGGACGCCCCTGCGCCGGGGCAGATCCACGCCGTGGTGCGCCGCTTTCAGGAGCGCGGGCCGGAGGTCGCCTGCCTGCAGGGCATCCTCGATTTTTACAACGCCGAGCGCAACTGGCTCGCCCGCTGCTTCACCATCGAATATGCCACGTGGTTTCGCCTGATCCTGCCCGGCCTCGCCCGCCTCGGCCTCGTGATCCCGCTCGGAGGCACCACGCTGTTCTTCCGCCGCGCCGCGCTGGAAGAGCTGGGCGGCTGGGACGCCCATAACGTCACCGAGGATGCCGACTTGGGCCTGCGGCTGGCGCGCCGGGGCTATCGGGCCGAAACAATCGAAACCGTCACCCGCGAAGAGGCCAACTGCCGCGCGCTGCCCTGGGTCAAGCAGCGCTCGCGCTGGATCAAGGGCTACGCGATCACCTATGCCGTCCACATGCGCCACCCGGCCGCACTCTGGCAGGATCTGGGGGCGTGGCGGTTTTTCGGGGTGCAGGTGCTCTTTGCCGGCTCCATCCTGCAGGTGCTGCTCGCGCCTTTGCTCTGGAGCTGCTGGCTGATGTTCTTCGGCCTCTGGCACCCGATCGCCGGCGTCTTCCCGCCCGCTGTCATCTGGGCTGCCATCGGGCTGTTTCTCACGAGCGAGGTCGTCACCATTTTGACGGGCATGGCGGCGGCGGTGCAGAAGGGCGAAGGCTGGCTCGTCAAATGGGTGCCGACGCTGCACTTTTACCACCCGCTGGGCACGCTCGCCGCCTATAAGGCCATGTATGAGCTCGTCCGCAGCCCCTTTTACTGGGACAAAACCGATCACGGCACGCTCGGCGGCGCTTAACGCTCCTTCTTGGCGTCCTGCTTGAGGCGGGTTTCGAACGCGCGCGACAGATGGGTGCGCAGCGCTGCATAGGCCGCATCGCCCTCCCCAGCGGCAATGGCCTCCACGATGGCGCTATGTTCCGACAGCGCCGTTTCCCCACGCCCCTCCGCCGCGAGCGAGGTGGTGGCCATCAGCGCCATGGTGCGGTGCACCAGATCGAGCTGCTGCACGAGGTAGCGGTTGTGGCTGGCGAGGTGGATCTGCTTGTGAAACCGCCGGTTGGCGCGCGACAGCGCGTCCGGATCGCCGACAAAGGCCTGATCCTCTTCGACCATGTCGCGCAGCACCTTGATTTCCTCGGGCGTCGCATGGCGCGCCGCCAGCCGCGCGGCCAGCCCCTCAAGCTCGCTGCGCACCGCGTAAAGCTCGGCCATCTGGTTGTGATCGAGCGAGGCCACGATCAGCGAACGCCCGTCACGCGAGAGCAGAGATTGCGTCTCCAGCCGCTGCAGCGCCTCCCGGATCGGGGTGCGCGACACGCCGAAACGCTCGGCCAACTCGCTTTCCACCAGCCTGTCGCCGGGCTTGTAGATGCCCACGTCGATGGCTTCGAGGATCAGCGCATAGGCGTCCTTCTGCTGTGGTTTCGTCTCGCCCATATCCGCCTTCCCGTTCTTGCGTCGCGCCACCCTAGGGCGGGAAGCCGCAGAGGATCAAGCCAGCCCGGCGATTGAAGCCGCTCGCGCGTCGAATTAGCATGGGCGCATGGTTGCTGCGTCCTTCTCCCACGTCCGTCATTGGGTCTTTGACCTTGATAACACGCTCTATCCGCCGGCCGCGCGGCTGTTTGACCAGATCGAGCAGCGCATGACGGCCTATGTGATGGATCAGCTCAAGGTGCCCCGCGCCGAGGCCGACCGCCTGCGCCGCCACTACTGGCACTTGCATGGCACCACACTTGCGGGGCTGATGCATGAACACGGGGTCGATCCCGTGCCTTACCTCGTGGATGTGCACGACATCGACCTCTCCCACCTTGAACCCGACCCAAAGCTTGCCGCGCTGATCAAAGGGCTGCCCGGGCGCAAGATCGTCTACACCAACGGCAGCGCGCCCTACGCCGAACGCGTCGCGGCGGCGCGCGGGCTTGAGGGCGTTTTTGATGCGATCTACGGCGTGGAGGATGCCGGCTACCGGCCCAAACCCGAAGCCGGCGCCTTTGAGAAGGTCTTCGCCCGCGATGGCGTGCAGCCCGGCGCGGCGGCCATGTTCGAGGACGAGCCGCGCAACCTTGCCGTGCCGCACAGTTTGGGGATGCGCACCGTCCATGTCGCGCCAGAGCGGCTGGAGGCTGCGCATATCCACCACCACACGTCCGATCTGGCCGACTTTCTGTCGCAGGTCAGCGGGGGCGAAACGGGCTAGAAGGCCCCTATATGTATGGTGGAACCCAAAGCGTACAGGAACACATATGACGAGTATCGCCGCCCGCCGCCCCTTCTGGCAGCGCCTTTTCTTCGCCGTGCCGGTCTTCGGCTGGATCCTCAAGGATTACCACGAAGGGCAGGATGCCAATATCTGGTATCACATCATCACTGTTGTCAGCCTCTGGCTGATTTCCGGCCTCACCTTCGGCATCGTGGGCATCGCCATCCCTGCCGTGATGGCCGTGCCGGTGATGTTCACCCTCCTCATCCTGATCAGCCGCGGCTGATCGCCCGCCAAAAAGGACGCCCCGCATGAGTCGCATCGACACGGATATCCTGATCTCCGGCGGCGGCGTCGCGGGGCTGACGGCGGCGGCCGCCTTTGGCACCGCCGGCTTCTCGGTGACCTGCGTCGATCCGCAAGCCCCGGTGACAGAAGCCGGCGCGCCCGGATCAGACCTGCGCACCACCGCCTTCCTGCAGCCCGCCCGCAGTTTTCTTGCCGAAGCGGGCCTGTGGGAGCGCCTTGCGCCCCATGCCGCGCCGCTTCAGGTAATGCGGATCGTGGACGCCGGCGGCAAGGAGCCCGAGCCGCGCGTGGTGAAGGATTTCAACGCCGCTGACATCTCCGATGAGCCCTTCGGCTGGAACCT
The DNA here is from genome assembly GCF_025376885.1 of Pseudoruegeria sp. SHC-113. NCBI lineage: Bacteria > Pseudomonadati > Pseudomonadota > Alphaproteobacteria > Rhodobacterales > Roseobacteraceae > Pseudoruegeria > Pseudoruegeria sp. SHC-113. The sequence continues at coordinate 2,563,553 of NZ_JAHUBR010000001.1, forward strand.
GCCCAACTGGCTCTTGCGCCGGGAAATGGTGGCGCGCCTGCAGGAATTGCCCAACGTGCGCTTCCTGCCCGGCGTGGCCACCGAGCGCGTGCTCACCCGCAGCAGCGCCGCCCATGTCTCGCTTTCCGATGGCAGCCGCTGCGCCGCGCGCCTGCTGATCGCGGCGGATGGCCGCCATTCGCCAATGCGCGAAGCCCTCGGCATCCCTGTCAAAACCCTGCGCTACGGTCAGAAGGCGCTGGCCTTCTCGGTGACCCACCCGATCCCGCACGGCAATGTCTCTACCGAAATCCACCGCTCCGGCGGCCCCTTCACGCTGGTGCCGCTTCCGGATCTGCAAGGAACACCCCGCTCCGCCATCGTCTGGATGGAGCGCGGCCCCGAGGCACTGCGCCTGAAGAACCTGCCCGTGGCCGATTTTGAAGCCGAAATGCTCACCCGCTCCTGCGGCCTCTTCGGCCCGCTCACACTGGTGACGGAGCGCTCGATCTGGCCGATGATCAGCCAGATCGCCGAGCGCTTCCACGGCGAGCGCACCGCCCTCGTGGCCGAAGCCGCCCACGCCGTGCCCCCGATCGGCGCGCAAGGCCTGAACATGAGCCTCGGCGATCTGCGCGTTCTGCTGGATCTTGCCCGCGCCGCACCGGAACGCCTCGGCGACGCCGACATGCTCGCGCGCTACACCCGCAGCCGCCACCCCGAGGTGAAACTGCGCGTGACCGGCATCGACGCCCTGAACCGCGCCTCGATGATGGGCGCGCAAGGCCTGCGCGATCTGCGCGCAGGGATGCTGAACACGCTGTACTCCGTGGCCCCAGCCCGCAAAGCCCTCATGCGGGCCGGCATGGGGATGGCCACGCGCAACTAGGGGGCTCTGCCCCCGCCGCCTTCGGCGCCTCCCCCGAGATATTTACAGAACAAAGTGGGGCCCCATCATCTTGGCAGAAATATCCCGGGGGGAATTGGCCGGCGCGGCCAAGAGGGGCAGCGCCCCTCTCTACCCTGTGGCCTTGGCGAGCGCTTTTTCCAACCGGGCGACACTGGCGTCTACATCATAGAGCTTATCGAGGCCGAAGAGGCCAAGGCGGAAGCTCTTGTAGTCCGGGCCTTCATCACATTGCAGCGGCACACCTGCGGCGATTTGCAAACCAAGTTCCGCGAAGGCGCGGCCCGTTTGCACCTCCGGATCTTCTGTATAGGAGACCACGACGCCGGGCGCTTCAAAGCCTTCTGCCGCCACCGAGCGGATGCCATGTTCTGTCAGGAGCGCGCGCACGCGCTGGCCTTGCTCCCATTGCGCCTCGCGCAGTTTCTCAAAGCCGTATTTCCGGGTTTCCAGCATCGTGTCGCGGAACGCCTTCAAGGCATCTGTAGGCATGGTGGCGTGATAGGCGTGGCCTCCGGCCTCATAGGCCTCCATGATCGCGAGCCATTTGCCCAGATCCACCGCGAAGGACGTGCTCTGCGCCGCCTTGGCCCGCGCCGTGGCGGTTTCGTTCATCATCACGAGCCCGGCGGAGGGCGAGGCCGACCAGCCTTTCTGAGGCGCGGATATCAGCACGTCCACACCGGTGTCGCGCATATCCACCCAGGCGCAGCCGGAGGCGATGCAGTCCAGCACGAAGATCGCGCCCACCGCATGGGCGGCCTCGGCGACGGCTTTCAGGTAGTCATCGGGCAGGATCATGCCCGAGGAGGTTTCCACATGGGGCGCGAAGACGACCTCGGGGCGGAACTCCTGGATCTTTGCCACCACCTCCTCGATGGGCGCGGGTGCGAAGGGCGATTGCGGATCATTGCCCACCCGGCGCGCCTTCAAGACCGCCTCCTCGGACGGGATGTTCCCGGCTTCGAAAATTTGCGTCCAGCGATAGGAGAACCAGCCGTTTCGGATCACCAGCGCGCGTTTGCCGGTGGCAAACTGGCGCGCTACGGCCTCCATCGCATAGGTTCCGCCACCAGGCACAAGCGCCACGGCATCGGCGGCGTAGACTTCCTTCAGCATGGCAGAGATATCGCGCATCACCGCCTGAAAGGAGGCCGACATATGGTTGAGCGAGCGGTCGGTGAAGACCACCGAGAACTCCAGCAGGCCATCGGGATCGACGCTATCAAGCAGGGCGGACATGGGCATTTCCTTACAAGTATCAGGTTGGCGATACTCTTGCGCCTCCGCCCGGAAAGCACAAGCGGGGCTTAACCTATTGGGCCCGGGCGGCGCTCCTCGCTCAAAAGCACATTGGCCTCCACATTGCCCACGCCGGGCAGCGTCATGATCCGGCGGCGCAGCACGCGTTCGAAATCCGCCAGATCCCGCGCCACCACCCGCAGGCGGTAATCATAAAGCCCAAGCACATGCTCCACCGTCTGCACCTCCGGGATCGCCGAAATCGCGCGTTCGAAATCCTCTAGGCTCACCCGCCCCTTCGTCGCCAGCTTCACCCCCAGAAACACCGTCACGCCAAAGCCGAGCGCTTCCTTGTTCAGCACCAGCCGACGGCCCGCGATGATGCCGGCCTCCTGCATCCGGCGGATCCGGCGCCAGGCGGCGGGCTGCGACAGCCCGAAGCGCCGCCCTAGCGCCCCGGCGCTTTGCGTCGCATCCTGGCTGAGCGCGCGCAGCAGCTTGCGGTCGGTGTCGTCCAGATCGATCATAGGGGCAGCGTCTCGGCGGATTTGATCGTGGCCACATGCATCAGCGCCTCGATGTCGGCGATATGCGGCAGTGTGAGGATCTGGCTGCGGTAGACCTGCTGATAATGGGTGATATCGCGCGCCAGCACGGAAAGGCGCACATCCACGCGGCCCAGAAACGTCTGTATCTCGTAAACTTCTGGCACGTCCCGCGCCGCCGCGATGAAATCGTCAAAAGCGCGCGGCTCGGTTTTGTCGAGCGTCACTCGCAGCGAGACATCCACCGTATAGCCAAGCGCGCGCCAGTCGATCACCGCCTGCTGGGCCTCGATCACGCCGGCTTCGGTGAGCTTTTCGATCCGCCGCCAGCAGGTGGCGGAGGTCACGCCCGCGCGCTCGGCCAGTTCAGCCATGGAGAGATCCGGCTCGGCCTGCAAATGGCGCAGCAGGCGTCGGTCGGTGTCGTCGAGCATGATTTTCTCACCTATTCTAAAATATAGGAATGGATTTTTACATATCGCGGGAAATACTTCAATCACACCACGTGCAATTCGCTCCCCGCTGCCTATGCTCACCCCAGAACACTTCTGCAAGCAAGGAGCGCCGACATGCGCGTGTATTACGATCGCGATTGCGACATCAACCTGATCAAGGACAAGAAAGTGGCCATCCTGGGCTACGGTTCCCAAGGCCACGCCCACGCGCTGAACCTGCGCGATTCCGGCGCGAAGAACCTCGCCGTGGCGCTGCGCGAAGGCTCCCCTTCCGCCAAGAAAGCCGAAGCCGAGGGCTTGACCGTGATGGGCATCTCCGAAGCCGCCGCCTGGTGTGACGTGATCATGTTCACCATGCCCGACGAACTGCAGGCCGAGACCTACAAGAAATACGTACACGATCACCTGAAGCCCGGCTCTGCCATCGCATTCGCCCACGGTCTGAACGTGCACTTCGGCCTGATCGAGCCGAAAGAAGGCGTCGACGTGATCATGATGGCGCCGAAAGGCCCGGGCCACACTGTGCGCGGCGAATACGTCAAAGGCGGCGGCGTGCCCTGCCTCGTGGCTGTCCACAACGACGCTTCCGGCAAGGCGCTGGAAATCGGCCTCTCCTACTGCTCCGCCATCGGCGGCGGCCGCTCCGGCATCATCGAGACCAACTTCCGCGAAGAATGCGAAACCGATCTCTTCGGCGAGCAGGCCGTGCTCTGCGGCGGCCTCGTGGAGCTGATCCGCTGCGGTTTTGAGACCCTCGTCGAGGCCGGCTACGCGCCCGAGATGGCCTACTTCGAGTGCCTCCACGAAGTAAAGCTGATCGTGGACCTGATCTATGAGGGCGGCATCGCCAACATGGATTACTCCATCTCCAACACCGCCGAGTATGGCCAATACGTCACCGGCCCGCGCATCCTGCCCTACGAGCAGACGAAGAAAGCCATGAAAGAAGTCCTGAACGACATCCAGCAGGGCAAATTCGTGCGCGACTTCATGCTGGAGAACGCCGTGGGCCAGCCCACGATTAAAGCCTCCCGCCGCGCCAACGACGAGCACCAGATCGAAGCCACCGGCGAAAAGCTGCGCGGCATGATGCCCTGGATCTCCGCCGGCAAGATGGTCGACAAATCCAAGAACTGATCCGCCCCGTCAGGCGATCCCAAAGGGCTGCCCGCCGGGCGGCCCTTTTTTCGTGGCGCAACGCCCGCGCCCCCCTTACACAAGCCCGATGAGCACCCGCCCCACGCCCCTCAACTGGCTCTCCATCGCCACTCTCGGCTTCGTCTGGGGCGGCACTTTCATGGTGATCGAGATTGCGATCCGCGGCTTCACGCCCCTGCAGGTGGCCGCCGGACGCAGCCTCTTCGGCGCGCTCACCCTGCTGGCGGTCTGCGCCGTCACCGGGCGCAGCCTGCCACGGCTTCGCGATCCCCGTGGCGGCACGGTTTGGCTCTGCGCCATCGCCATGGGGCTGCTGTCAACAGCCATCCCCTTCTTCCTGATCAGCTGGGCACAAACGCGCGTCACCAGCGCCTTTGCCGGTGTCTCCATGGCGATGATCCCGCTCCTCGTGCTGCCGCTGGCCCATGTCTTCGTGCCCAGCGAGCGCCTGAGCGCAAGCAAGCTGGCGGGCTTCGCCCTCGGCTTTGCGGGCACAGTGCTTCTGGTCGGCGGCGGCGCTTTCGCCGCCAGCGGCAGCGACGGCGAGATCTGGGGGCGGCTGGCTTGCGTTCTGGCCGTCATCTCGCTGGCCTCAGGCGCGATCATCACCCGCCTCTGCCCGCCCACCCGCGTGCTGCCGCTGGCGGCGGCCTCGCTGCTGGTCTCCGCCCTCCTCATGGGCCCTGTGGCCCTGCTGGTGGACGGCTGGCCGCAGGCACCGGGCCGCGCGCCGCTCCTGGCGCTGCTCTTCCTCGGCATCGTGCCCACGGCGCTGATGATCTGGCTGCGCACCACGGTGATCCGCTCCGCTGGCCCCAGCTTCATGACGCTCACCAACTATCAGGTGCCGGTCTGGTCCATCCTTTTCGGACATCTCGTGCTGGGCGAGCCCGTGCCCCCGCAACTCACCCTCGCCCTCGCCCTGATCCTTGCAGGGCTTGCCCTCAGCCAATGGCGCGCGAAAAGAGCCGTCTGAAACGGGGCCCTTTTCCTCTTGCCAAAAATACCTCGGGGGGAGTCGCCCGTCAGGGCGGCGGGGGGCAGCGCCCCCCCTCTTCAACTTGCCGCGCTCACAGCGTCAACGATGCTGTCGATCACCTGCTCCAGCAGCACCGGATCCTCGCTCTCGCCCATCACCCGGATCAGTGGCTCGGTGCCGGACTTGCGGATCAGCAAACGCCCGGTGCCGCTCAAACGCCCCTCCCCATCCGCAATCGCGCTCTGCACGCTGCCCGCCGCCAAGGGCTCGCGCCCGGCTTCATAACGCACGTTCTTCAGCATCTGCGGCACGGTTTCAAAGCTCTCCGTCAGCTCCGAGGCCGCCCGCCCGGTGCGCGCCATCTCGGACAGGAACTGCAGCCCCGCAATCAGCCCGTCGCCCGTGGTGGCGTAATCCGTCATCACGATATGGCCCGATTGCTCGCCACCAAGGTTGAACCCCCCGGCCCGCATCGCCTCCACCACGTAGCGATCGCCCACCGGCGTGCGCTTCAGCTCAATGCCCTTATCATTCAGGTAACGCTCAAGCCCGAGGTTGGACATCACCGTGGCCACCAGCGTGTTGCCGGCCAGCCGGCCATCCTCGGCCCAGCGGGCCGCCATCAGCGCCATGATCTGATCGCCGTCGGCCACGCGGCCCGTCTCGTCGATGATCATCACCCGGTCCGCGTCGCCATCGAGGCAAATGCCCAGATCCGCGCCATGCTGAACGACCGTTTCGCTCGCCGTGCGCGTGAAGGTGGAGCCGCATTTCTCGTTGATATTGAAGCCATTGGGCGCAACACCCACGGGGATCACCTCGGCCCCAAGCTCCCAAAGCACATCCGGCGCGGCCTTGTAGGCGGCGCCATTGGCGCAGTCGATCACCACTTTCAGCCCGGTGAGGCGATCGCGGCTGGGGAAGGTCGTCTTGGCGTATTCCACGTAGCGGCCCCGGCCGTCGTCGATGCGCTTGGCGCGGCCGATGTTTTCGGGCTGGGCCGGCAGGATCTCTTCCTGCAGGATCGCCTCGATCTCGGCCTCGGCCTCGTCAGACAGCTTGAACCCATCCGGCCCGAAGAACTTGATGCCATTGTCGTGGTGCGGGTTGTGGCTCGCGGAGATCATGATCCCCAGATCGGCCCGCATGGAGCGCGTCAGGAAGCCCACGGCGGGCGTGGGCACCGGGCCCAGCAGCAAAACGTTCATCCCCGTGGAAGTCAGCCCGGCGGTGAGCGCGTTTTCCAGCATGTAGCCCGAGAGCCGCGTGTCCTTGCCGATCACCACGCGGTGGCGGTTCTGCCCGTCCTTGCGGAAGTAGCGCCCGGCCGCGGCGCCGAGCTTCAGCGCCATGTCGGCGGTCATCGGATAGCTGTTGGCCTTGCCCCGCACCCCGTCGGTGCCAAAGAGTTTGCGGCTCATCTGTTCTGCCTTTCATGCCCGTTTGCGGGGCGTTGCCCGCTGTCGTTTCAGGCCTGCCCGCTTAAGGTGGCCCGCATCAGGTCTGTGGCCTGCTTGGTTTCTTTCGTATCATGAACCCGCAGGATCTGAACACCCTGCCCAAGAGCGGCAAGCGCCACGGCAACCGAGCCGAATGCGCGATCTTCCGCCGCTTGTGCGCCGGCAATGACACCAATGAAACGTTTGCGTGAGGCTCCCAGCAGGATCGGGCAGCCAAGCGCGTGAAACAGGCTGATGCGCTGCAGAAGCGCGAGGTTATGGGGGATCGTCTTGCCAAAGCCGATGCCTGGATCCACGCAGATCTGGCTGCGTGGGACGCCGGCGGCCTCGGCCACGCCGATACGTTCCTCAAGGAAATCATAGACATCCAGCAGGACATTGCCGTAGCGCGGAGCCTTCTGCATCGTCTCGGGATCGCCCTGCGCATGCATCAGGCACACGGGCGCGCCCGCTGCCGCCGCCACCTCGGCCAGACGCGGATCATGGGTGAAAGCGGCGACGTCGTTTACCAGAGTGGCCCCCGCCGCCAGCGCGGCCTCGGCCACGGCAGCCTTGCGGGTGTCGATGGAGATCGCCACGTCGCTTTGGCCGCGGATCGCGGCAATCACCGGCGCGGTGCGGGTAATCTCGGCCTCCGTCTCCACGGTTTCCGCGCCGGGGCGGGTGCTTTCCCCGCCCACATCGATGATCGCGGCCCCGGCCTTTTGCATCGCCTGCGCGTGCGCCAGGGCCGCTTCGGGCGCGTTGAACTTGCCGCCGTCAGAGAAACTGTCCGGCGTGACGTTGAGGATGCCCATAAGCTGTGGTGCATCCATCGCCATGCCTGCCAGGGCCGCGCGCGATGCGGTGAGGCGGGCAAGCGCCTCAGGCGGCACGTTGGACGCCTCAAAGATGCGCGGTGCGGCCTCGCGGGAGAGCACTTCGACATGGGTGAACCAGCACCAGCCGCCCGCAAGCGTCAGGGCGCTGTCGGGGCGGGCGGGATCGGTTTGTGGGATCGGGCGGTAATAGAGGGTCATGAAACTGTTTTTGGACCACAAGGGCGCTTTGGCAAGCCTGACTACAGGTGCGTGAAATCGCCAAGCCCGAAACGGCGTTGCGGAACATCCGCTTCAGGCGCGCTGCCATCGCCGATGAACAGGCATTCACTGGCGTGGATCTGGCGGGCGAACCAATAGGCCAGCTGATCGGCGTCGCGCGGCGAGATGCCGGGGCCGCCGACCGCATCCAGCACGATCTTCGACGGGGCCCAGACGCTGATCTCACCGGCCTTGATCGCGTGATCAAGCTCTGTGCGGGTGCCCACGACGACACAGCGCGGATCGCGCCCCGCCAGCACCCAGGCATTCTGTTCGATCGCCAGCAGATCGATGCGCCGCTGCGCCGCCGGAGCTGCGGCAGTGGGCGCGGGCATATCCCCTGCCCCGACACAAAGCACCACGGGCACGCCACCGGCCTGCAGCGCATCGAGCCATGCCCCAAGCGCCGAGCTGGCCAGCACCGCATTGCCGAGGAACACCACCCGCGCGCCGGGGGCAACCGGCACCGGGGCCACCGCCCGCAGTGGGGTCTCGGATTTGGCGCGCACGATCTCCACCCCCAACGCACCGGGGCCGCGGTCGAGCTTCTCGATCCGCACGAAGACCCGCATCGCCTGAGGCGCGAGCAGGATGCGCTCGGCCACCCGTTCGGCCAGCGTTTCCAGCAGATTGAGCCGTTCGGCGGCCAACTCATAGGCAATGGCCTCGGTGAGCGTGTCATAGGACAGAATGCGATCCACATCATCATCCACCGGCCCCGTCTGGGGCAGCAGTTCCACGACGATGTTGAAACAGATCCGCTGGGTGGTGCCGCGCTCCGACTGGAACGCGCCGATCTCCACCTCCACCGTGTGATCGCGCAGGGAAATGCGATCCCGCGGCGCGGCGCCTTGTGTTGCGGCGCTGCGCTCGGAGGGGTGCGCGAAGGCGAGGTGAATGTCTTTGCTCATGGCGCAGCTCCCGCTGGCCTGCCTGCGCGCAGCAGGCAGGGGCCTCGTTTCGATGCCGTGTATAGAGGATTATCCCCGGCGGGTAAGGGCCATTTGCGACCGATCAGCGTTTGGAGACGCGGATCGGCTTGCGGTAGAAGTGATGCACACCGATGGTGGCCGTGCGCGGGAACTTCCGCGCCCAAGACGGGCTGACGGCCTTGGTGTGGTAATGCGTGGCCCCTTCGGTGAGCGGACGCTCATGGGCCTCGATGGCCGCCATCGCGATCTTGCCCACGTTGGAGTAGGCTTTCTTCTCGTGGATCACCTCGGCGTTTCCGTCACAGGTGAAGGTGAACTGGCACTGGTATTTCTTGCCGGTGCCCTGATGCACCACGCCGCAGATCGTGTCTGGGTAAATGCTGGCATCCACACGGTTCAGGATCACTTCGGCCACGGCGAATTGGCCTTTCACGCTCTCGCCACGGGCCTCAAAGTAGAGCGCCTTGGCAAGGCAGGCCCATTCCTCATCGCCCTTCACCGGCGGCTGACCGCGCAGCCAATCCTTGGTGTAGCTGATGCCCGATGTCAGGTTGTCGGGGCGCGGCTTGGGCTTGAGCGAGGTCGTCAACTGGTTGAGGTAGGCATCTGCAACGCCTTCGAGCGCGCTGCGCTCTTCCATCATCAGCCGGTTCAGTTGCGGGCCGACCAGAGCAGCCGGATCGGTGCTGCTGCTGAGGGTTTCACTGGCGTTTCCCGTAACGCCGTAGATGATCGTGAGCCCGGCAACCGCCAGGGCTTTGCGAAGATTTACGCGCATGTATTACCCAGTTCGTTCTCGTCGTACTTTTCAACACATTCCCAGCCCCCTCCGACCAAGAACAGAAGCGAGATAAAGGATTGATTTTGTTGAGTCTACCCGTGGTACCGCCAACAGGCCGGATCGGCGCAAAGCCGCCAACACCGCTAACAGGCGGCTCCGCCCCGCAGGAAGGCCACAGGCAGCGCGGCCGGCGAACCCTACGTCAAGCGCTTGATTCATAAGTTTTTATAGGGTTTCCACACCCCCATCCCGCAGCGCGTATTGAGCGGCGGACAACCGCGCAACCGGCACGCGGAAGGGCGAGCAGGAGACGTAGTGAAACCCGGCGGTGCGACAAAATGCGATAGATTCCGGGTTGCCGCCATGCTCGCCACAGATCGAAAGCGTCACCTGGGGATTCGCCTGCCGCCCGCGTTCGGAGCCGATGGTGAGCAATTCGCCCACCCCTTCGGCATCCAGAATGTGGAAAGGATCCTCGGGGAAGACCTCCTGCTGCACGTATTGGCTCATGAAGCGCCCCGCATCATCGCGGGAGAGCCCGTAGGTCATCTGCGTCAGGTCGTTGGTGCCGAAACTCAAGAAAGCGCAATGGGCGGCGATGTCCCCGGCGCGAAGGGCGGCGCGTGGCGTTTCCACCATGACGCCCAGCCGGTAGCTGAAATCCCCGCCCGTCTGGGTGCGCACGGCGGCGGCCACGGCATCGATGCGGGTTTTCACAAGCTCGACCTCGCGCTTGGCGCTCACCAGCGGGATCATGATCTCGGGCACCACCGGATCGCCCTTGCGGCTGGCCTCGATGGTGGCTTCAAAGATGGCGCGCGCCTGCATCTCGTAAATCTCGGGGATCGTCACCCCCAGCCGCACGCCGCGCATGCCCAGCATCGGGTTGAACTCCGACAGCGCCTCCACCCGGCGGTTCACATCTGACAGCGGCAGATCCAGCGCCTCGGCCAGCTCGCGCAGGCCCTCGCGGTCGTTGGGCAGGAATTCGTGCAGGGGTGGATCAAACAGGCGGATGCAGACGGGCCGCCCCTGCATGATCTCAAAAAGTGCTGTGAAATCAGCGCGCTGCATGGGCAGCAGTTGATCAAGCACCTCCTGCCGGTCCTGCGGGCGGTCGGCAAAGATCATCTCCCGCATCACGGTGAGGCGGTCGCCTTCAAAGAACATATGCTCGGTGCGGCAGAGCCCGATGCCATCGGCGCGGAAGCGCTCCGCGGTGCGCGCATCCGCCGGTGTGTCGGCATTGGCGCGTACCTTGATGTCGCGCACCGCGTCGGCCCAGCCCAGAAGCGTCTGGAAGGCATCATCGAGCCCGGCCTCCACCAGCGGCGTTTCCCCGGCGAGCACCGCGCCCGAGGAGCCATCCACCGTCACCACATCGCCTTCGCGCACCACGCGGCCATCGGCGCAGGTGAAGCGGTTGGCCTTGCGCGACAGCGACATCGCCGAGGCCCCGACGATGCAAGGCACCCCCAGCCCGCGTGCGATCACGGCGGCGTGGCTTGTCATGCCGCCGCGTTCGGTGAGCACGGCAGAGGCGGCGTGCATGCCGCGGATGTCGTCCGGCGTGGTTTCGCGGCGCACGAGGATACAGGCCTCGCCCTGCGCCGCCTTGGCCTGCGCGGCCGCCGAGGAAAACACGATCGCCCCGCGCGCAGCCCCGGGGCTCGCCGGAATGCCCTGCACCAGCACATCGCGATTGGCCTCAGGATCGACCTGCCGGTGCAAGAGCTCTGACAGCGCGCGTGGCTCCACCCGCAGGATCGCCTCGTCGCGGCTGATGATCCCTTCATTGGCCAGATCCACGGCGATGCGCACTTCGGCGCGGGAATTGCGCGGGATGCGCACCGCGTCCAGAATGCTCAAAGCCCCGGAATCAATGGTGAATTCGATCTGCATCTCTTCGCGCAGGCGGGTGCGGCAGCGGCTGCCATATTCCAGCAGGGCGGCGAATTGATCGGGGCAAAGCTCCTCCAGCGAGGCCCCACGCGGATCGCGGGTGAGGAAGATCGCCTCCTTCTGGCCCGCCAGCGCATCGCGGCTCTGGCTCTGGCTCAGGTAACGGCCCTTGATCAGCTTCTCGCCGGTTTTGCCGTTGACGAACTGGATCACGCCAGAGCCGCTTTCGGGCTGCCCCAGCCCCAGCGCCATCTCCTGCACCACGAGGCCCAGCCCCGCATCCGCCGGTGCGCCGCGTGCCTGCCGCAGCAGCCGCGCCGTGGTGCCCTCCCAGGCCCGCGCCATGGAGCGCAACACCTCAGCCAGCTGGCGCGCCGGGTCCTGCGGGAAGCTTTCGTCGGTCTCGGCCTCGTAGTCCTCCAGCGCGCGCCGCAAGGCGCTTGCGTCGGTCAAATCGTCGGCCTCGAACATATCGGGATCGAGCCGTGCGATGTGGATCGCATAGGCCTGAATGAAACGCAGGTAGAGCGCATTGGCCGCGCGTTCACCGATGGTTTCGGCAAGGAAAGCGTGGCGCGCATCGTTCATGCCGATGTTCAGGATCGCCCCCGGCCCGCCCCAGTCGGGATCTTCCGAACTGGGCCGCACCGACACCAGCGGCACATCGCCAAAAGCAGCCATCATGCGCTCGGTGTCGGCCATATGGCCTTCGGCGATGGCGTGGACCGTGGGAAAGGAGAGCGCGAGCGTCTTGGGCACGGGCAGGCCCAGCCGGATCAGCCGCTGCAGGCATTTCGCGCGGCCGCCATGGGTCTTCACCGAGATCTCGGCCTCTTCCGTGATCTCGCGATAGTCGGAGAATACATCCAGTTTCTGCACCGCAGCGTCCCTCCTCGGCCCGCGCAGCATAGCGTGGGCGAAGTCAGAAACAAGAGGCCGCAGCGCCGCGCCACGGCCTGTTTTGTCAGCCGTCGATGCGGGTCAGATCGGCCACCTGACCGCAAGTAGCACGGATGCGGTGCAGGAGGTTCAGACGGTTGCGGCGGATGATTTCGCTCTCGGCATTCACTTGCACGGCCTCGAAGTAAGCATCGATCGGCTCCCGCAGCGCGGCCATGGCCGCCATGGCGGCCGCGAAATCTTCGGCCTCGATGGCCGGAGAGATCGCACCCTCCGCCCTGTCGAGCGCAGCGAACAGGGCCTTTTCCTCCGCGCCTTCGGCAAATTTCACATCCGCGCCGAAGGAATATTCCACGCCGTCCTTCTCTTCGGCCTGCGTGAGGATGTTATTGGCGCGTTTGAAACCCTGGATCAGGTTCTCGCCATCATCGGTGGCCAGCACGTCCTGCAGCGCGCGCGCGCGCGCCACCAGCAGTGCCAGATCATCGTTGCCGTCCATGGCGAGGCAGGCGTCGATCACATCGTGGCGGATGCCCTGATCGCGCAGGTAGACTTTCAGGCGGTCGTGGAAGAAAGCGAGCAGATCGGCGGCATCTGCCCCCGGATAGCCCTTGGCAAAGACCTCCGCCAAAGGCGCGCGCACGCCGTTTTCCAGCACCAGACGGATCACCCCCAGCGCGGCGCGGCGCAGGGCGAAGGGATCCTTGGAGCCCGTCGGCTTTTCATCGATGGCCCAGAAGCCGGTGAGCGTGTCGAGCTTGTCGGCCAGCGCCACAGCCACGGAAACGGCTTCCGTCGGCACGTCATCGGACGGCCCCAGCGGCGAATAGTGTTGCTCGCAGGCATTGGCGACTTCCTGCGGCAGGCCGGCGTTCTCGGCGTAGTAACGGCCCATCAGCCCCTGCAGTTCGGGGAATTCATAGACCATCTCGCTGGAGAGATCGGCCTTGGCCACGCGCGCCGCCTGCTCGGCCAGATCGGCATCGGCCCCAACGAGGGGCGCGATCTCGCGCGCGAGTGCTGCGATACGGGAAATCCGCTCGCCCTGCGTGCCCAGCTTGTTGTGGAAGGTCACGTTATCAAGCGCTTGCACCCATTGGCTCATGTCGCTCCGGGCGATGCGCAGATCGTTTTCCCAGAAGAATTTCGCATCCGACAGGCGGGCAAACAGCACTTTCTGGTTCCCGGCCAGAATGGTTTTGCCCTGATCCTTCGTCTCGCGGTTGGCCACGGTGATGAATTTCTCGATCCGCCCCGTCTTCGGGTTCTTCACCGAGAAGAACTTCTGGTGCTCCTTCATCGAGGTTTGCAGCACTTCGGGCGGCAGGCTCAGGAAATCCTCGGCGATGTCGCCCATCAGAACGACAGGCCATTCAACGAGCCCGGCCACCTCGGTGAGCAGGCCCTTGTCGTCCACCACTTCAAGCCCTTGGGCGAAGGCCATGTTGGTGGCGTCGGCCCAGATGTGCTCTGCGCGTTCAGTTGCGTCCAGCACAACATGGGCGCGCTTGAGCTTGGTGGTGTAATCCTCGAACGAGGTGACAGAAAATACCCCCGGTGCCATGAAGCGATGGCCCTCGGTGGTGGCCCCGGCGGTGATGCCGTCGAGCTCGAAGGGCACAACGCGGGAGCCCTCTTCATCCGACAGGATGCAGAGGATCGAATGCAGCGGGCGCACCCAGCGCAAAGCGCCTGCGCCCCAGCGCATGGATTTTGGCCATGGGAAGTTGCGGATCACGCCTTCCAGCACCTCGGCGATGATCACCTCTGCCGCGCGGCCCGGCTTTTCGATGGAAGCAAAATAGACCTGCCCCTTTTTGTCGTCGCGGATCTCAAGCTGTTCCATGGTGAGCCCGCTTGAGCGCAGGAAGCCCTCAATCGCCTTCTCCGGCGCGCCCACTTTTGGCCCCTTGCGCTCTTCGCGCACGGCAGGGCTTTCAGACAGCAGCCCTTCCACCGAAAGCGCCAGACGGCGCGGGGTCGAGAAGGCACCTGCCGAGGCGTAGGTCAGGCCCGCGTCCACAAGCCCTTCCGTTACCAGCCGTTTCAAATCGGCGGCGGCCTTGCCCTGCATGCGGGCCGGGATTTCCTCGGAGAAGAGTTCGATCAGAAGGTCGGGCATTGTCTGGTCCTAGAACATCAGGAAGAGCTGGATGACGACGGCATTCGCCAGATCCACGAAGAAGGCGCTTACCAGCGGAAGGATGATGAAGGCAACAGGGGACGGGCCGTAATTCTTGGTGACGGCCGTCATGTTGGCGATGGCGGTGGGGGTGGCGCCTAGCGCGAAGCCGCCAAAGCCCGCGGCCAGCACGGCGGCGCGGTAGTTGCTTCCCATCACCGGGAAGAGCACGAAAAGCACGAAGGCGAGCGCCGCGACGGTCTGGAGGGTGAGCACGATGGCCAGCGTGCTGCCCATGCCCGCCAGCTGCCAGAGTTGTAGGCTCATCAGCGACATGGCCAGAAACAGCCCCAGCGTGAAATCGGAGATCAGCGCCAGTTCCGGCGTGCGGCTCACCTCTGGCGCGCGCGGCAATAGGACCGGGCGCAGGTTGCCAATCACGATGCCCATGATCAGGCAGGGCACGAAGACAGGCAGTTTCAGCCCCGTCGTGGCGATGGCTTCATAGAGCATGTAGCCCAGCAGGATCGAGATATTGAGCGTCAGCAGCACGCGCATCAGCCCGACGTTGGTGATCGTCGGGCGGTCGGCGTCCTCAAATGATGCGCCAACGCTGCCCTCTTCTTCCGGGTGGTCGGGCGTGAGGCTTTTACCTTCGATCAGGATCTTGGCAATCGGGCCGCCGATCAGCGCGGCCACGATCAGGCCAAGCGTGGCCATGGCGATGCCGATTTCCTCCAGCCCCGGCTGGCCTGTGCGCGCCGCGATCTCCGGCGCCCAGGCGATGGCCGTGCCATGGCCGCCGATCAGCGCGGCGGAGCCCAAGAGCACCGACATCTGCGACGGCAGGCCGAAGAGGAAAGTGGAAACGAGGCCAATGATGTTTTGCAGGAAGAGGAAGGCCACGGTGAGCAGCAGCAGCAGGAACAGCGGCTTGCCGCCCCGGATCAGATCCGCCATCCGCGCGTTCAGCCCGATGCCGGTGAAGAACATCACCAGAAGGAAATCCCGGCTCGCCATCTCGAAGCTGATCTCGATCCCGGCGAAACGGTAAAGGGCGAAGGTGAGCAGCGCCGCCGCGAGACCGCCGGAGACGGGCTCGGGGATGTTGAATTCCCGCAGCGGCTTCCAGGCCCGCGTGAGTTGCACGCCAAGCAGATAGACGAAGATCCCGAAGGAGACAGCCACGAATTCAGGCACGACGATGGCTTGCGGCTCCATGCGCTCAATCCCTGTATTTTTCGTTCAGCTGATGCCAGGCGAAGGCGCGGCCATCTTCATAGACGGCGACCACGCGGTCCACCCCGTCGGCGATTTCGCGTTGGGACAGGAAAGCCTGCGCTGCGCCGCTTCCCAGATCCGCGCCGATGCGTTTTGCGTCAAAACAGTCAAACCACCCCGGCGCGTTGAGGGGCTCGGCCCCCTCGTAGGGCAGGAAGGTTTCGGCGAGTGTGGCTGGCGGCGTCGGTGTGGTGAAACAGCCCCGGTAGCGCAGCGGCGAGGAGGTGCCGTCGATGCCGGTAAAGCCCGCGACCTCCATGGCTTCCGGCATTTCGGTGGCGGCGGCGACGAGCGTCACGTCCTTGCCGGCCTCAGGCCCAAGGCGCTCATAGAAGGCGTAGACCTGCAGGTAGTACATCGCCCCCCCTGCGATCAGACCGGTGGCCACGATGGCTCCTGCTGCGATTTTTCCCTTCATGCGCGCCCCTTTGCCCGATTGCAGCTTGCCTCTTGGCTTTGCCCTTACCACTCTGGCGGCGAAAGCACCACCGATGGGCAAGACAGGGCACAAGATGAGCGAAACTTTCTTCATTTCCATGTTTGGCGCCTTGTTTGCCGTGATGAACCCTTTCGTCAACCTGCCGATCTTCCTCGGCCTCACCGAGGGCGAGAGCGTCGCCGCCCAGCGCCGGGCCGCCGTGCAGATCGCGCTTTACACCGCGATCATGTGCGCTGTGGTGGCGGTGGCGGGGGCGGCGATCCTGAAGTTCTTCGGGATCTCGGTGGACGCTTTCCGGCTCGCGGGCGGGCTCGTGCTGGGGCAGATCGGGCTGAACATGCTCAATGGTTCATCGAGCCACTCCCACCACGGCACGCTGAGCGAGCAGAAGGAGCAGGCGGAGGTGGAGAACATCGCCTTCTTTCCGATGACCTTCCCGATGCTCGTGGGGCCGGGCACGATCACCACGCTGATCCTGTTTTCCGACAAAGCGGATTCGCTGCAGAACGCCGTGGCCTATGCGCTGGTGGTGGCGGTGGTGATCGGGCTGCTGGCGGGCACCTTCTGGTTTGCCGGCAGCATCGGCAAGCATATGACGGTGACGATGCGGGTGATCATGAGCCGGATCATGGGGATGATCCTGATGGCGATTGCCGCCGGGATGATCACCGAAGGGCTGAAGGTTCTGCTGCCGGGGCTGGCCGGGGCGGCGTGAGGAGGCCGGGGGCTCTGCCCCCGGACCCCCGGGATATTTTGGTCAGAAGATAAAGGCGGGCCTTAAGCGGCCTGACCGCCCGCTTCTGTTTGCACGAAAGCATCGGCGCATTGCTTTGCCAGGGCGCGGACGCGGCCGATGTAGGCCTGCCGTTCGGTGACGGAGATCACGCCGCGCGCATCGAGCAGGTTGAAGATATGGCTGGCCTTGATGCATTGGTCATAGGCGGGGTGCGCCATGATGATGCGCTTGCCGGTTTTGGGATCCACATGCTCCTGTGCGAGGATCGCCTCGCATTCGGCCTCGGCTTCCTCGAAATGCTTGAGAAGCACTTCGGTGTTGGCGACATCGAAGTTGAAGCGGGAGTATTCCTGTTCGGTTTGCTTGAACACATCGCCATAGGTGAGCGCGATCGGGGCATCGGGATCGTTGAACGGCATGTCCATCACGTGATCCACGCCCAGCACATACATGGCGAGGCGTTCGAGCCCGTAGGTCAGCTCGCCGGAGACCGGTTTGCAATCATGGCCGCCGACCTGCTGGAAATAGGTGAACTGGCTCACCTCCATCCCGTCGCACCAGACCTCCCAGCCCAGCCCCCAGGCGCCGAGCGTGGGGCTTTCCCAATCGTCCTCGACGAAGCGGATGTCGTGCATCTCCATGTCGATGCCGATGGCGGTGAGCGAGCCGAGATAGAGCGCCTGCAGATCGGGCGGGCTCGGTTTGATCAGCACCTGATACTGGTAGTAGTGCTGCAGGCGGTTCGGGTTTTCACCGTAGCGCCCGTCGGTGGGGCGGCGGGAGGGCTGCACATAGGCGGCTGCCCAGGCGTTGCTGCCCAGAGCGCGCAGCGTGGTGGCCGGGTGGAACGTGCCCGCGCCGACTTCCATGTCGTAGGGTTGCAGCACGGCGCAGCCCTTGCTGGCCCAGTAGTTCTGCAGCCGCAGGATGATCTCCTGAAAGCTGCGCGGCGCGGATTGCTCAGACATGCCGTCCCTCATCGAAAAAACGCTCTCTCCTTAGGGCCTCGCCTTGGGCGCGTCAACTCGGCCCCTCAGGCAGATTGGCGGCCAGCCAGGCTTTGGCGGCGACGCAGGTGTCGGCGACGCCCGGCGACAGCGGCAGCGCGCCTTCGGCAATATCTGCGAGCGGCACCCAGCGGGCATCGAGCGCGTCATCGGCGGCCACGGGCGTAGACGGCGCTCCTTTGCAGATCACGCCCGCCAGATAGAAGTGAAACCCCGGCGAGATGGCGTCGGCATGGCCCAGCACATGCACCCCGCGTGCGGTGAGGCCGGTTTCCTCCTGCAACTCGCGCTCGGCGGCCTGAAGCACGGTTTCGCCGTATTCCACGCGACCTCCGGGAAAGCCCCAGAGGCCTGCGTCCGGCGGGTTGCGGCGCTGCACCAGAAGCGCGTGGCTTTCGGTGAGCAGGATCGCCAGCACGGCAAGTTCAGGGCGTTTGGCCATCAACCCCCTCCTGAAGCAGCGCGGCTCCGATCTTCTGCACTTCGGTGACGAGCAGCTCCAGATCGCTGTCGCGGGTGCGGTGGTTGGTGATGTTGACGCGCAGGGCGAGGCGACCGTTGATCTTTGTGGTGGAGAGCACGGCGAGGCCGCTCTCCTGCAGGCGCAGGGCGACTTCTGCGTTCAGCGCATCGTAGTGGGCCACGGGGCCACCGGTGAAGCGGAAGCAGAGGATGTTCAGCGCCACCGGGCAGAGGGCTTCCAGATCCGGCGCGGCTTGCACCAGCGCCTCTAGCAGGCGGGCCTGTCGGCAGTTCTCGGCGATCACCGCGCCCAGCGCATCGGTGCCATGTTCGATCAGATGGGCATAGACCTTCAGCGCGCGGTAGCTGCGGGAGAGCTCGGGGCCGTAGTCCACCGGCCAGACGTCGCCCGCAGCCAGCCCGCGCGTGGCCGGGGCGAGGTAGTCGGGGCGCTCGGAGAAAGCCGCGAGATGGGTGGATGGATCACGGATCAGCACGCAGCCCGCGTCATAGGTGACCTGCAGCCATTTGTGGAAATCGAAGGCAAGGGAATCGGCCTTTTCCATGCCCGTAAGCAGCGGCGCAAGTGCGGGGCTGAGGCGGGCTGTGGCCCCGAAAGCGCCATCCACGTGGAACCAGAGCCCCTCCTGCGCGGCGATGCCAGCCAGGTCGGAGAGCGGATCGATGGCACCGGTGTTCACCGCGCCTGCGGTGCCGACGACGAGAAAGGGCGCAAACCCGGCGGCGCGGTCTGCGGCAATGGCATCCGTGAGCGCAGCCGGTTTCATGCGAAACTGCGCATCAACAGGGATGCGGCGCAAGGCATCGCTGCCGAGGCCGAGCATGTCGAAGGCGCGGGCCACGCAGGAATGGGCCTGCTCGGAGCAATAGCCCACAAGCCGCACCGCGCCCACACCCTCGCGGCGCACCTGCGCGCCAAGCGCCTGATCGCGCGCGCATTTGAGGGCGATGATCGTGGCCATCGACGTACCGGAGACGATCAGCCCGCTGGCGCTTTCGGGCAGGCCCATGGACTGCGCGCACCAGCGCACCACGGCGCGCTCCACGTAGATGCCGCCATGATCGCGCCCGCCGAGATTGGCGTTGATCGCAGCGGCCGCCATTTCGGGCAGGATATTGCCGGGGCTGCCGGCGCCATGGACCCAGCCCCAGAAGCGCGGATGGGTGTTGCCGACGCCGTAGGGCATCAGCGCCTGCAGGTGATCGACTACCGCCGCCGCCCCCTGCCCCTCGTGCGGCAGGGGGCCTTGCAGGGCGGCTTTCCGATCATCAGGCATGGGTGTCCAGACGGGGCCATCCCCGGCGGCCTCCATCTTGTCGAGCGCGGCGTCGAGCATGCGGTGCGCCTGCGCGCGGAAGCCCTGCCAGTCTTTCGGATCGAGCCTGCCCTCTGCCATTCCTGCCCTGCTCCCTTTGCCGTTGCGGCATCGTTACGGTGCAACACTCCTGCGGTCAATCGAGGCCGCCCCCATTGCAGGCGTGCATTGGAAGCGGCGCTTGGTTAGGCTCATTTTTGCGAACACATCCCCTCCCGGCCGATTTGAAAAAGATTTCTGATGAAGACAACGCTTTCCGCCGCTGCAATGCTCCTTGCCACCTGCCTGCCGATGAGCGCGCTGGCGCAATCCACCTTCTGGCTGCAGGTCGAGGCCCAGCCCTCCTTGCGCGAAGGGCAGGAGCGCGCCCGCGCCTATGCCGGGGCTTTTGACAATGTGAACGGGTTCTCGCTCGGCTCCGGTTGGTATGCGATCACGATGGGGCCGTTTTCCCGCGAGGATGCCGAAAAACTGCGCCGCGAACTGCGGTTCGAGAACCTGATCCCGCGCGATGCCTATATCGTGGACGGCAGCCGCTATCGCCAGCAGTTCTGGCCCATCGGCGCCAACAGCCGCAGCGCCGCCGCCGTGCCGCTGGAGCCGCAGGCAGGCGAAGGCAACACGATCGTTCTGAATGTGCCGCAGGCCGAGCCGGAAGCCGAAGAGACAGCCCCCGTCATCGCCGTGATCCCGGATGAGACGCCCACTGAGGCGCGCCGCTCCGAAGCGCGCCTGTCGCGCGAGGAAAAGCGCGAGTTGCAGACCGCGCTGCAGTGGGAAGGCCATTATACCGCCGCCATCGACGGCTCTTTCGGGGCCGGCACCCGTCGGGCAATGGAAGCCTACCAGAGCGCCGAGGGGCTGGAGGTGACCGGCATCCTGACCACGGCGCAGCGGGCCACTCTGGTGGAGACATACAAGTCGCAACTGGCCGAACTGGGCCTGACCCGCGTGATCGACGACACCGCGCTGATCGAGATCGATCTGCCGCTGGGCCTCGTAGCGCTGGATCGCTACCAGGCCCCCTTCGCCCATTACACCGCCACCGATGGCGAAAGCCCGATCACCGCGCTCCTGATCTCGGAACCCGGCACGCCGGAAACGCTCGCAGGCCTGTTTGACGTGATGCAAACGCTGGACATCGTGCCGCTCTCTGGCGAACGGAAACTGTCGCGCAATGCCTTCACCATCGAGGGCGAAGGGGCGGAGATTCGCTCCTACACCCATGTGCGTCACGAGGACGGGCTGTTGAAGGGCTTCACCCTGGTTTGGCCCACGGGCGATGACAAACGCTACGCGCGCGTGGTGGAGGCGATGAAATCCAGCTTCACCCCCTTCGGCAACCGCGCCATGCCGCAAAGCCTTGGACTTTCGCGCGAGGATCAGCAGGTGGATCTGCTGGCCGGGCTGGAAATCCGCAAGCCCAGCCGCGCGCGCTCGGGTTTCTACATCGATGCCGAGGGCACGGTGCTGACCACAGCCGAGGCCGTGGCCGCCTGTGAACAAGTGACGCTGGATGAAAGCCTGCTCGCTTCAGTGAGCTTCACCGACGAGGTGCTCGGCATTGCCGTCTTGAAGCCCGAAGAGCGGCTCGCGCCCATCGCCTATGCTGATTTCAGCGCCCTGCCCCCGCGCCTACGCTCCGAAGTGGCCGTGGCGGGCTATTCCTACGAAGGCCTGCTGGGCGCGCCCACGCTGACCTTCGGCACGCTGGACGATCTGAAAGGGCTTCAGGGCGAGGCGAGCCAGCAGCGGCTGGCCTTGGCCGCCCTGCCAGGCGACATCGGCGGCCCGGTGTTTGATGCCGGCGGGGCCGTTGTCGGCATCCTGCTGCCCCAGCCCGAGGCCGGCGGACGGCAATTGCCTGAAGGCGTCGCTTTCTCGGCCAGCGCCAGTGCAATCTCCGAAGCGCTGACCGCCAAGGGCTTGCGCCCGCGCACGGCCTCCGGCGTGGAAGGGCAGATGCACCCTGAGGATCTCTCGGGGCTGGCAGCCGACATGACGGTGCTTGTGTCCTGCTGGAACTGATGTCGGGCGTTCTGGCGGGTCAGACCCGCCAGAAATTCACCGTGAAGAGCGCATAGACGACCATGATCTCCAGCCGCCCGATCAACATGGCGGCGCAGAGCAACCATTTGGCGGTGGGGTTGAGGGCTGCGAAATTGCCTGCGGGCCCGATCTCCCCGCCAAGGCCGGGGCCGACATTGGCCAACGCCGTTGCCGCGCCAGAGACCGAGGTGATGAAGGACAGCCCCGTCATCCCCAGCAGCACCGAGAAGATGCCCATCGACACGAAGAACAGCATGAAGAAGGCGATCACCGAGCCCAGCACGTCTTCGGGGACGCTCTTGCCGCCGTAGCGGGGCGTGAAGATGCCGTTGGGCGAGTGGATGCGCTGGATCTGCGTCTTGATGGCGGAAAATAGGATCTGGTAGCGGAAGACCTTCACCGAACAGGCCGTGGAGCCCGCGCAGCCGCCGATCAACCCGATGAAGAAGAACAGCACCACCGGGAAGGTGCCCCAGAGCATGTAGTTGTCGGACGCGTAGCCGGTGCCCGTCATGATCGAAACAACGTTGAACAGAACCTTGCGCAGGGTTTCCTCACCCGGATCCTCCGCATGGCCCCAGCGCCAGAGCGCGACGACACAGCAGAGCACCAAGGCGATGGCAAAGAAGCCGCGGATCTGGGGATCCTGCCAGAAGGGCTGGGCCGTGCCCGCCAGCATCTGCACGTAGCGCACGAAGGGCAGCGCGGCGAGCACCATGAAAAGCGTGGCGGTGTATTCCACGCCCGGCCCGAAGGCCCCGAAGGAGGCGTCGTAATTGGCAAAACCGCCGGTGGCGATCGTGGTCATCGCGTGGGTCACCGCATCAAAGGGCCCCATGCCGAAACCAAGGTAGGTGAGCGCGCAGATCCCGGTGAGCCCGAGGTAGACAACCGAGATCGAGGTGGCGATCTGGGTCGCGCGGGGCAGGATTTTCCCATCGGTGTCAAAGCCTTCCGACCGGAAGAGCTGCATGCCCCCGATCCGCAGCTCGGGCAGGAACACCATGGCCACCACGATCACCCCGATGCCGCCGAACCATTGCAGCAGCGCGCGCCAGAACAGAAGCCCCTGCGGCAGCAGTTCAAGGCCTGAGAACACCGTGGAGCCCGTGGTTGTCAACCCCGACATTGCCTCGAAGAAAGCGTCCACCGGCGCGGCGCTGGTTTCACCCAGAATGAAGGGAATCGCTCCGAAAATCGGGAGCGCCAGCCAGACACCGGTGGTGAGAAGGAAGGTCTGCTGAAGGGAAAACTTGTCGCCTAGCCCGTTGGCGCAGGCCAGCGAGACAAGCCCGCCACAGGCACAGGTGATCAGCGCGCTTTCCAGAAACACGGGCCAGTGGCCATTGCCGTTGATGTAGTCGATCGCCATGGGCAACAGCATCGCCACCCCGAGGACGGTGACGAGCAGGCCGATAACGTATCCGACAGGGCGCAGATCAAACATGCGCGCAGGCTTGGCCAGCCCGCGTGCCGGTGTCAAGCGCCAGCGCGCTTGCGCGCGGCCGACTGAAACAGGAATACACCTGCGGCGATGAGCGTTGCGGCCACGGCAAGATTGGCCGGGGGCGCTTCCCCAAGGATCAGGATGGCGATTCCCGCGCCCATGACGGCTGCGACGGATCCGATCTGGCTCAGGTAGACAGGCCCGGCCATGCGTTGCAGCAGGAAGTAGAGCACGTAAAGCACCGAGAAGATGGCCGTTTCTGCCGCCAACCACGCGAGCGGCATGGCAGAGGGCGCGCGTGCGGCTGGCGCAAGCAGCAGGAATAGCCCGACCCAAAAGGCCGCCCCGGCCAGCATCGCGGCGGCGAGGAAGATCGGCGCGCGCCCTTCGGGCCAGCGCCGCGTGCGGTAGATGTTCCCCAGTGCGATCACGAGGGGCAGCGCCAGCGTGATCGCGACCCAGAGGGCCTCACGGCTGCCTCCCGTGGGATCAGGCGCAAGCTTGCCTGCAGCCAGCAACGCCGCCCCGGCCACGCCCAGTAGCACGGCCATGAAGCGCTGGGGCGAGAAGCGCTCCATCGTCAGCAGCAGCGCGATGGCATAGGTGGCAAGGATCGGGAAAGCGAAGGAAAGCGCGTAGAACCCCACGCCCACGTGGCGCACCGCCAAAAAGCCCAGCGCGTTGGGCAGCGCGAACAGCCCGCCTGCCACCAGCCCGTATTCCAGCACTCGCGCATCCACGCGCGCAGGCAGGGCCCGCAACCAGACCACACCAAGCAGAATCCCCGCCGAAAGCGCGCTCGCCGCCGTCAGGAAGGGCAGCGCCTGCCCGCCCGACGCCACCGCCTGCGCCGCAACGACGATGGAAAGCGCCAGCAGCGCGCCGACGGAAAGCAGCAACAGCGGGGCAAGAAAAACAGGGGTGCGGCCCGGGATCGGCTCGACTTTCGCGTGCAGGGTCATGTAGCGTCTCCTTATGTTGTTGCTGAGTATCTAGGTATCAAATTACTTTATATCAAGATAAAAGATGGAGGCAGAGATGGATCGCGCCCAGAAGGCACGGCAGCAATGGGAAACGGAGCTTGGTGGGCTGGACTACCTTCCGATGGAGATTTTCGGCCGTTTGAGCGAGGCCTCGCTGCTGTTTCGCAGGGATTGGCTTGAGCCGCTTCTGGCGGAGCATGGCGTGCAATCCGGCGAGTTCGACGTGCTCGCCACGCTGCGCCGCGCCGGAGCGCCTTACGCGCTGACACCCACGGAACTCTTTGAAGCAGCGATGATTTCTTCAGGCGGGATGACAAGCCGGCTGGACCGGCTGGAGCGCAGCGGCTGGATCAAACGTGCCCCCAACCCCAACGACAGGCGCGGCACGATCGTTTCGCTTACAGAGGCTGGCAAGTCGCTGGTGGACACCATCGTCCCTGCCCATCTGGCGAACGAGGCCAAAGCGCTCTCGCTGTTGTCGGACACGCAGATGCAGCGGCTCAATATCCTGATGGCCCGGCTGATCGAGAGCCTGCAGAAGCCGCATGAGGGCGACGACGGGGCCGCCTGACGGCCCCGCTCGCGTCAGCCGACGTGGAAGAGCGTGTTGAAAAGCTTGGGATCCAGGCTTTCGGAGGCGAATGTGCCGCCTTGGGTCAACACGCTCACCGCATCATGGCTGTGCAGGCTTTCCTGATGGCTGGCGATCACCCGGTAGTCGCCAATCCGCGCATCCGCGGATAGCTGCTCGGCAAAGAGCCGGGCGGCGTCTTCCACGAAGATCGGGTTGGCGGCGTTCAGCTCTGCAAAAGCCTGTTCGTCCTCACGCTTCACCATGACCTGCGTTTCGGTGGGCACGGCGGCGCGGCAGAGATCCACAAGATCCTCGAACCAGAGGCAGGGCTGGCCCGCTTCCAGTTCCACCGAGATCCGCGCCACGGAGCGCTGCGAATGCGGCGTGGCCAGCTGGCCCCGGAACTGGCGGGCGTGCTCGGACAGCTCCAGCGAGCAAGGGCATGTGGAGGAATAAACATAGTCCAGATGCACGATGCGGCGGCGCACGCCGTCGATCTCCACCAATTCCAGCGCGATGTCGTAATATTGAAAGCCAGAGAGTCCGGAGCGCAGAGAGGAGACCTTCAAAGGGAAGGAAAAGCGCATCTGGATGCGGGCGTCGAAGCTTTCCAGATCCGTCTTGTAGTCGTCCAGCGCCGCCTCGATCACCTCGAAGCTGAAAGTGCGCTCGGCGTGTTTGTAGAAGGTGCGCATGATCCGGGACATGTTGATGCCCTTCTTCTCGGCCTCAAGGCTCACCGTGCCGGTGACCGAGGTTTCGAGCGTCAGATCGCCGTTGTCGCGGGTGTGAAAACGGATCGGCAGGCGGAAATTCGAAATCCCCACGTGCTGGATTGCGCGGCGCTCGCCACGGATCAGGCTTTCGGGGCCGTTCTGCAGATCGGGCAGCGTCGCCTTATAGGCGTCGTCAACCCGGAATTCTTCCGGGTAGGCGCGGGCCAGTGCCGGGTAGTTCGCCCGGCCCTCCTGCGGCAGAAGGCGCGAGACGGTCGGGTCCAGTTCGGCCACCTCGGTGTAGCTGGCCTTGGCGGCCCAATCCCTGAGCGTGGCAAGCGCCTTCTCGGCTTCTTCCCGCGTCGGGGCCTCGTGGTGACGAGAAACCTGAATGTTCATGGCCTTCCTCTCGCGTTTCCTGCGTGCAGGTCACTAAGCTAGGCAGGTTGTCGCATCTTTCCAACTTTATTCGCCGGAAAAATGCGACCCATGGGCCGCGGGCCGCGCCTAGATGGCGGCCAGCGCCTGCTCCAGATCGGCGATCAGATCGGCCGTGCTCTCGATCCCAAGCGACACGCGCACGAGCCCCGGCGTGATGCCGAGATATTGTTTCTGATCCTCCGGCAGGCGCTGGTGCGTGGTGGTGGCCGGGTGGGTGACAAGGCTTTTCGCATCGCCCAGATTGTTGGAAATCGTGAAGACTTCCAAAGCGTTGAGGAAGCGGAACGCGCCTTCTTGCCCGCCTTCGACCTCGACCGACACCACGGTGCCGCCCTTCTCCATCTGCGCCTTGGCGATGGCGGTCTGGGGGTGGCTGTCGAGGAAGGGGTAGATCACCTTCTTCACTTTCGCGTGTGCCTGCAGCGCCTCGGCCACGGCCTGCGCGCTTTCGGCCTGCGCGCGGCAGCGCAGATCGAGCGTTTCCATGCCCTTGAGCATCACCCAGGCGTTGAATGGCGACATCGAGCCGCCGGTGTGCTTGAGGTAGGGCTCCAGCGTGCCGCGGATGAAATCCTTGCTGCCGAGCACCACGCCGCCAAGGCAGCGTCCCTGCCCGTCGATGTGTTTGGTGGCCGAGTAAATCACTACATCTGCGCCGTTTTCAAAGGCGCGCGAGAAGACGGGCGTGGCAAAGACGTTATCGACCAGCACGAGCGCGCCCTTGGCGTGGGCGATCTCGGAAACAGATTTCAGATCAATGACTTCCAGCGTCGGGTTGGAGACGGTTTCAAGGAAGACGGCCTTGGTATGGTCTCGCACGGCGGCGCGCCACTGGTCCAGGTCGGTACCATCCACGAAGGTGACCTCCACGCCGTAGCGGGTCAGGATCTCTTCGAGAATGTAAAGGCAGGAACCGAAGAGCGCGCGGGAGGAAACAACGTGATCGCCGGCTTTCAGCATCGACACCAGCGCGCCGTTGACGGCGGCCATGCCGGAGGCCGTGGCGAAAGCATCTTCCGCGCCTTCCAGCGCCGCGATGCGCTCTTCGAACATGCGCACGGTGGGGTTGCCGTAGCGGGCGTAGATGAACTCATCCTCGCCGATCTCGATGAAGCGCGCCTCCGCCTGCTCGGCGGTGTCATACACGAAGCCCTGCGTCAGGTAGATCGCCTCGGCCACCTCGCCGTACTGGCTGCGGCGCGTGCCGGCATGGACGAGTTTCGTGCGCGGGTTCCAATCCTTGCTCATTGTCTTCTCCGTTCGCCCCGCCTGTCGCGAGGCACAAAAAAACCCCCACCGCAGAGAGAGCGTCGGGGGCATTGCGCGATGCGATTTCCCAGACCTCTTTAGCGGCATGTTTAACGTGGCCCGCAATCCGGTGAACAAATCGCCACGATGGGGGACGGATAAACCTGTGGGGGCGAGGCGTCAAGGGTTGCTCTCAAGTGCGAAGCGTTCGCCCGGGCGGACGCGGAAACGCGTTCGCCGTGGGGCGGGCGAACGCGGCCTGCCGCTAGCGCGACAGGCAAAAAGACAGCCATTCTCTTGCACAGCTCCAAAAAACAGGTCATTCTGACCCTGAGGAAGTGTGCCCGATGCCAGCCCCGCGATACGCAGGGCTTTTTTGTTGCGCAATCCTCTCAGCATGTACCCAAAACAGGAAACGCATGACAGTTGACCAATTCTGGTTACTGATCGAGCGCGCGGACCTTTGCATCAGCCTCATAGTAGGCCTGTTTGCGATCGCCCAGCTTCTGAGAAATCGGTAACCCATCCTATCGCTCGCTGTGCTTCGAGTGCAGCGGTGGCGTTTTGGCAACTCTTTCCAGTGGACTGACAACGCGTGCCCTCTGCCCACAATCCTTTCAGCCGTCACTATGCTGTAACCGCCCGTTCACGCTTGCGTCGCATCATGGGCCTAACCGCTGGACACAAAGATGTTGTGCGGAGTGCTGCGATGCCTCTTACCCAGATCAACCTCACCCCCGATGCCCCGCTCACCGCCTCCGGGGCCAAGCTGGACGCAGACGCTTTGGCCGGGATGCTCGCGAAGGCGGGCCGGGGCCCGGTGGTGATCCTGCTCCATGGCTTCAAATTCTCGCCCTTCGCGGCGGATGCCTGCCCCCACAGCCATATCCTCGGCCTGTCCCCACGCAAGGCCCGCCGCGCGATCAGCTGGCCGCGCCACCTTGGCTTCTCCGGCATACGGGAGGATGAGGGTCTCTGCCTTGCCGTGGGCTGGCATGCGCGCGGCTCGATCTGGCGGGCCTTTCGCGAAGCAGAAGCCGCCGGGGACAGGCTTGGCGATCTACTCGCCATGCTGCACCGGATTGCGCCGGAGCAGCCCGTCAGCGTCATCGCCCACAGCCTCGGCGCGCGCGTCTTCTTCACGGCGCTACACAAGGCCCCGGCCGGTAGCGTGGCCCGCGCGGTGCTGCTGACGGGGGCGGAGTTCCGCGACAGTGCGGCGCGCGCCATGGAAAGTCCCGCAGGCCAAAGCGTGGAGGTGCTGAATGTCACCAGCCGCGAGAACGACCTCTACGACTGGATGCTGGAGCGGCTGATCGCGCCGCAGAACCCCTTCCGCCGCACGCTCGGCCACGGGCTGCGCGCGCGCCCGGTGCGTTGGCTCGACGTGCAGATCGACGATTCCGCGACGCTCAGCGCCCTGCGCGGCCTCGGTTTTCCCGTGGCCGCTCCGCAGCGGCGCATCTGCCATTGGAGCAGCTACCTGCGCCCCGGCCTGTTTCCGCTCTACACCGCCTACCTGCGCACTCCGGAACGGCTGCCCCTGAGCCTGCTGCGCGAGGCCCTGCCGCAGCCCCAAGCCCGGCGCTGGAGCCGGATGCTGGCCCTGCCACCCCTGCCCCTGCCCGCCTTGCGGCGGCAACTCAGGTAGCCCTCAGGCCAGAAACCCTCAGACCGGGCCCCATTCCGATTGCCCCTCGAGCCAGCCGCGGAAAGTGGCCAGCGGCTGTGCCTCGGCCTGTTCCTTCGGCCAGACCAGAAAATACCCCCCCAGATCCGGCCCCTGCCCCGCATGGGCCAGCCGAAGATCACCTGAAGCGAGGTAATTCTCCGCCAGATAGCGCGGCAGCAGCGCGAGCCCCAGCCCGTGCGCCGCCGCCTGCGCCATGGTGGAGAACTGGTCAAACAAGGTGCCGCGCGGATGCAGCCCGTCGACCCCTTGCGCGGCGAACCAGCGCTCCCAGGCGTCAGGGCGGGTTTCCAGATGCAACAGCGGCAAGCGCGACAGTGCCTCGGCAGTGAGCGGCGCATCGCCCAGCAGCCCCGGTGCACCCACAGCGACGACGTCCTCGCGCTTGAGCGGCAGATAGTCCACGCCGACCCAGTTCCTATGACCGAAGTGAATGGCCGCGTGAAAGCCCTCGGACGCGAAATCGAAGGGCCGCAGGCGGGTGGAGAGGTTGACCGTCACCTCCGGGTGGCGTGCGGCGAAATCCTGCAGGCGCGGCGCGAGCCAATGCATCCCGAAGGTGGGCAGGATCGCCAGATCGAGGCTGCCGCCGGTGGGGTTCGCCTTCAGCTTCAACGAGGCCTGCGCGATCTGCTGCAGCGCTTTACGCACCTGCCGCACATAGTCCACGCCCGCCGGGGTGAGTGCCAGCTTCACCCCATCGCGCAGCACCAGCGAGACGCCCATCTGCTCTTCGATCTTCTTCAGCTGGCGGCTCACCGCGCTTTGGGTGAGGTTCAGCTCTTCGGCGGCCGCCGAGGCGCTGCCCAGCCGCTCCACGGCCTCCAAAGCCAGCAGGGAGGAAATCGAGGGCAGGAAGCGGCGCGGCGCGAACATATGAGTTTTCCTCATGGGTGTTGATGGAATCTCACTACCCTTATCCCGCGCCCCGTGCAACGAAAGCGCGCTGGCCCCGCTTGCGATTCCGCACGGCAGCCGCCACTGTGACACCGCCCTGCCCCGCCGATGAAAGGACATCCCCGATGAACGATCACACCCCCCGCCTGCGCGCCAAGGATGCCCCCGGCCTTGCCGGTTTCAAATGGGACGATGCCTTCCTGCTGGAGGATCAACTGTTTGAGGAAGAGCGCATGCTGCGCGATGCCGCCCATGGCTTTGCGCAATCCACGCTGCAGCCGCGCGTGACGGCGGATTACGAGGCCGAGGCCAGCGATCCGGCGATCTTCCGCCAGATGGGCGAAGCGGGCCTTCTGGGCGCGACGATCCCGGAAGAACACGGCGGGCTGGGTGCGGGCTACGTGACCTACGGCCTCATCGCGCGGGAAATCGAGCGGGTGGATTCGGGCTACCGCTCCATGATGAGCGTGCAAAGCTCGCTCGTGATGTATCCGATCTACGCTTACGGCAGCGAAGAACAGCGCCAGAAATACCTGCCCAAGCTCGCCAGCGGCGAATGGATCGGCTGCTTCGGCCTGACAGAGCCCGATGCTGGCTCGGACCCGGCAGGCATGAAGACCCGCGCCGAGAAAACGGCCACGGGCTACCGGCTGACGGGCGCCAAGATGTGGATCTCCAACAGCCCGATCGCCGATGTTTTTGTCGTCTGGGCGAAATCGGAAGCCCACGGCGGCAAGATCCGCGGCTTCGTGCTGGAGAAGGGCATGAAGGGGCTCTCCGCGCCCAAGATCTTGCACAAGCTGTCCCTGCGCGCGTCGATCACCGGCGAGATCGTGATGGATGGCGTTGAGGTCGGCGAAGAGGCGCTGCTGCCCAATGTGGAAGGGCTGAAAGGCCCCTTCGGCTGCCTCAATCGCGCCCGCTACGGCATCAGCTGGGGCGTGATGGGCGCGGCGGAGTTCTGCTGGCACGCCGCGCGCCAATACGGGCTGGACCGCAAGCAATTCGACCGCCCGCTGGCGCAGACGCAGCTGTTCCAGCTCAAGCTCGCCAATATGCAGACGGAGATCACGCTCGGCCTGCAGGGCTCCTTGCGCGTCGGCCGCCTGATGGACGAAGCCCGCACCGCGCCCGAGATGATCTCGCTCATGAAGCGCAACAACTGCGGCAAGGCGCTGGAGATCGCCCGCCACGCGCGCGACATGCACGGCGGCAACGGCATCAGCGCCGAGTTCCAGGTGATCCGCCATATGGTGAACCTTGAAACGGTGAACACCTATGAAGGCACCCACGATGTGCATGCGCTGATCCTTGGCCGGGCACAGACCGGCCTGCAGGCGTTCTTCTAAGCGGCGATGGCCAGCCCGCAGCCCGAAGGCAATCTCTGGCAGGACAGCTGCGCGGAAAGTTTTGCGGCCGCCGCGCTTGCGGCGGATACGCAGGCCGACCTGCTGATCATCGGCGGCGGCTTCTCAGGCTGCGCGGCGGCGCTTGCGGCAGCCAAAGCCGGGGCCAGCGTGGCGCTTCTGGAAGCCAGAACAATCGGTTACGGCGGATCGGGCCGCAATGTGGGGCTGGTGAACGCCGGGCTCTGGCTGCCGCCGGAGGAGATCAACGACGCCCTTGGCATCACGGCAGGCGAGGCCCTCACCGCCCGCCTCGCGCTCGCGCCAGACCGTGTGTTCAACCTGATCGCTGACCATGGCATCGCCTGTGAAGCCACGCGCGCAGGAACGCTTCACTGCGCCCATGCGGCTTCCGGCCTGACGGATCTGGCCAGCCGCCACGCCCAACTCGGCACACGCGGCGCGCCGGTGGAACTGCTCGGTGAGTCCGAAACCGCCAAACGCACCGGCAGCACCGCCTTCTCGGGCGCGCTGTTTGATCCCCGTGCCGGAACGATCCAGCCCCTTGGTTACGTGCGCGGCCTCGCGCGCGCCGCCACAGAGGCCGGGGCTTTGATCCGCGAACACAGCCCCGTGCTGCGCCTGACGCGCGGCAACGGGCTGTGGCAGGCCACAACGGCGGGTGGCACCTTAAGCGCGCCCCGCCTCCTGCTGGCCACCAACGCCTATCACGCCGCCGCCGCCGGCCTGCCCGCCCCCGCCCATGTGCCGGTGCACTATTTCCAGCTCGCCACCGCGCCCCTGGGCGAAGCGGCCGCCCACATCCTGCCCGGCGGCGAAGGCGCGTGGGATACGGCGCTGGTGATGTCCTCGTTCCGGCGCGATGCGGCCGGGCGGCTGATCATCGGCGGCATCGGCAATCTGGACCATGGCGCAGGCATCGCGCATCGTAACTGGGCCGCGCGCAAACTGGCGCGGCTCTTCCCAAGCCTCGCAGGCGTGCCGCTGCAACACGCCTGGCACGGGCGCATCGCCATGACGGGCGATCACGTGCCGCGCATCCTGCACCTTGGCGCGGGCGGGCTGGCGCTTTTTGGCTACTCGGGGCGCGGCATCGGCCCCGGCACGGTGTTTGGCGAGGCCGCTGCGCAGGCGCTGCTTTCAGGCGACCTCTCAGATCTGCCCCTCGCCCCGGTGAACAGCCATTCCGAACGTGCCACGCACCTGCGCGCGGCATGGTACGAGGCCGGGGCCACGCTCACCCACCTTTTGGGCGCACGCGGCTAGCTTTCCGCGCGCAACTGGCGCAGACGAGAACGCTGCGCGGCCTCCACATGGGCCCGCATGGCGGCCTCCGCCCCGTCCTGATCACGTGCCCGCAAGGCAATCAGCACCGCCTCATGCTCCGCCACCGCCTCCCGCGCGCGCGCTTCACGACGCAGGGTTGAGGGGCCGAGGATCATCAGCGTGCGCTCCAGCCCTTCCATCGAGCGGGCAAGAAACCGGTTCTTCGCGGCCTGTGTGAGGGTAACGTGGAACTGTCGGTTCAGCGCATAGGCGCGCGCGGCATCCTCCACCTGCGCGCCCATCTCGGCGTTGATGACGGAGAGCTCGGCGATCTCGATGTCAGAGGCCGCACGGGCCGCCAGCCGCGCCGCCGTGCCCTCCAGCACCACGCGCATCTCGTAAAGCTCCATGACCTCGGCGTAATCAAGGCTGCGCACGGCCGCCCCGACGCGCGGCACATGGGCCACGAGCCCCTCGGTTTCGAGCTGCCGGATCGCCTCGCGCACCGGCGTGCGGCTGATCCCGAGCCGCGCGGCGATGTCGGTCTCGGTGAGCCGATCCCCCGGGCGCAGATCGCCACGCCCGATCTCGGCCAGAAGGCTGGCATAGGCGCTCTGGCCCTGCCGCCCGTCTCCTTTGGCTGCGCCGCTCATGGGTGGCCTCCCGATCTTGCCAAATTGCATACAACTGGATACAAGCGGATTCGAAACCCGTCAACACCGGGAGCCCCCCATTGCCCGCCACCCCCCTAGCTTTCCTGACCAAAG
The DNA here is from genome assembly GCF_025376885.1 of Pseudoruegeria sp. SHC-113. Lineage (NCBI taxonomy): Bacteria > Pseudomonadati > Pseudomonadota > Alphaproteobacteria > Rhodobacterales > Roseobacteraceae > Pseudoruegeria > Pseudoruegeria sp. SHC-113. The sequence continues at coordinate 2,596,701 of NZ_JAHUBR010000001.1, forward strand.
ACCGTCTTTCCACCCTGGCGCTGGCCGCGCTCGGGGTTGCAGCCTTCTCGCTCCTGGGCCTGCCGCTGCCCTTCCTCTTTGGCCCGATGTGCGCCTGCCTGATCGCGGCACTTGCAGGGGTGAAGCTGCAGGGGTTCGGCCAGATCTCCGCCGCCGCGCGCACGATCCTTGGTGTCGCCGTGGGGGCGGCGATCACGCCGGAAGTGGCGCATCAGATCCCGGCGATGGCGCTTTCGGTCTCGCTGGTGCCGATCTACGTGGCGATCATCGCCGCCATCGGCGTGCCCTTCTTCACCCGCGTCTGCGGTTTTGACCGCGTCACCGCCTATTACGGCGCGATGCCCGGCGGGCTGCAGGACATGGTGATCTTCGGGCAGGAAGCCGGCGGCGACGTGCGGGCGCTGTCGCTGCTGCACGCCACCCGCGTGCTGATCATCGTGACCGTGGCCCCGCTGCTGATCACCAGCGTGTTCGGCGCCTCGCTGAACAACCCGATCGGCGCCCCGGCCCGCGAAGTGCCCCTGCACGAGCTGGCCCTGATGGCGGGCGCGGCCCTTGTGGGATGGAAGGGCGGCGAGAAGATCGGCCTCTTCGGTGCCTCCATCCTCGGCCCTATGATTGTGACGGCGGTGCTTTCGCTCACTGGCCTGATCCACCATCGCCCCCCGGCCGAGGCCATCCTTTGCGCGCAGTTCTTCATCGGCATGGTGATCGGCGTCTACTACGTGGGCATCACCTTCCGGGAATTGCGCCAGGTTGTGCTCTCGGGCGTAGCCTTCGTGCTCATCCTCGCCGCGCTGGCCACGGTGATGGCGGAGATTGTGGTGCTCGCCGGCCTCGCGCCACCGCTAGAAGCCTTCCTCGCTTTCGCCCCCGGCGGGCAGGCAGAGATGACGATCCTCGCCATCGTCGCCGGCGCGGACCTCGGCTTCGTCATCGTCCACCACCTAACCCGCATCATCGTCGTCATCCTCGGCGCCCCCATCATCGCGCGACGCTTGCCGCAAAGGCGGGGCTGACTTTCATGCCTCCGGCGGGGATATTTTCGCCAAGATGATGGGGCCCCACTTTGTTCTGTAAATATCTCGGGGGAGTCGCCCGGAGGGCGGCGGGGGCAGAGCCCCCTTTCCGCGCTTGACCGCGGGACGCAGCCGCAGTAGCTGCGCGCCATGGCACGTGCACCCCTTCTCCAGCTTTCCGACATCTCCCTCACTTTTGGGGGCGATCCCGTTTTCGACGATCTTTCGCTGGTGGTTCAGCCCGGCGACCGGGTGGCCCTCGTGGGGCGCAACGGGTCGGGAAAATCGACGCTGATGAAGGTCATGGCGGCGCTGGTGGAGCCTGACAAAGGCAGCCGCGTGGTACCGCCGGGCACCTCGGTGGGCTATATGGAGCAGGATCCGGACCTCTCCGGCTTTGAAACGCTGGGCGCCTTTGCCGCCAGCGGGTTGGAGGCCAGCGAGGCGTATCGGGTGGATGTGGTGGCAGAGGGGCTGAAGTTCTTGCCCGAGACACAGGTTGAGGCGGCCTCCGGCGGGGAGCGGCGGCGCGCGGCGCTGGCGAAACTGCTGGCGGAAGACCCGGACCTGATGCTGCTCGACGAGCCGACCAACCATCTGGATATCGAGGCCATTCAATGGCTTGAGGACGAGCTACGCGAGACGCGCAAGGCTTTCGTGCTGATCAGCCACGACCGCGCCTTCCTGAACGCCCTCACCCGCGCCACGCTTTGGGTGGATCGCGGGCAGGTGCGGCGGCAGGAAAAGGGCTTTGAGGCCTTCGAGGCCTGGCGCGACAAGACCTGGGAAGAGGAAGACGAGGCGCGCCACAAGCTCAACCGCAAGATCAAGGCCGAGGCCCGCTGGGCGGTGGAGGGCATCTCGGCCCGCCGCAAGCGCAACCAGGGCCGCCTTCGCGCCTTGCACGCGATGAAAGCCGACCGCGCCGCGCAGATCCGCCGTCAGGGCACGGCGGCGCTGGAGCTGGAAGCCGCGCCGCAATCGGGCAAGAAGGTGATCGAGGCCGTCGGGCTGGAGAAGCGCTTTGGCAACAAGGTGATCCTGTCGGGCTTCGATCTGAAGGTGCAGCGCGGTGACCGTGTGGCCTTCGTTGGCCCCAATGGCGTGGGCAAGACGACGCTGCTGAAGATGCTGATCGGCGAGGTTGAGCCAGATGCGGGCACGGTCTCGCTGGGCACCAAGCTTGAGATGGCGGTGTTTGATCAGAACCGCGCGCGGCTCGATCCCGACAAGAGCCTGTGGGACAACCTCGCCAGCGATCCGCTGCTGGGGGTTTCCGGGCGTTCGGATCAGGTGATGGTGCGCGGCACGCCCAAACATGTGGTGGGCTACCTGAAGGAGTTCCTGTTCGACGAAAGCCAGGCACGTGCGCCGGTGCGCGCGCTGTCGGGAGGCGAGAAGGCGCGGCTCCTGCTCGCCAAGATCATGGCGCGTGAAAGCAACCTGCTGGTGCTCGACGAGCCGACGAACGATTTGGACGTGGAGACGCTCGATCTGCTGCAGGACGTTTTGGGCGAATACGAAGGCACCGTGCTTCTGGTCAGCCACGACCGGGATTTCATCGACCGCGTGGCCGCGACCACGGTGGCGATGGAGGGCGATGGCAAGGCCACCGTTTACGCCGGGGGCTGGAGCGACTACCGCGCTCAGCGTGCCGAGGCGGCCCCGCGTGCTGGCGACAAACCGCAGAAGCCCGCAGCAAGCAAACCCACCCCCGCACCGGCACAGGCTGACGTGAAGACACCGGCGCAGCCTGCTGAAACCGAAGCGCTTTCCTTCACCGAGAAGAAGCGTCTTGCCGCGCTGCCCGCCGAGATCGAGCGGCTGGAGGCGGAGATTGCCAAGCTGACGGATTTCATGTCGGACCCGGACCTGTTCACCAAGGAGCCGCTCAAGTTTAAGAAGGCCAGCGAGGCGCTGGTGGAGCGGCAGCAGGCGCTTTCGGAGCGGGAAGAGGAATGGCTGATGCTGGAGGAGAAAGCCTCAGCCTGAACGCGGCCTGAGCCAGCGGATTTGACCGGCCGCATCGCCTTTCTATCCTTATCGGTAGTGACGGAAAGGATGCCTGATGCGACTGCCTTTGAAACTGCTGGCCCTTGCGGGCCTCGCCGCCCTGCCCTTTTCCGGCATGGCGACCGCGCAATCCGAGAGCGCTTCGGATGTGATCCGCTCCCAGATCGAAGCCTTCATCGCCGATGATGTGGGCACCGCCTTCGGCTTTGCCTCGCCGATGATACAGGGCATGTTCGGCACGCCCGAGCGCTTCGGCGAGATGGTGCGCGGGGGCTATCCGATGGTCTGGCGGCCAGATGACGTGCGCTTTCTGGACAGCCGCGATGCAGGCCCGGCCCGCTACCAGACGGTGATGATCCGCGATCAGGCCGGCGCGCTGCATTTCCTGGAGTACATGATGATCCAGCAAGGCGGCGAATGGCGCATCAACGGGGTGCGGTTTCTGGAGCCCCCCGGCGCGGGCGCCTGAGCAGGCAGCGCACGCAGGCTTAAACCCCCTTTAGCCCCCACCCTGTAGCCCTTGTGGCCAATCAGGTGTTTTCGCCGGGGCGATCAAGGGGGTACCGCATGAACAAGGCAATCACGGAAGGGCTGGTGTTCACACCGCCCGCGTTTTCGGCTGGGCTGGGCGTCTGGTCCAAGGGTGACGGCGTACCGGGCTCGCAAACCTATGACGGCGCGGCGAACGCGGCCATCGCCTTTGCGGATGCGGATTTCGGCGACTGCCTCGAACTGCTGAAAACCGACAGCACCCAGAAGCTGCGCTACATGGGGCAGGTTCCGCTCCCGGCGGGCTGCTACCTTGAGATCAGTGTCCGGGTGAAGGCGATCTCGGGCACGCTGCCTTCGGTGCGCATCGCGGGCTGGGCGGGCAACGCCAGCGAGGGCCATGTGAGCGGGCTGGTGGAGACAGGCCCCGCCGTGGCGCTGGCCTCCTACGGCGAGGCCGTCACGGTGCGCGCCATCGTGGGCTCGGGCAGCCGGGGCGGCGTGGACATGCCCTGGGGACGCAGCGCGATCTATGGCCATTTCGGGCTGGATCTGACGGGGGGCAACGGCGGTGTTGTCCGGATCGAAGACATCCGCATCGAGGATGTGACCCGCTACTTCCTGCGCGACATGGTGCCCGTGGTGGATGTGCGCGACTACGGCGCGGTGGGCGATGGCCTCACCGACGACACCGCCGCTTTCGAGGCCGCCGACACGGCCGCGGCGGGCCGCACCGTTCTGATCCCGGCAGGCAGCTACGCGATCAACAACCATCTGACGCTCGACAACCCGGTGCGCTTCGAGGGCACGCTGGTGATGCCCGACGACAAACGCCTGATCCTGATCAAGAGCTACGATCTGCCCACCTATATCGACGCTTTCGGCAACGAGCTGGCCGCCCTGCGCAAGGCGCTGCAGGCGCTGTTTCAGTTCTCCAACCATGATTCCCTCGATCTGGGCGGGCGGCGGATCGAGATCGACTCCCCGATCGACATGGCCGCCCTGGCCGGGCTGAGCAGCTTTGCCTCGCGCCGGGTGGTGCGCAACGGGCAGTTCAACGTGCAGGCCTCCTCCAACTGGAACGACACGGTGGTGACAAGCCAGGCCACCTATTCCACGGGCCAGGCCAAGAAGCTGACGGGCGTGGTGAATGTGGCCAATATCGAGGTTGGCTCGCTGGTGACGGGCGCGGGCGTGGGGCGCGAGGTCTATGTGACGTCCAAGAACGTGGGCGCGCAGACCGTGACCCTGAGCCAGGAGCTGTTTGACGCCGCCGGCACGCAGAATTTCACCTTCCGGCGGTTCAAATATGTGCTGGATTTCTCGGGCTTCTCCAAGCTCGACAAATTCGTGCTGGACGATGTGGAGTTCCAGTGTTCGGGCGCGGCCAGCGCCATCATGCTGGCCCCGGAAGGGCTGATCTTCACGTTGCGCGATTGCTTCATCACCAAGCCCAAGGATCGCGGCATCACCTCGATCGGCGGCGGCTGTCAGGGCATGACGATCGACCGCTGCCAGTTCCTCTCCAACGAGCAGGACATCCGGGTGCAGGATCGCACGACGATTGCCTTCAACGCCAACAGCAACGACACCAAGATCCGCGACAACCGCGTGGTGCGTTTTGCCCATTTCGGTGTGCTCAACGGCACCGGGCATATGTTCGTGGGCAACCACTGGTTCCATGGCGACAACGAAGCCACCGGCGTGCGCAAGGCGGGGCTGGTGTTCACCGCGCTCAGCCTGAAGACGCTGATCACCGGCAACTACATCGACAACAACTTCGTGGAACTGACGAACGAGCACGATTCCCAGCCCGATTTCAGCAGCCAGTTCTCTTTCGGGGGGATCACCTTCACCGGCAACATCTTCACCGTGAACGACGCGGCAAGCTGGTTCAACTGGATCGTGATCACGCCCTACGGGCAGGGCCATTTCATCAACGGGCTGAACGTGTCGGGCAACACCTTCCGCTCGATCAACGGCTCGGTCGAACGGGTGGAAAGCGTGGATGAAACCTACGCCTCGCTGGACATGACAAAGGCGCGCAACGTGACCTTTGCAGGCAATACGTTCAACAACGTGGACACCCGCGCGATCAACCCGGTGACGGTGCGCCATGTGCAAAACAGCTATGCGGGCACATGGACCGTCTCCTCTGAAGGGCACCTGCCGTTTGGCGGGGAAAGCCGGGGGGTAGACTCGGTAATGGCAGACGGGCCGATCAAATCCGGCAACACGACGATCTACAGCGCGCCCTATGCCAGCGTCGGACAAGGGGCGAACCGCGATCAGGTGCAGCTGAAATGGCAGCAGGCCTGCGACGGGGCCATGTGGGTGACGATGCGGATGGACGAACCGTCGTAAGCCGTCAGAGCCCGAGATCCGCGGGCGTGAGGTGGAAGGCCCTGCCGAAGCCGCCATTCAGGTAGCCGCGCAGCACGCGGAAGGCGACGAAGCGGAAATCGGCGAAATCAATGTAGAGTTTCGCCTTGGGATGCGCCTGCAGGTAATGCTGGCGCATTTCGGTGTTCTGGGCGGCGGCGCCCGTGAGAAACTCTGCCGAGCACTGAAGCGTGAGGCGCGGGTGGGTGAGCGGATCGCCCTTTTCGCCGGGCTCCCCCACCAGAAGCGAGCAGGCCGGATTGTCGCTGAGCGCCGTGGTGTGGCCAGAGAGGGTGGAGATCAGCGTCAGCGGCGCGCCCTGCGGCGTGGTGCCCATCGCCACGCGGGTGACCATCGGCATGGACGTGCCCGGCTCCATCACGGCGAGGGCGGCAAACCGCGCGCCATCCAAAAGCCCTCGCCCCAGCGTGCGCGCTTCATCATCGGTCGGGCGGATCGGGCCATCTTTCTTTTCCGGCATCGGCGCACTCCCTGCTAGGGTGGATTTGTCTGATTTGAATCAAGGCGCTCGGCGCCCTCTTTTGTTTAGCCTAGCGCAAAAAGGAGTAAAGCCATGTACAAGCATATTCTCGTCCCCATCGCGCCGGATCACCCGGCCAAAAGCTCTAACTCGCTCGATATCGCACAGCGCCTGCTCGCCGAGGACGGCGTGATCACGCTTCTGACGGTGATGGAGCCCATCCCCTCTTACGTGGCGCAATACCTGCCCGCTGGCCAGCAGGACAAGAACCGCGCCGAGATCCTTGGCGATCTGGAAAAGGACGTTGCCGCCCTTGGCAATGCCGAGGCCAAACTCGCCGTGGGCCACCCGGCGCGCGAGATCGAGGACTACGCCGAAAACCATGACGTGGATCTGATCGTGATCGCCTCCCACCGCCCGGGCCTGCAGGACTATTTCCTCGGCTCCACCGCCGCCCGAGTGGTGCGCCACGCCAAATGCGCGGTGCATGTGCTGCGCTGACCCCACAAGGCCGGGCCCCGCATCATCGCGGGGCTTGGCAGCGCGCCCGGATTGGCTAGAGTCACCTTCAAGAGGGATCTGACCAAGGGGGCGGGATGGCCGACGAAGACAACAGTTTCGGGGTGTTGCACGCCGAACCGGTCATCTATTGCGGGCGCTGCCGGGAAAATTTCGGAGAAGTCCGTTCGCGCGGGCTTCTTGGCGATTTCGTACGCTGCCCGAACCAGAAGCCCGGAGAGAAAACCCATGTCTGCCGCGTGATCAAGCCGCATTCGGGCGAGTTCTGGGCGGTGCTGGAAAGCTGGTTCTACCGGTATGAAAGCGAGTTCAGCCCGATGCGGCTGAACTGGTTTGGGTACCGTTTCAACGGGCGCGTGGGACTCTACAACGTGCTGCGCCTGCTCGCGATCCTGTTCTGCGCCTGGCTCGTGCATCTGGCCTATGTAAGCGCCTTTCCCAACTGGGTGCGTGTGGTGCCCGCGCTGATGGCTTTGGGTATCCTCTTTGACATCATCGTCACCAATACCTCGGTCGTCTTCATCTCCCGCTTTTCCGCCAGCGCCTTTCGCTCCACCTTCGAGATGATCTTCGGCTATTTGCAGTTCATCCTTTGCTTCGGCGTCTTCTATTTCTGCTACAAGGACGGCTTCGTGGTGAACCTCGAATTCGGTAAGGAGTTCTCGCTCAGCTATTTCGAAGGCGTCTATTTCAGCATCGTGACAGCCACGACGCTGGGCTATGGCGACATCTCCCCCCGCAACGGCCACTGGCTGGTGCAGAGCATGGTCATGGCGCAGCTCATGGTGTCGCTCTACTACGGCGCGATCATTCTGGGCGGCGTGGCCAGCTGGATCAACGAGCCCAAGCACCTGAAACCCTTCCGCAAACTGCATCCCGTGGATGATATCCGCAAGCATGCGCCTGCGGATGGGGCGGAGGGGGGCGCTGCCCCCCGTCCTTCGGACTCCCCCCGAGGTATTTGACGCGAGAGGAAGGGAGCCCCTTTCAGCTTGGTTCAACTTTCTCCGCCGGAGGCAAAAAGGTTAAGCTGATGGCGGCAGCGCTTTGGTTGACGCAAGGTTAACGCATTCGGAGATATCCCGGTTTCGTGATATAGAAACGCAGTTTTCAAGAAAGACCACCACCGACGTCCAGCCGCTGTTTTTGCGGCTGCGTTGGCAATTTTCCAAATACTTTCAACGCAAGGATAGTCCCATGACCTGCAAGACACTTGTTGCCGCTTTGATCCTCACCACCACCCCGCTCGCCGCACAGGCGCAGTTCATCGGGATGGGCCGCACGCTGGGGGCCGTTTCCCAGATCAGCACCTCGCTGGAGAAAAGCTGCCTCGGCAAGCCCGGGTGCGGCCAGACAGCAGACCTAACGACCCGCGCTGACACCACCGCGCTGGCCACCCCGCCGGTCGCTCAGCCCGGCGCGAAAAAGACCAACGAATGAGCCCAGTCCGCCCGGCAGATGGCCGGGCGGGCCCGGAATGTCCGGTGGAGGGACCGCGTCCCCGAAAGGGCTTTGCCCATTGCCCCTGCCCTACGAAATCTGCTCTAATGGATGTAACCAACAACAAGACATAGAGCAGCCATGAACATGCCCGGTGACGATCTCCTGTCCGGTTCCGATGCCAGCCAAACCTACGATGCTTCCTCGATTGAGGTGCTCGAAGGGCTTGAGCCGGTGCGCAAGCGGCCCGGCATGTATATCGGCGGCACCGATGAGCGCGCGCTGCATCACATGGTGGCCGAGATACTCGACAACTCGATGGACGAGGCCGTGGCCGGCCACGCCAACCGGATCGAGGTGGAACTGCACGCGGATTACTCGCTCACCGTGCGCGACAACGGACGCGGCATGCCCTTTGACCCGCATCCGAAATTCCCCGGCAAGAGCGCGCTTGAGGTGATCCTTTGCACCCTGCACGCCGGCGGCAAATTCTCCGGCAAGGCCTACCAGACGTCTGGCGGCCTGCATGGCGTGGGCGCTTCGGTGGTGAACGCGCTGTCGGATTCGATGGTCGTGCAGGTGGCGCGGGATCGCAAGCTGGTGGAGCAGCGCTTCTCGCGCGGAGTGCCGCTGGGCCCCGTCGAGCAAATCGGCGCCGCCCCCAACCGGCGCGGCACCACCACCACCTTCCACGCAGACGAGCAGATCTTCGGCCAGCACCGCTTCAAACCGGCGCGCCTGTTCAAATCCATCCGATCCAAGGCTTATCTCTTCTCCGGCGTCGAGATCCGCTGGAAAAGCGCCATCGATGACGGCGAGACGCCGACGGAAGCCACCTTCCACTTCCCTGGTGGCTTGTCGGACTACCTGCAGGAGACGTTGGGCAAGGCCTCCACCTATGCTGATGCGCCCTTCGCGGGCACCGTGGAGTTTGCCGAGCGCTTCAACACGCCGGGCAAGGTGGAGTGGGCGATCAACTGGACGCCAAGCCGTGATGGTTTCATCCAATCCTACTGTAACACCGTGCCCACGCCCGAGGGCGGCACCCATGTGGCGGGGTTCTGGGCGGCGATCCTGAAGGGGATCAAGGCCTACGGCGAGCTTGTGAACAACAAGAAGGCCGCGCAGATCACCCGCGACGATCTGCTAACGGGCGGCTGCGCCCTTGTCTCCTGCTTCATCAGCGAGCCGGAGTTCGTGGGCCAGACGAAGGACCGCCTCGCCACGGTAGAAGCCCAGCGGCTGGTGGAAGGCGCGGTGCGCGATCACTTCGACAACTGGCTGGCGGCGGATACGAAGTCGGCCGGCGCGATCCTCGATTTCCTGATCCTGCGCGCTGAAGAACGGCTGCGCCGCAAGCAGGAGAAAGAGACCCAGCGCAAATCGGCCACCAAGCGGCTGCGCCTGCCCGGCAAGCTGGTGGATTGCTCCGCCACGAGCCGCGAGGGCACGGAGCTGTTCATCGTGGAAGGCGACTCCGCGGGCGGCTCCGCCAAGATGGCGCGGGACCGCAAGACACAGGCGCTGCTCCCTCTGAGGGGCAAGATCCTGAACGTGCTCGGCGCGGCTTCCTCCAAGCTGGGCTCAAACGCGGAGATCAACGATCTGACGCAGGCGCTTGGCGTGGGGCTGGGCACGAAGTTCAACGTGGACGATCTGCGCTACGACAAGATCATCATCATGACGGACGCCGACGTGGACGGGGCCCATATCGCCTCGCTTTTGATGACCTTCTTCTTCACCCAGATGCGCCCGATGATCGACGCCGGCCACCTCTATCTGGCCTGCCCGCCGCTCTACCGGCTCACGCAGGGGGCCAAGCGCGTGTATTGCATCGACGATGCGGAGAAGGATGCGTGGTTCGAGAAGGGTTTGGGCGGCAAGGGCAAGATCGACGTGAGCCGCTTCAAGGGCCTTGGCGAGATGGACGCGAAGGATCTGAAGGACACGACGATGAACCCGGCCACGCGCAAGCTGATCCGGGTGACGATCGACGAAGACGAACCGGGCGAAACCGGCGATCTTGTGGAGCGCCTGATGGGCAAGAAGCCGGAGATGCGGTTCCAGTATATTCAGGAAAACGCGCGGTTTGTTGAGGAGCTGGATGTTTGAGGAGTGTCAGTTTTGATCTTTCTCGAGTTGGTCAAAGTAATTATCCAAAGCCTAATTGCTCTCGGGATAGCCGTTGTAGCTCATAGACAATGGCGGCTGGCAAAACTGACATTAGCTGAGAAGCTGTTTGACCGTAGGATGCAAGTCTATTCCAAAGTTGCGAGCGAAATTTCAAACCTCAATGCTTTAGGAAAAACCACCGCCGAAACGAGCAACAACTTGGCTGACGCTTGGAGGACTTCCCACTTTCTTTTTGGAAAAGAGGTATCGAACTATATTAACGAAATCCGTGCCGAAGTGCAGGACATAGAATTTTATCAATCACTCATTGAATCCGAAGCACATAAAGAAACGCGGCCTGAAAACATTGACCGGCAGGCCGAAAAAAAGAAGTGGCTCTCTAAACAAAGTGATCCCCTTTTTGAAGCTTTCTTACCTTACCTGACACTTACGGACTACCAGTAGAGTTGTGTGCCAACTTAAGCGCCCGCCCAGGGGGCGGGTCGGGCGCGTGCGACATGCTTTGCATGTCGCATTGGGTTGAGAGCAGAGCGCGGCTCGCCAAAGGGCAGCCCCAGCCCGTAGGTGGGGGCGATAGCCCCCGCCTGGGGGGCGGGCGGGGGCTGTCCGGCCTGCGGCCGGACGGTTGGTTGAGAGTGAAGCAACTCCTTCCCAAACAGGGGTGACACCCCGGACGCCACCGCGTTAGGCTCCATGCAAACCGGAGGCTTTCATGGACGCAACCACCGCCAAATACGCCGCTCTCATGCTTGCCGCCGGGATCGGCATTCCGCTGTTGGCCGCGCTCAACGCCGCCCTTGGCACGCGGCTTGGCAGCCCCTTTGCCGCCGGGCTCGTGCTCTTCACCGTCGCCTTCTCTGCCACCGCGCTTGTGGTGCTGCTCACCGGCCCCACCCCGCTTACCAAACTCCCCGGAACGCCCGTTCATCTCTTTGCCGCCGGGCTGCTTGTCGCCTTCTACGTGCTCTCCATCACATGGGTCGCGCCGCGCTTCGGGGTGGGCAATGCGGTGTTCTTCGTGCTGCTGGGGCAGCTGATCTCCGCCGCCGCGATCGACCATTTCGGCCTCTTCGGCGCGAAGCTCTCCCCGCTCAGCCTCACCCGTGCAGGCGGCATCGCGGTGATGGCCTTCGGCGTCTACCTCACGCAACGCGCCTGATGCGCGCCCTGCTCCCCCTGCTGCTGCTGGCGGCCTGTACCGTGCGCCCGCTCACACCCAATGAGGCCGCCTTCACAGAGACGCTCACTGGCGAAAGCCTTGATGCCGCGCCGATCCGCCTGATCACCAATGACTTCATCGGCTCCGTGCCCTATTCGCGCCCTGTCCGCCCCCGCACCACCTGCCGCGAGAAGATCCTGCCCCAGCCGGAAGGAGACCGCGAAGAGGTGCGCACGGCGGGCATGGTGGTGTTCAACCATGTCCACCTGAACCCCGCTTTCGCGCCCGAGGATCTGATGCCCGGCTACCCGGAGCGCCTCAACCTCGTGGCGGCGATGTTTCTGGCCCATGAGATGGTGCATGTCTGGCAATGGCAGAACCGCGACACCACGGGCTACCACCCGCTGAAAGCCGCCGCCGAGCATCGGGCCGAGGATCCCTATCTGTTCGAGATCGGCGAAAGCCCGCAATTCGCCGACTACGGCTACGAGCAACAGGCGAGCCTCGTGGAAGAGCTTGTCTGCTGCACAGCTTTGGACCCGGACGGCGCGCGCACGGCGCGGCTCGCGGCGCTGGTGCGGCAGGCGATGCCCGCCACGCTGGCGCGGCTGGACGATGCGGAGATCTACGTGCCCTGGCCCGATCTGGAGACTGCGGGCATCTGCAGTTGATCAGCGCTGCAGGCTTTGCAGATAGGCGATCAGATCCACCACCGGCTGGCTCGTGAACACCGGCTGGCCCGTCTCGGCCTTGATCACGGCGTCCTGCCCCTCAAAAAAATCGCCGTAAACGGGCATCGGACTGCCATGGGCCACGAGCGGATCACGCCCGTCGATCCGTGCAGCGACGCGGGCCACGGGGAAGCGGCCCTCATTGCCCGCCGCAAGGGCTGTCAGATCGCTGGGCTGTGGATTGAGCGAAGCGGCAAGCGGCCCCATGCCATCGGCCTTGTCCCCGTGGCAGCGGGCGCAATAGTCGGTGTAGAGCGCGTGCCCTTCGACCATGTCCTGCGCCTGCAGCGGCCCGGCCAGCGCCAGAAGCAACGGGATCCAACCTGTATTCATTGCAAACCTCCTTCCGCTCCCCACGAAAGGATCCTGCAACGCGCGCAAGGGGCGAGCCTTGATCGGGATCAAACCGCCGCTTTCGGGTTGCACTGGCACAGCCGCCGCGCCAGCCTGCACCCACAGCCCCCAAAGGAGCGCCCATGCCTGCCCTGTTGAAAACCACCGTCACTGGCCGTGTCACATGGCTGGGCACCGTGAAAAGCCGCGCCGATGCCCTTGCTTCGGCTCCGCGCGAGGTGCTGGAACTGCGCTTTTCCGGCCCCGTCGGGGAGGATCACGGCGGGCTCACCCGCCCCTCGTGCTCACGCGTGATCAGCCAGTACCCGCGCAGCACCGAGATCCGCAACACGCGCCAGCTCTCTGTCGTTTCGGCGGAGGAACTGGCCAAGATCGCCGCCCAGCTCGGCCTACCGCAGCTGGATCCCGCGTGGATCGGTGCCACCGTCGTTATAGAGGGCATCCCCGATTTCAGCCACATCCCGCCTTCAAGCCGCCTGCAGGGCGAGAATGGCGCGACCCTCACGGTGGATATGCAGAACCGCCCCTGCCACCTGCCCGCCCCGGTGATCGAGGCCGCCCAGCCCGGCCACGGCAAGGGCTTCAAGGCGGCGGCCAAGGGCCTGCGCGGTGTCACGGCCTGGGTGGAACGCGAAGGCAGTTTGCGGCTTGGCGAGGCGATCACGCTGCATATTCCCGACCAGCGCCCATGGCAGCCGCTGCCCGACCACCTGTCAGGACGCTAGGCGGAGAAATAGACACCCATCGCGCCCGCGCGTTTCCCATCCGAAACGGCATTCGACGATTTCAGCGTGGATTAGGTCGGAAAACCGCCTGTTGCGGCCATAAGCGCCGCGTATAGCTGGGGCAGACGCCGGGGCAACCGGCTCCAGCCAACAGGGATCGCACCATGGGTTACAAGTCCGACATCGAAATCGCCCGCGAGGCCAACAAGAAACCGATCCAGGAGATCGGCGCGAAGCTTGGTATTCCGTCCGAACACCTGCTGCCTTATGGCCACGACAAGGCGAAGGTCGGCGAGGATTTCATCAAGGGGCTTTCGGGGCGCGCAAACGGCAAGCTGATCCTTGTGACCGCGATCAACCCGACCCCGGCGGGCGAAGGCAAGACGACGACGACCGTGGGCCTTGGCGACGGGCTGAACCGCATCGGCAAGAAGGCGGCGATCTGCATCCGTGAGGCCTCGCTCGGCCCCTGTTTCGGGATGAAGGGCGGCGCGGCCGGCGGCGGCTATGCGCAGGTCGTGCCGATGGAGGAGATGAACCTCCATTTCACCGGCGACTTCCACGCGATCACCTCTGCGCACAACCTGCTTTCGGCGATGATCGACAACCACATCTACTGGGGCAACGAGCTTGAGATCGACATCCGCCGCGTGGCCTGGCGCCGCGTCGTGGACATGAACGACCGCGCCCTGCGCCAGATCACCGCCTCGCTGGGCGGCGTGGCCAATGGCTTTCCGCGCGAAGCGGGCTTTGACATCACCGTGGCCTCCGAGGTCATGGCCTGCCTCTGCCTCGCCGACGATCTGGCCGATCTGCAGCAGCGTCTGGGCGATATCATCGTGGCCTACCGCCGGGATCGCTCGCCGGTCTATTGCCGCGATCTGAAGGCCGATGGCGCGATGACGGTGCTGCTGAAGGATGCGATGCAGCCCAACCTCGTGCAGACGCTGGAAAACAACCCCGCCTTCGTGCACGGCGGCCCGTTTGCCAACATCGCCCACGGCTGCAACTCGGTGATCGCCACCAAGACGGCGCTGAAACTGGCCGATTTCGTGGTGACGGAAGCGGGCTTCGGCGCCGATCTGGGGGCCGAGAAATTCATGAACATCAAGTGCCGCAAGGCGGGCCTCGCGCCGAGCGTCGTTGTCGTCGTGGCCACGGTGCGCGCGATGAAGATGAACGGCGGCGTGGCCAAGGCCGATCTCGGGGCCGAGAACGTGGATGCCGTGAAGAAGGGCTGCCCCAACCTTGGCCGCCACATCGAGAACGTGAAATCCTTCGGCGTGCCGGTGGTGGTGGCGATCAACCATTTCGTCACCGACACCGACGCCGAGGTGCAGGCGGTGAAGGATTACGTGGCCAGCATGGGCTCCGAAGCGATCCTCTGCCAGCACTGGGCCAAGGGCAGCGAGGGCACCGAGGCGCTGGCCACCCGCGTGGCGCAGATTGCCGACGCGAATATGGCCAATTTCGCGCCGCTCTACGCCGATGAAATGGGCCTGTTTGACAAGATCAAGACCATCGCCAAGCGAATCTACCGGGCCGATGAGGTGCTGGCCGACAAGAAGATCCGCGACCAACTGCGCGACTGGGAAGAGCAAGGCTACGGCCACCTGCCCGTCTGCATGGCGAAGACGCAATACAGCTTCTCGACCGATCCCAACCTGCGCGGCGCGCCCACGGGCCATTCGGTGCCGGTGCGCGAGGTGCGGCTGTCTGCGGGGGCTGGTTTCATCGTGGTGATCTGCGGGGAAATCATGACGATGCCGGGCCTGCCACGCGTGCCGAGCGCGGAGCAGATCATGCTGAACGCGGAAGGTCAGATCGAAGGGCTGTTCTAGGCCTTGAGGGGCGACGCGGAAGGTTTTAAGGAACCCGCAGAATTTCCAAACCGGAGAGAAGCGATGATCCGCGCCGCCCAGGACTGCCACAGCATGCGCGAGCTGCGCGTGGCGATCGACGCGCTCGACGCGGAGCTCGTTGCGCTTCTGGCCAAGCGCATGGGCTATATCGACCGCGCGGTGGAGCTGAAACCGGCCGAAGGCCTGCCTGCCCGCATCCCGGCACGGGTCGATGCGGTGATCGAGAACGTCCGCCGCGAAGCCGCAGGCCGCGGGCTGGACCCGGAGCTTGCCGCCGCGCTCTGGACGCAGCTCATCGACTGGTCCATCGCGCGCGAGGCCCAAACGATCACCCCGGAATAAACCGGGCCCGCCCGGACGCAGTATGAATAGCCGGGCGCCTGAGGCCCGGCCACGGCATCAGGAGACGCATATGACAGCACAGATCATCGACGGGAAGGCTTTCGCAGCCGATGTCCGCGCCAAGGTCGCCACGCAAGTGGCTCGTCTGAAAGAAGAAAACGGGATCACGCCGGGGCTTGCGGTGGTGCTGGTGGGCGAAGATCCGGCAAGCCAGGTCTATGTGCGCTCCAAAGGCAAGCAGACAGTGGAAGTGGGGATGAACTCCTACGAACACAAGCTGGATGCGGAAACCTCGGAGGCTGATCTTCTGGCGCTGATCGAAAAGCTCAACGCCGATCCGGCAGTGCACGGCATCCTCGTGCAGCTGCCCCTGCCCGGCCATCTGAACGAAGATCTGGTGATCAATTCGATCGATCCCGCGAAAGACGTGGACGGCTTCCATATTTCCAACGTCGGCCTTCTTGGCACCGGGCAGAAATCCATGGTGCCCTGCACGCCGCTGGGCTGCCTGATGATGCTGCGCGCCCATCACGGCTCGCTATCGGGGCTCGATGCGGTGGTGATCGGGCGCTCCAACATCGTCGGCAAGCCGATGGCGCAGCTGCTGTTGGGCGACAGCTGCACGGTGACGATCGCGCACAGCCGCACGAAGGATCTGCCCGAGGTGGTGCGCCGCGCCGACATTGTGGTGGCCGCCGTGGGCCGGCCCGAAATGGTGCCGGGCGACTGGATCAAGGAGGGCGCGACGGTGATCGACGTGGGCATCAACCGCATCGAGAAGCCCGAAGGCGGCACGCGGCTCGTGGGCGATGTGGATTTCGCTTCCGCCAGCGCGCGCGCCGGGGCGATCACGCCGGTGCCGGGCGGCGTGGGCCCGATGACGATTGCCTGCCTGCTGGCCAACACGCTCACCGCCTGCTGCCGCGCCAATGGGCTGTCGGAGCCGGAAGGGCTGACGGCTTAAAGCGACAAGGGACGCGCCCGAGCCTGGGAGGCGCGCATGCGCCCTCCCGGGGGGAGGGTCGGGCGCGGCCCGGCGTTGCCGCCGGGCCAGACAGGCGTTCAGCCGCCCGCGTTAAGCGCCCACCGGCACCATCGTGCCCTGCAGCAGCGCCACTGGCTTCTCCCCGCTGTCCTGCACCGCAAAAACCTCGGCGACCACAACAACCAGCCGCCGCCCCGGTTTCACCACCCGCCCCCGCGCGATCAGATGGGTGCCAATGGCCGGAGCCAGCAGGTTGATCTTCATCTCCGCTGTCACCACCTCCTGCCCGTCCGGCAGGCGCGTGAGCGCCGCGTAGCCGGCAGCGCTATCTCCTAAAGCGAATGTCAGCCCGGCATGGGCAAAGCCCTGCTGCTGGCCCACCTCGGGCGTGATCGGAGCGCGGATCTCCACCGCGCCTTCCGCCACCGATACCACCTCGGCCGCGAAGCTGCGCATCAGCCCTTGGCGGGCGAAGCTCTCGCGGATGCGGGCTTCCATGGCGTCAGTCCTTGAACACGGGCGCGCGTTTGGCCATCCCGGCCATCACCGCTTCCATCTGGTTCGGTTGGCCAAGGATCGCGCCCTGGATCTCGCTCTCCAGCAGCAGCGCCTCTTCGCGGCTGGCCTTCTCGGTCAGCGTGATCAGGCGCTTGGCGGCGCGCATCGCGTCCGGGCTTTTGGCGGCGATCTCGGCGGCCAGCGCCTGCGCGCGGGCCAGCGGATCGGCGGAGACTTCCGTCACCACGCCCCAGGCCTCGGCCTGCAGCCCTTCGAAAACTTCGCCGGTGTAGGTCAGACGCCGCAGCAGATCCTGCCGCAGCACGGAGGGAAACAGCACCATGCCGCCCATATCGGGCACCAGCCCCCAGCGGCTTTCCATGATGGAGAACTTGCAATCGGGCGCAGCAACGCGGATGTCGGCACCGAACATGATCTGGAAGCCGCCCCCAAAAGCATAGCCATGCAGCGCTGCGATCACCGGCTGCGGCAGATCCCGCCAGACAAGGCTCACGCGCTGGAAGATATTCGCATCGCCATGGCTGCGCGCCATGATGCCGCCGCCCTCAGAATTGAGCTTCATCAGGTCGGGAAAGCTCGCCACGTCGATGCCTGCGCAAAAAGCCTCGCCCGCGCCCGCAAGAACCACGGCGCGCACATCCTTGCGCGCGGCCAGCGCCTCGCCCGCTTCCACGATGCCGGTGAACATGCCCCGATCCAACGCATTGCGCTTTTCGGGCCGGTTCAGGGTGACGGTGGCCACCTGATTTTCGATGCTGATCGTGACCCGTTCGCCCATGGCCGCGGCCTCCCCTCGTGCAATTGCGGATGCCCCCGAGCCTGAGGCGCGGCTGCATCAAACTCAAGGGTTTCGTCGCGGCACGCGCGGCGGCGTTGATGGCGCGGATTTAGCCCCTAGTATGGGCGCGACCCGCAACCTGCCCGAAGGCCCCGCCTTGCCTGCCTCCGAATCCTTCCCTTTCCCGATCCTCGAGCGCCTTGCTGACGAGCCGGTTACCCATTTTCAGGTTTTTGGGGACAAGAACTCCGGCACCAATTTCGCCCGCACCCTGATCGGGATGAACACCCAGACACCCTACCGGCCGATCTACGGCTGGAAACACGGCGTTCCGGCGATGGCGGCCTTTGAACCCGGCGCGCTGGTGGTGCTGCTCACGCGCAACGCGGTGGATTGGGCCAAGGGGATGTATCGCCAGCCGCACCGCAACCTCCCGGAAGACGGCGAGATGCCCTTTGCCGATTTCCTGCGCGCCGAGTGGCATTCCAGCGTGGGCCGCAAGCCCGTCCGCAACTGGACGAAGAAATGGGCGGTGAGCGCGGAAGAGGGCTTTGCCCATCGCGAGTTGCAACTGGACCGACACCCGCTTACCGGCAAACGCTACGCCAATATCTTCGAGATGCGCCGGGTAAAGCTCGCGGCGATGATCGGGATGCGCCACCGGGGCGTGAATTTCGCGCTGGCCCGTTTCGAGGATGTGCGGCGTGATCCTGTGGGCTTCGTGACGGGTCTCTCCGCTGCCTTTGATCTGGAGTTGCAGCCAGACCCCGCGCCGCCGCTTCACAAGGTCTCCCCCACCCGGAACAGCCGCCGGATCGTGCTGACGCCCGAGGTGCTTGCGCCGGAAGACATGGGCTTCCTGCTGGACGGCCTTGACCGGGAAACCGAAGCGCTGGCGGGCTATGCCTATGGGCCAGATGGCGCACCCGAGCTTCTATAGTCCCCACAAAAGCAAAACGCCGCCGGACATCCGGCGGCGTTTCTTGTTTGTGCCTTGGCCTTTAAGCCGAGGGCTCCGGCTCCATGCCGCCATCGGGCTTGGATTTGGGCTTTGTTTTCGGGATTGCGGTGATCGAGGGCGTGTTGCCGCTTGTCGGCGTGTCGTCCTCATCGTCGCCCCGGTTCAACGGCTCGCCGGCGATCACGCGCGTGATCTCATTGCCGGTAAGCGTCTCGTACTCCAGCAGACCATTGGCCAGCCGCTCCAGATCGTCGCGCTTCTCGGTGAGGATGCGCTTTGCCGTCTCGTAGCCTTCATCCACGATGCGGCGCACTTCGGCGTCGATCTTCTCCTGCGTCTCCGGGGAGGCATTGCCGCCGCCCTGGTAGTTGCCCAGGTAGGATTGCTGCTCGTTGGCGTAATCGATGTGGCCCAGCTGATCGGACATGCCGAACTGCGTCACCATCGCGCGGGCGATGCGGGTCACCTGCTGGATGTCCGACGCCGCGCCAGAGGTCACGTTTTCCTTGCCGAACACCAGCTCCTCGGCGACCTTTCCGCCCATCGCCATGGCGATCTTGGAGGTGTATTTGGTGAAGGTCACGCTCAGCTGATCGCGTTCCGGCAGGCTCAGCACCAGCCCCAGCGCGCGGCCGCGCGGGATGATCGTGGCCTTGTGGATCGGATCGTGCTGCGGCACGTTCAGCCCGACGATGGCGTGGCCGGCCTCATGATAGGCGGTCAGCTTCTTCTCATCCTCAGACATGACCATGGAGCGGCGCTCGCTGCCCATCATCACCTTGTCCTTGGCGTTTTCGAAATCTTCCATCGTCACGAAACGGCGGCCCACACGGGCGGCCATCAGCGCGGCCTCGTTCACGAGGTTCGCCAGATCGGCCCCCGAGAAACCGGGCGTGCCGCGCGCGATGATGCGCAGATCCACGTCGGGGCCCAGCGGCACCTTGCGGGCGTGCACGCCGAGGATCTTCTCGCGGCCCTTAATGTCGGGGTTCGGGACCTGCACCTGACGGTCGAAGCGGCCCGGACGCAGCAAGGCCGGATCCAGAACATCGGGGCGGTTGGTGGCGGCGACGATGATGATACCCTCGTTGGCTTCAAACCCGTCCATCTCCACCAGAAGCTGGTTCAGTGTCTGCTCGCGCTCGTCGTTGCCCCCGCCGTAGCCCACGCCACGGGAACGGCCCACGGCGTCGATCTCGTCGATGAACACGATGCAGGGCGCGTTCTTCTTGGCCTGCTCGAACATGTCGCGCACGCGGGAGGCACCCACGCCGACGAACATCTCGACGAAGTCGGAGCCGGAAATGGTGAAGAAGGGCACACCAGCCTCGCCAGCGATGGCGCGGGCCAGCAGCGTTTTACCGGTGCCCGGAGGGCCCACCAGCAGCGCGCCTTTGGGGATCTTGCCGCCGAGGCGGGAGAATTTCTGCGGGTTGCGCAGGAATTCCACGATCTCTTCCAGCTCGTCCTTGGCCTCGTCGATCCCGGCGACGTCGTCAAACGTCACCCGGCCATGCTTCTCGGTCAGCAGCTTGGCGCGCGATTTGCCAAAGCCCATCGCGCCGCCACGGCCCCCGCCCTGCATGCGGTTCATGAAATAGATCCAGACCCCGATCAGCAGCGCAAAGGGCAGAAGCGTCATCAGGAAGGAGGTGAAGCCCGATTGCTGTTGCGGTTTGGCGTTGACCGGCACGTTGTTGTCGATCAGCAGGTTCGTCACTTCCGCGTCATCGGGGCGGATGGCGACGTAATCATTGCCGTCGTTGCCGCGGAACAGGACGCGCTCGCCGTCCAGCGTCACGGAGGCGACATTGCCGCCCTCTACGGCCGTCACGAACTCCGAATAGCTCTTGCTGGAGGTGTTGATCGCGGAATTGTTGCCGCTGAACAGGTTGAACAGCGCCAGGATCAGCAGGAATGCCACGACCCAGAAGGCGATGTTTCGTGCGTTGCCCAAGGGAAATCTCCTCAAAACTTTTCAGGCCAGCGAGCCAAGGCCCCCAGCCGTTACCTTTAAAATAGAGATCATGAAGGTTTCTTCAATGCGATAAAATCGAAGTGAAGAAGTCCGAAGCCCCTTTAGCAAGCGCAATTGCGCCGTTCGGCCCATGACCGGCCAGCGGGGCCGCCATCAGGGCCTGTCCCCGCCAGAGCGCGGGCGCGGCCAGAAGGCTTGCGCGCGGCAGGCCTGATGTGCGCCAGTCGGGGCATTGGGCAAGCCCCGCTTCGCCCAGCATGGCGAGGCTATCGCCTTGTTCATAAGGTGCTTTCGCGATCCAGCGGGTGTCCCATGGCCCCGGTGCGGGGCAGGTCAGCCCCGCCACAGCCGCCGGTTCGCGGCAGATCCGCAAGTGGTTGCCTTCACGCAGGATCAAGCAGCCGTGCAGGTTTCGGGTTTCTCCGCCCAGCACCGCCTCAAGCGTTGCCGTGAGCGTGGTCAGGCGCGGGCGGTATGTTGCCGAGGCCACCCAGCAGAGCGCATGGGCGAATAGCCGCAGGCGGGTGTCCTCCGGGCAAGAGCCAAGCGCGCCTGTGTCAAATACCACGTCGCCGCCCTGCACCTGCGCGCAGGTTTGCGCCTTCTCATAGGCGAGTTGCGCAAGGGCGCTGCGGGCGCGATCCATCGCCTGCGCCGTTTCCGCCAGCCGGGCCTGATCCAGCTCTAGCGCCGCAATCGCCTTGCGCATCCGCACGCGGGAAAAGCGACCATCTGAATTGCTCGGATCTTCCGCCCACCCCTCCCCGATTGCTGACAGGTAGCGGCGCAGATCGGCCCGGCTGCAACCCAGAAGCGGGCGCAGCCAGCGCAGGCCTGCGTACTGCCGTTCGGCCTGCATCGCCGCCAGCCCGTCCACACCGGAGCCGCGCGCCAGCCGCAGCAGCAGCGTTTCGGCCTGATCGTCCTGCGTATGGGCCAGCGCCACGGCGGGCAGGCCCTCGGCCTTCGCCCAATCGGCCATCAGGTTGCGCCGCGCGCGGCGGGCGGCGTCCTGCAGGTTGCCCTGCCCGTCCCAGCCCGTCCAGTTCAGCACCCGATGCGCCACACCAAGCCGGGCGCAAAGCGTAGCGACGGCCTGCGCTTCCTCGGCGGAAGCTTGACGCAGGCCATGATCCACCGTCACCGCCATCAGGCGCTGCGCAGGCCAGGCGTCGGCCAGCGCGCAGAGCAGCGCGACGGAATCCCCGCCGCCAGAAACGGCAATGCCGAGCCTTTCGGGCTCGGCAAGGGTTTCGGGCCAGACAGGGCGGCCGGTGATCTGCTGAAAACGGCTCAGCTGCACCCGAGGCTCGACATGGTGGATTGCGCCTGCGACACGACGGCGGCCGCCGGGAAGCGAGCCTGCACTTCGCTCAGTGTCACGCAAGCCTCGTTGGTCTGGCCAAGCGCCGCCAGAGACGCCCCCAGTTTGAAGAGCGCATCCGGCGCGAGCGCGCCATCGGGCGTGCCGGAGAAGCTGTCCAGAAAGGCGCGCGCGGCGGCGGACATCTCGCCGAGCGCCTCGTGGGCCTGACCGCGCAGGTAATGCGCTTCAGCACTCAAGGGGCTGCCCGGATAGGTCTGGGTGAAGGCCTGGAACTGATCGGCAGCTGTGCGGTAATCCCCGCCGTCAAACGCCGCCTTGGCTGTCTCGAAGTCGGTTTTCTCACCGATGGCCAGCTCCGGCCCCTCGCCCGGCAGCGGCACCGCAGGCGCCGCCGCGGGTGCGCCTTCCAGCCCGCCAAGCGTGGAGGTTTCGCCAAGCTTGCTCAGATCGCCGCCTTCAAGCTCCACCAGACGGAACTCCAGATCACCGATCCGGTTGGCCCCGTCCTGCGCCACGGCGTTCACGCGGAACTCCAGATCCTCGGTGGCCGAGGTCAGCCGCTGCACTTCGCGCTCGATGGCGTCCAGACGCTCCAGCGGCGTGTTGCCACTCAGATTACCGCCCGGCGCCCCGGTGGTGGAGAGCTCGCGCTTGAGCTTCTGGATCTCCACATAGACCACCGACAGCTCCTGCCGGATGTCGGCCAGCGTCTGGGTGCGATCCTGGGCGAAGGCAAGGCTTGTGGGCAGGATCATCGCGCCCGACATCAGCAGCGCGGAAAACAGGCGTTTCATCGCGTGTCCTCTTTCTTTCTGGCTCAGCTCGTCAGCCCGCCTGCGGCCAGCACCGTCACGGCACGGCGGTTCTGGGCGTAGCAGCTTTCCTCGGAGCAGATCTCCAGCGGGCGTTCCTTGCCGTAGGTCACCGTTTTCAGGCGGCTTGCCGAGATCCCGCGCGAGACGAGATATTCGTTCACCGCATTGGCGCGGCGCGCGCCAAGGGCGAGGTTGTATTCGCGGGTGCCCTGCTCGTCGGCGTGGCCTTCGATCACGGCGGTGTATTGTGGGTTCTGCTGCAGCCAGTTGGCCTGCGCGTTCAGCGTGTTGCGGGCCACATCGTTCAGACTGCTCTGGTCAACGTCAAACAGGATGCGATCGCCCACCGCCTGCTGGAAATAGGCGATGGAGGTGGGATCGGACAGCTCGCCCACACCCACGCCGCCGCCGTTCAGCCCGTAATCGGCCGGGTTGATGCCATCGGCACCGCCGCCAGACCCAAAACGATCGTTGGAACAGGCGCTCACGCCGAGAGCGGCGAGCAGAAGAATTGCCTTGGTGAAATGCTTCATCGGGTTTGCCCCTTGCTTTGTCTTTATTGGCTCGATGGCCGTGAGGTTATCATCTCCGCCCCCACATGGGAACGGATCATCAGTTTTGCAGCGGAGACCATGCTGGATCCGAGGCCGCGCCCGGTGTCGGCACCTGCTTGAGGTTGCGGCCCGAGATGTCCACCGAATAGAGCGCCGGCTGCCCGTTTGCGCCCGAGGTGGCGCGGGTGAACATGATCACGCGCCCATTGGGGGACCACGTCGGGCCCTCATCGAGGAAGGAAGACGTTAGCAGGCGTTCCTCGCTGCCATTGGTGCGCATCACGCCGATGTGGAAGCGGCCCTTGTTTTGTTTGGTGAAGGCGATCAAATCCCCGCGCGGCGACCAGACGGGCGTGCCATACCGGCCCTCACCCATGCTGATGCGGCGCGCTTCGCCGCCGTTGGCGTCCATCACGTAGAGCTGCTGGGTGCCGGAGCGATCGCTTTCAAAAACGATCTGGCGGCCATCGGGCGAGTAGCTGGGCGCGGTTTCGATAGAGGGTGCACTCGTCAGGCGGCGCTGCTGGCCGGTGGCGAGGTTCATCGCGTAGATGTCGGTGTTGCCGCCCGAGGTGAGCGAGAAGACAACCGTGCCGCCATCCGGCGAGAAGCGCGGCGCAAAGCTCATTGCCCCGGCCTGATCGCCAAGGATGCGGCGGCCCACGGTGGCGACGTCCAGCAGGTAGACGCGGGGAAAGCCCGTTTCATAGGAGGTATAGAGCACCCGGTCGCCCGTGGGCGAGAAGCGCGGGGCCAGCACGATGGCGGAGCTGTCGGTCAGGTACTGCACGCCTGCGCCGTCGTAATCCATGATCGCCAGCCGCTTCTGGCGGGCGTCCTTGGGGCCGCTTTCGCTGACGAAGACAACGCGGCTGTCGAAATAGCCGCTTTCACCGGTGATCCGCGCATAGACGGCATCGGCCACCTTGTGGCCCATACGCCGCCAGCTGTCGGTGGTGCCGACATATTGCAGCCCCTTGCCCAAGGGCGCTCCGGAGAAGACGTCAAACAGGCGGAACTTGACGGTGAGTTGGTTGCCGTTCACTGCCACCGCCCCGGTGATCAGGGCTTCCGCGTTGATCGCTTTCCAGTCGGCATATTGCACCGGGCTCTCAAAGCTCGTGACATTGGCGATATAGGCGCTGGCCGGGATCTCGCGGAACAGGCCCGAGCCGGTCAGATCGGAGGCGATCACGCGGGCGATGTTGCGCGCATATTCGGTGGCCGCCGGGTTTTCGGCGATGAAATCGGGCACCGCGTAGGGCAGCGGCTCGATCACACCATCGGTGATTTCAATCCGGAGCGGCCCGTCCTGGGCTTTCACGGGGGCGGCAAACCAAGCCACCCCGCCCATGGCGAGCGCCGCAGCGGCGATCAGGAGTTTCGAACGGATCATTTGAACCTCATCTTCTCCGGGTTGAATACCATCTCGATCTCGCGCCAGTGATCATATTTTTCGCTCGGAAGCGAAAAACCTGTCGCGCCGCAGCGAATGATGGCCCGGCGGGCGGCCTCGTAGGCCTGATTGGCGGCGGCTTCATTGCCGCCGTCATAGCCGATCATGCGGATCGTGCCGAGTTCGGGTTTGGCGTCGCGCGTCATGGCAACGGCGACGGTCACGGTCGTTTTCAGCGCCTCGGTGGAGAGCGAGCCGACGTTCCAGCATTGGGAGATCTGGGCGATCAGCGAATCCTTCTCGCCCGAGGTCAGCGGCGGCCCTGCAGGGGCTGAGCTTGCAGCCGGAGCGGATTCGGTGCTGGTGGCGACACCGGCCAGCGCCGCGGCAACGGCGGCGTCGATGGCGGCATCACCGGCCTCAGTGGCGGGCGGGGTCTCTTGCGCCGGAGTTTCTGCCGGAGTTTCCGCCGAAGCTGTGGCCGTCTGGACCGGGCGCTGCGGGCGAGCTGTGGGGCGCTTGGAGGTCGTCGGAGCCGCTGCGGGCGGCGGTGCTGGGGCGGTTTCGGGCTGCTCTTCGGCCTCCGTCACGATGCGGGTCGAGGACTCTTCCGGCGCAGTAGCCTCCTGCGCTTCCTGCACGACTTCGGCCTCGGGCTCGGCTTCCGGCGCGGCCTCTTCGCGCACTTCGGTGTCGATGGTGACTTCGGGCGCGGGCGCGGGCGTGGGTTGCGGGGCAACACGCGGCGCGGGCTTGGGGCTTGAGTCCGGCGGGCTTGGCACCAGCACGGCCACATCCTCGGACGGGCTTTCCGGCGCGGGCGGCGGCGCATCCGCAACTTCCGCCTCCGGCACGGGCGTCAGCTCAGCCACGTCCGGCGTTGCGTCCGGCGTTTCGGGGGCTTGCGGTGCAATCGGCTCGGCGGCCTGACTGCTGGTGGTTTCCGCCTCGGGCGCTTCCGGGGCCGTTTGCGGCTCGGCCGGGGCTTGCGGCGCTTCGGGGCCTTCCTGCGACGTGAGCGGCGCGGCCTCCAGCGGCGCGTCCGGCACCGGCTGCGGCGTGGAGAGTGCTGCGAAATCGTCGCCCGAGATCAGCGAGACCTCGGCAACTTCGATTTCGGGCAGCGAATCCGTGGAGAGCCAGCCCCCGAAGAGCATCCACAGGATAAGGGCGACGTGACCGACGCCCGAGATTTTTTGACCGGTGTTCAACGCCACGCGCCCGCGCTCCGTCAGCCGTCCCGGCCGTCAAGGCTCGGGCCACCAGTGTCGGTGACGAGGCCAATGTTGTTGAAGCCCCCGGCGTTGAGCGCGCCCATGACCTGCACGACGCGCTCGTAGGGGATGGAGCCATCGGCGCGCAGGAAGACCTTGTCCGAGGTGCGCTCTGCCGCCACGGCGCGCAGCTTGGGGATCAGATCCTCCGGCGCGATGGGCGTGGTTTGCAGGATCAGCTCGCCCTCTTGCGTCAGCGTGATCGCCAGCGGCTCTTCCTGCTCGGTGGGCAGCGCGTTGGCCGCGGTGCGCGGCAGTTCCACTGGCACGCCGACGGTCAGCAGCGGCGCGGCCACCATGAAGATGATCAAGAGCACGAGCATCACGTCCACGAAGGGCGTGACGTTGATCTCGCTCATGGCCGCGCTGCGGCGGCCCGAGCGGCGGCGGCGGCCGCTGCCGCCCTGTTTCTGGATGACACCCGCGCCCATGGTTCAGCCGTCCAACTGGCGCGACAGGATGGTGGCGAACTCATCGGCGAAGGCCTCATAGCCGCCGACGATGCGGTCGCTGTCGACCGAGAGCTTGTTGTAGAAGATCACCGCCGGGATTGCGGCCAGAAGGCCCAGCCCCGTGGCCAGCAGCGCCTCTGCGATGCCCGGCGCCACGACGGCGAGGTTGGTGTTCTGCTCCTGCGCGATCTCGACAAAAGCGTTCATGATGCCGATCACGGTGCCGAAGAGCCCGATGAAAGGCGCGGTGGAGCCGACGGTGGCCAGCAGCGACAAGCCGCCATTCATCCGCTCGCTTTCCTTGGCGATGGCCACATCCATGCTGCGATCGATCCGCGCCTGCGCGCCCGCGATCAGCCCGCCGTCCTGCCGGTGGCTGCGCCGCCATTCCGTCATCCCGGCCGCAAAGACCTTTTCCGACGCGCCCGAAGGCTGGGAGCCGATCTTCTCGAACAGCTCGTCCAGCGGCTCGCCCGACCAGAAGGCGCGGTCAAATACCGCGGCCTCGGCGCGCGCGGCGCGGAAGGTGATGATTTTCTGGATGATGATCGACCAGGACCAGAAGGAGGCGATCACCAGGATCACCATCACGAGTTTCACGGTCAGGGTTGCACGCATGAAAAGCGCGAGGATCGAAAAATCGATCTCCTGCGCCATCGCAAGGGTTTCGGTTTCCATGTGCCTGCTCTGTTTGCGTTAGGCCGATGGGTCGGCTCTGGTTGGACGCGAATCTACAGCAGATTCCGTGCAAACGCCACAGAATGCGGAAGATACGGCGAAAATCGCCGCTTCAGTGCAAAAGCAGGCGGATATTCGCCGGCAGGCGCGCCGGCTGGCCCGCCTCATTGATCAGAACCACGGTGAGCCGGGCGGTGAAAATCACCTCGCCCGCGCGAAGGATTTCCTGCCAGAACTGGATTCGCGCGCCCGTGACGGCCTCGATCTGGGTGCGCACCTCAAGCTGATCGGCGAATTTTGCCGCCGAGAGATAATCGGCCTCGACCTTGCGCACCACGAAGGCCAGCCCCTCCTGCTCCTTCATCGCCCCCTGATCCACACCCAGCTCGCGCACCATGGTGGAGCGCGCCCGCTCGATGTAGCGCAGGTAGTTGGCGTAGAAGACGACCCCGGCCATGTCGGTGTCCTCGTAGAACACCTCGACGGGGTAGCTGTGGTAGGGGCTCATGGGCGCGTCCTTTGCTCGATCTCGCGACCGTGATAGGCAGTGCAGCCCGCTAGTGCAACCGCCCTGCCCGCTTGCCACGAAAGCAACGGACGGCCCGAAGGCCGCCCGCTGTCATGATCAGAACTTCCAGCGCAGGCCGCCCATGATGGCGGTGCCATCCTTGTAGTCGGCGCTGGCGTTGTCGAACTTGTACTCACGGATACCGCCGTAGACTTCGAGGTTCTGCTTATCGAAGTTCTGCACCACGGCCAGACCCACGGAGCGGCTGCCCGCGCCCTGTTCGAAGACGTCAGAGCCTTCGTAGTAGTCGAGCGAGAAGGCGGTGGTGCCGGCCTTGAACCAATCCTGCTGGTAGCCCGCTTTCACATAGCCATAGGTGGAGCTGTGATCGGCCGAGGTGCGGCCAGCGGCCACGGCGAGGCTGAGGCCGGTGTCCTTGTGCAGCACGGCAGCAGAACCGGAGAGCACTTCCTCGTCGTCACCGTTCCAGGCGTAGCCGAGGCCCGCGTCAAAGGCGTAGGCGCCGAAATCCTTCGAGTAGCGCGCGGCCACGTCGTAGTAGTCGTTGCTGTCACCGTCGCTCAGCACCTCCTGACCGTAGGAGCCGGAGAAGACGAAGCCATTGTAGTTGGCGCTGTCGTAGCGGGCGCGGAAGCGGCGGGAGCCGTCCATGTTGTCGAAGTGATCCGAGACTTTTCCGCCGGTGAACCCGCCGAGCGTGTCGCGCACGAGCTGGCCGCCGGCCATATCCGACACCGCAGCGCCCGCGATCACGCCGGTGCCGGAGAAATCGGCGCCGGTGATGCCGTCGGTGGCCATGGAGCCCTGACCGAAGGAGAAGGTACCGTAGGCATCAGACCCGAAGGAGACTTCAAGGTGGCGGATATCGGTCTTGTCGAAGGACCAGTCGCCGTGCTCGTCCTGGATGTTCACATCGCTGGTGGAGGACGGCGTGATGCCGAACTCAAGCCGGGTGCCCATCGTCCAGCCGGAGCCGAGGTTGGTTTCGGTCTCAAGCCCGATGCGGGAGCCGGAATTGTCGTTGTCGACCGGGAAATAGGTGTTGGACTGCAGGCCATCGTCATAGGAGAGGATGCCTTGGTTGATCTGGCCGTAGAATTTGAAGGTGGTGCCGCCGACGACCGTGGAGAGATCGGTGCTCTCGATGGTCAGCTCTTCGGCGGCCAGCTCTTCGGCGAAGGCCGGCAGGGCCAGGGTTGCGACGCTCGCGGTGGTGGCCAGCAGGATCTTGGTCTTGGTCATGTCTATCCCCGTTCACGCCCGCCCGGTTGCTTGCAGATACCGGGGCGTTCAGGCGCTATGAATCAGTGAGTTACCAGGCGGCTGTTGCACGCCCGCCACCCACCTAGAGGAATGTCATCCAAGGTTGAATAAGATATTGACAACCTAGATTGTCGTAAGCGGATTTCTGCCGCCGCGCATGGCGCGAACCGGCAGACCTCAGCTTGGCAGCTGCGACTGCGCGCGGGCAAAGAGCCGCAGGGCATGGCTTTTGTCATCCGCATAAGCAGGGAGCACCGGATCATAGGCCGCGCGGATCAGCGCCGCGATCTCGGGCCGCAGCACCGTGGCCCCGGTTTCCGGGAGCACAGCCAGCGGCGACGCGGCATGGAAGGCGGTATCGGACCACAGCAGCACCGATTGCACCATCTGGCTCAGCGCCAGCGTGTCGGCCGAGACCGCCGACAGATGCTCATCCATCCGCAGGAAGACGAAACAGGCCTTGATCGCCCCCTGCTCATCAAACCGGAAAATCCGGTACTGGTTGGCATCGGCCTCCTTGAGCCGCGCCACGAGCGTGGCCAGTTCCGGCACCAGCCGATCAAGGTTCGGCGTGTCCAGAAGCTCCTGCCAGTCGCGCAGGAAGAAGATCATCAGGTTCGCGCCCAACTCCGGGTCCGTCTCGGCCATCTTGTGGCCCGCCAGCGCCACCACGGCCTCGATCGCGCCCTTGATCACGCCGAGGCTCTCCTCCTCCACGCCAAAGACAACCGGCACGATGGGGCGGCCCCAGCGCGCGAAGGCGAAGCTTTGGTCAGAGCGGGTGAAAAGAGCTTCAACAGTTTCGGGGCTCAGCGTGGCCATGCGGGTCTCCTGCCTGTGGGATGCGGCCCACCGCATACGCGAAAACGCCGCGCCACATCAACCGGCCTTACTTGCCGAAAAGATCCGTCTGCCCTTCGGCCTTGGGCGCTTCCAGCCCCAGATGCTGCCAGCCCTTGCGCGCCAGCATCCGCCCGCGCGGGGTGCGCTGCACGAGGCCCTGTTGCAGCAGGTAAGGCTCGATCACCTCTTCCAGCGCATCCCGGCTTTCCGAAAGCGCGGCGGCGATGGTTTCGATCCCCACCGGGCCGCCGCCGTAGTTATCAGCAATCAGGTTCAGGTAACGCCTGTCGGCCCCATCCAAGCCAAGCGCATCCACGCCCAGCCGCTTGAGCGCGCTATCGGCGATCTCCTGCGTGACCTTGCCGTCGCCCTCGACCACCGCGAAATCCACCACCCGGCGCAACAGACGCCCGGCGATCCGGGGCGTCCCACGCGCGCGGCGGGCGATCTCCATCGCGCCTTCCGGCGTGGCGGGTGCGCCGAGCAGGCGGGCGGAGCGGGTGACGATCTCGTTCAGCTCCTGCACATTATAAAACTGCAGCCGCGTCGGGATGCCGAAGCGATCACGCAGCGGTGTGGTGAGCAGGCCGAGCCGCGTGGTGGCCCCGACGAGCGTGAAGGGCTGCAACTCGATGCGCACCGTGCGCGCCGCAGGCCCCTCCCCGATCACCAAATCGAGTTCGTAATCCTCCATCGCCGGATAGAGCACCTCTTCCACCGCCGGATTGAGGCGGTGTATCTCGTCAATGAAGAGCACATCGCGCGCTTCGAGATTGGTGAGGATCGCGGCCAGATCGCCCGCTTTCGCCAGCACCGGGCCGCTTGTCATGCGGAAGGAAACCCCCAATTCGCGCGCCATGATCTGGGCGAGCGTCGTCTTGCCAAGGCCCGGGGGGCCGTAAAACAGCGTATGGTCCATCGCCTCGCCCCGCCGCCGTGCGCTTTCGATGAAGACGCGCAGATTGGCGCGGGCCTCGGCCTGGCCGATGAATTCCTCCAGCGCCTGCGGGCGCAGGGCGCGATCCTGATCGCCGGGTTGCAGCTCAGGGCGTAAGGTCGGATCGGGCTCGCTCATCTATCAGCCTTTCGGGGCCAGCTTGCGCAGGGCGGCGCGGATCAGGGTTTGCGCGTCGGCCTCAGGGGCATCGCCCGCCACTTCGGCCACCGCCGCCGCCGCTTCAGACGGCGCGTAGCCCAGATTGGTGAGGGCGGACAGCGCATCCGATTGCGCCGCCGCATTGCCGGAAGGCTTGGGCGCGGCGCGTGCGGGCTTGGTGGGCGCGGGCTCTGCGGTTTCCAGCACGTCGCCCGGATCCGCCTCAAGCGTCGCGCCGAGCGACCCGGCCATGGCCATCACCGTGGGCGCTTTATCCTTCAACTCGATCACCACCCGCTGCGCGGTTTTCGGGCCGATGCCCTTGGCCGCCTTGATCGCCGCCTGATCGCCCAAGGCAATCGCGCGGGAGACGCCCTCTGGCCCCAGCGTGCCCAGAATGGCGAGCGAGGCCTTCGCCCCGATACCCTGCACCCCCATCAGAAGCCGGTGCCATTCCTTCTCCACCAGCGAGGTGAAGCCGAAGAGCTGCATCAGATCCTCGCGCACCAGCAGGTCGGTATAGAGCGCCACCGCCTCGCCCACGGGGGGCAGGCTGGCGAGCGTGCGGTCGGAGACATGGACGATATAGCCCACGCCGCGCACGTCGATCATCACGTGGTCAGAGCCCTTGTAATCGATACGGCCCGAGAGTTTGCCGATCATGCGCCCGCCTTTCTGAGTGCCTTCTGCCGGTTGCCGGTTTGCGCGTGGAAAGCGTGGCAAATCGCGATGGCCAGCGCATCCGCCGCATCCGCGCCGGCAAGCTTCACGCCGGGCAATTGCAGCTTCACCATGTGTTGAACCTGTTCCTTGGCCGCATGGCCGACGCCCACAACCGTTTTCTTCACCGCATTTGGTGCATATTCCCCCACGGTCAGCCCCGCCTGCGCCGGAACCAGCAACGCAATGCCGCGCGCCTGGCCCAGTTTCAGCGTGCCCACGGCATCCTTGTTGACGAAGGTCTGCTCCACGGCGGCGGTATCAGGTTGGAAGGTGGCGAACACATCGGTGAGCTCGCGGTGCAGCTGGTGCAGCCGCTCGGCCAGCGCGCCGGGCACCGAGTGGATGATCCCATTGGCAACGTGGGTGAGTCGCGATCCTTCCGCGTCAATCACCCCCCAGCCCATGTTCCGAAGCCCCGGATCGATGCCCAAAACCCGCATTCTGCCCAGCCTGTTTACATTTTTTTTCACAAGTAGCACGAAACGCGAACATTTGCCAATGGCGCGGGCGCAGGCATTTGTGATCACATCCGCGATCACAATCGCCAAAATGCGACACGGATGCCCCGATTCCCGTCTGAAAACGACACCCGCGCAAGGGCGCCTTTCGCCTTTGTAACAAGGTGTTTTCGGCCATTCCGACCCATGCAGAAACTGCATGGAAGTTATGCGCCCCACGCCTCTTGATCCATGAAACCCACCGCTCTATTTGCGCCTCAGACACCGCATAAAAATGCATCAGAAAGAAAAGAAAGGACGGCACCTATGGCTGCTTTTGAAACTGCCCGCCCCGCAACCGGCTCCCTGTTTGGTGGCCGTCTGGCCAATTTCTTTGGCGCCCTGATCGAGTGGAACGACGAGCGCGTGACCCGCAAGGCGCTCTCCAAACTCACCGACCGTGAACTGGACGATATCGGCCTGAACCGCGGCGACATCGAGTCGATGCACCGCTAAGGCATCCGCCCCTTTCAACAGGGGGCCGGATTAAAAAAAGGGCCGCTTCGGATCACCCGAAGCGGCCTTTTTCATTCGTGAAACGAGCGCACTCTTTACAGTAAATCTACAAACCTGCCCCTTAAGGCAGGATCTTGTTCAGATGGCCGGCAACCCACAGCGTGGCCGGATCGGCCTGCATCATATAGGCCCCGACCTGCTCAACCGAGGTGCCGGCGGCCAGCTTGTCCACGCGCTGCGTGTAGGTGGCGCCGCCCAGTTGGGCATAGAGAAATCCCTTGAATGCGAAGACGCCGACCGCCACGAGCACAAGCCCGCGGATCGGGAAACGCCGTTCGACACGCCGGCGCGGCGTGGAAACGATCAACCCGTCATGGCCGATCGTGTGAACGTAGCCTCTGGACAGCTTCCTGTGCCGCTTGTCGATACGGCGCAGACGCTTGTCAAAGCTCTGGAGATTGGCATCCGCCATAGCAGCCTCCGCAAGTCGGCCCCCACCGACAGCTTCAATTTCCCCCCGAAATGTGGCGAAAACAAGGCGATTAAGGCGAAATTTAGGAAATTTGCGTGTTTCTCGGTCTCATTTGCCCATGGTCAGCGTCGACCAGTCAACAATCATTTCGTGGTGGATCAGATTGAACCCGTTCGCGGTATAAACCTCGATCACCTCGGCGGCCTGATCGTTCAACAGGCCCGACAGAATCACGTAACCACCCGGGGCGACATGGGCCGCCATATCCGGTGCGAGATCCACAAGCGGGCCTTTCAGGATGTTGGCAAAGACCAGATCAAAGGGCGCGGCCTCGGCCAGAACCGGGGAGTCAAACCCCTTGGCTTCCACGCAGCGCACCCGGCCCGAAAGATCGTTGGAAGCCACATTGGCCTCGGCCACGTCCACGGCCACCTCGTCAATGTCGCTGGCCAGCACGGGATCGGGCCAGATCTTGGCCGCCGCCATGGCCAGCACGGCCGTGCCGCAGCCGATGTCGGCCACGTTCTTGCCGGTGAACCCGCCCTCTGCCAGACGATCCAGCGCGCGCAGGCAGCCCAGCGTCGTGCCGTGGTGGCCGGTGCCAAAGGCCATGGCGGCCTCGATGCGCAGGCCAATCGCGCCCTCTGGCAGCTTGTCCTCATCATGGCCGCCATAAACGAAGAACCGGCCCGCCGCGACGGGCGAGAGCTCACGCCGCACCTTGGCGACCCAATCGGTCTCCGGCAGTTCCGACACCACGAAGGGCTTGGCCTCAAACGCCACGGAAAGCACCGCCAGCGCGGTTTCATCCGGTGCCTCGGTGAAATAGCCGCCCACTTCCCAGAGGCCCGAGCCGTCCTCGATCTCGAAGACGCCCACGCCCATGGGCTCGGGCTCCATCCGCTCGATGGCCTCGCCAAGGCGTTCGGCGGCGGGCTTGCCCGGAAGGGTGGTGAAAGCGGTGAATGTGGGCATGGCGTCCTCGCGTGATGGCTTGCAGGGCGCTTAGACGCCCTGCTGCCACGCGTCAAGCGGTGGCGCCGGTCCCGATCGGGCAGTTCACGCCGGTGCCGCCGATGCCGCAGTAACCGGCCGGGTTCTTGGCGAGATACTGCTGGTGGTAATCCTCGGCGAAATAGAAGGCCGGGGCGGGCAGGATTTCGGTGGTGACATCGCCAAACCCGGCTTCGGCCAGCTTGGGCTCGAAGGCGGCCTTGCTGGCGCGCGCGGCCTCGGCCTGCGCCTCCGTGAACGTGTAGATGCCAGAGCGGTACTGCGTGCCCAGATCGTTGCCCTGGCGCATGCCCTGCGTCGGATCGTGGTTCTCCCAGAAGACGCGCAGCAGGGCCTCGTAGCTGACAACGCTCGGGTCATAGATCACACGCACCACCTCGTTGTGGCCCGTCTGCCCGGTGCAGGTTTCCTCATAGGTCGGGTTCGGCGTGTAGCCGCCCGCATAGCCCACCATGGTGAGCCAGACGCCCTCGACCTGCCAGAACATCCGCTCCACGCCCCAGAAGCAGCCCATCCCGAAGATGGCTTGCTCCATCCCGGCGGGAACATCGGCTTGCAGCGGGCGGCCGGACACGAAATGGGTCTCGGCGGTGGCAATCGGCGTGGCGCGGCCCGGGAGGGCAGCCGATTGCGCAACCATCTTGAGCTTCTTGTTGGTGTTAAACGTGAGCATCGCGGTCTCCTCGCAGGTGGCTTTGGCTGCAGATATAGGCGCTCGCGCGGGCGGCTTCTACTCTGCTGGCGCAGCTGTGAAGCGCGACAGCCGGGTTTCGTTACCCGGCTCCGGGTGGCGCGGGATCAGCAGCGAAAGCCCGAGCGAGCAGAGCGCGATTGCCGCGGCCAGAGTGAACACAGCCGCCGGGGAGGCCAGCCACAATAGGCCAAGCAGCACCGGCAGGAAGACGGCCGCGATATGGTTGATCGTGAAGGCCACGGCGGCGGTGGGGGCGATATCCTGCGGGTCGGCGATCTTCTGGAAGTAGGTTTTCAGCGCCAAAGCCAGCGCGAAAAGCAGGTGATCCAGCACGTAGAGCGCGCTGGCCAGCACCACGCCCCAGCCGAACATGTAAATGCCGCCGTAGGCCAGGAACACGAGCGCAAGGCCCGCATACTCGAAGATCAGCGCGTTGCGCTCGCCAAAGCGGTGCACGGCGCGGCCCATCAGCGGCGCGAAGATCATGTTGGCGACGAGGTTGATCAGGAAGAGCGCGGTGACTTGATGCACTTCGAAGCCGAAGCGCTCCACCATCATGAAACCGGCGAACACCACGAAGATCTGCCGCCGCGCGCCGGCCAAGAACTGCAGCGCATAGTAAAGCCAATAGCGCTTGCGCAGCACGATCTGGCGGCGCTGTGGGTTGGGCGTTTCAAATTGCGGGAAGGCGAAGAGGCAATAGGCCGCGATGGCCACGGTGATGCCCCCCGTCACGAGATACACGAGGTTGTAGGTGAGCCCCAGCCGATCCCACGACAGCACGATCACCACGTAGATCACCAGCG
Organism: Pseudoruegeria sp. SHC-113; assembly: GCF_025376885.1. Taxonomy (NCBI): domain Bacteria; kingdom Pseudomonadati; phylum Pseudomonadota; class Alphaproteobacteria; order Rhodobacterales; family Roseobacteraceae; genus Pseudoruegeria; species Pseudoruegeria sp. SHC-113. Next base: position 2,632,460 of record NZ_JAHUBR010000001.1, read on the forward strand.
TCGCGGCGGAGCCCACGGCGGCCAACCAGCCCAGCATCTGCGGGGCGCGGTCCTTCGCGATCCACTGCAGCTGCAGCGATTGGTTCACGGTTTCATAGTAGTGAAAGCCGATGGAGGAGAGCATGGTGATCATCAGGATCCCGCCAAGGCTCGGAAACCATGCAGTAACAGCCGTTGCCGCGCCCAGTAGCGCAAGAGTCACCAGCCCAAGCACCTGTTCGCGGATGAAAAGCAGCAGGCCGATGACGCCGATGGCGAAAAAGCCGGGGATCTCGCGCACGCTGTGCAAAAGGCCGATGTCGGCCCCGTCGAAATCGGCCACCTCGATGACAAAGTTATTCAGCAGCGCCGACCATGTGGAGAAGGCGATCGGCATGGCGATCGCCGTCAGCACCAGCAGCGCGATTGGGCGGCGCCAGACAGGCAGGGAGGCGGCATCTTCGAGGCGAACGGTTTTCATGGCTTTCGCATACGCGGCAAACCGGGGGCTGAAAAGACAATTCACTGTTCACCAGCGCACAATCCGATGCGCGAAGGCCACCCGCCCTGACGCATGCGCATTGACTGCGGGCTGCTGCCGCTTGAGGGCTCGGCTGATCGCAAGCGTGCGCGCGCTGTGAACCAGCGAAACAAGCGTTGCGGGCCCTCGCTTAGCCGCAATGGGCTTTTACACGGCATCCCGGGCCGGATCGGCATGCGTGCCCAAAGGCGGCTCTCGCTCCGCAGTGGGGCAAGCCGGATCTGCCGCAGGAGCGCCCGCCATCGGGTCGGGAGCACCGGAAGCAAGCGCCAGATCGGCCGCTTCATTGGAAGGTGCGCCGGATAGCTGCACGGCGATTTCCTCCATGAGAACCGCCTTTCGCAGGGGTTTGGACAGAAACCCCGTCATCCCCGCCTCGAGGCAGTTGCGCCTGTCCTGCTCAAAGGCATTGGCCGTGAGCGCCACGATCGGCACGGGGGCGCGGGCGCTGCCTGCTTCCGCCGCGCGGATTCGGCGCGTGGCCTCGATCCCGTCCATGTGTGGCATCGACATATCCATGAGGATCAGGTCAAACCCGCCCTGCCCTGCGGATTCCACCGCCTGCAGACCATCTTCGGCAAAGGTCAGATCGACCCCGGCCCCATCCAGCAGCCGGCTCAGAACAAGCCGGTTTGCGCGATTGTCTTCCGCTGCAAGGATGCGCCGCCCGGCGAGGCTTCCCGCCGTAGGCGGCGCGGTAGCCTCCGGCGAAAGAACCGCAAGCGCGGCGGCCTCAGCCAGCGGCAGCGTGACCTCCAACCGGAAGGTGCTGCCCTTGCCTTCCACGCTGCGCGCGGTGAGATCGCCGTTCATCTTGCGGGCAAGCCTGCGGGAGATCGCAAGCCCCAGCCCCGTGCCGCCATGAACCCGCGTGATCTGCCCATCAACCTGCTCGAAAGGTTCGAAAATCCGCTCTATCGCGCCCGCCGGGATCCCTGGCCCGGTATCGCAGACCTCCACCGTCACCCGCGCTTTTGTGGCCTTGGCCCCGGAGCGGGCCACGGCAAGCTTCAGGGAAACGGACCCTTCGGCGGTGAATTTCAGCGCGTTGCCCAGCAGATTCATGACGATCTGGCGCAGCTTCCCGGCATCCCCCACGAGAACCGCCCCCTCTGCCGGAGCCAGATTTGCTTCGAACACAAGCCCTTTCTCCGCCATGAGCGGTGCCAGCGCGCGGGCGGCATCCGAAAGGGGCGCGCTGAGCGCGAAAGGTTCGGCGTCAAGCTCCGTCTTCCCGGCCTCGATCCGGGAGAAATCCAGCACGTCGTTGATGATCGAAAGCAGCGCGCGCCCGGCGCTTTCGATCGTGTCCACCACGTCGCGCTGATCCGAGCTGAGCTGGCTTTCCGACAACACATCCGCCATGCCAAGAACCGCGTTCAGAGGCGTGCGGATCTCGTGGCTCATCACGGCCAGAAACTCCGATTTCGCCACGCTGGCGGCTTCTGCCTGACGCTGCAACTCCCGCGCTTCCTGCGCACGGGCCACCAGCGCGGCCTGCGAGGCTTCGAGTTTCGCCAGCATTTCCCGGCCCTCGGCATTGGCGGAGAGCAAGCGCTTTTCGGCCTCGTGCCGGCTTTCGTTCTGGCGTTTGAGCCTGTCAAACAGGCCTGCGAGCATGGTGAACAGGAGCACCGCCGCCGTGAAATGCACCATATAGGTGCGCAGATCGGCCTGCGGGCGCAACAGGCTGTCGCCAAGGATGACGCCGCACATGCCCGATAGCACGGTTATTTTGGCCCGGATCGACGGCGGATGCAGCATGGCCACCAGCTGCGCGTTCACGAGCCCCGCCGTGAGAAACGCCATGCACAGCACCCAGACATCCGGCCCGCCGACAAACCAAAGGATGCCGATGGCCCAGCAAACGCCGACGGCCCAGAAGCCTGAACCGAAGGTCAGCACCCGGCTCGCGCGGCGCGGGTTGCGCAGGATCAACCCGCTGCGCTGCACGTGGCGCACAAGCGAAAGCTCCACCACTTCACTGGCGCTGAGGGCGAGCGCGGCCACCACGCCCCAGGCCGGCGAAATGAACACCGCGACGATCAGCGCGCCGGCAAGCTCAAACCCGGCCCGCACAGGGAAGGTCGCGAAACGGCCACGGCAAAACCGTTGCAGCCGTCCCTGCCGTGAATATTTGGTTTTGGCCAGTTCGGCCGGATCTGAATCGGTTTGCGCCATTCCCTGCTGCCCGTTGGGGCCTGAAGCCGGTGGGTCTATCCCCCAGCTATCGCACAGGAAATCTTGCCAGCCGGTTAAGCGGCGCTCAGAAGAAGCTTTGCGGGTCGATGTCGATCGACACCCGTGTGTTGGCGGGAACGCGCAGCTGCCCCACCCAGGCCTGAAGGGCCTGCTGGATCGGCACGCCCTTGGCCGCCTTCACGAGAAGGCGCACCCGGTGCCGCCCGCGGATGCGCGCAATCGGCGCGGGCGCGGGGCCAAACACCTGCGCCTGAACCTGCCGCAGCGGCGCATCCTGCCGGGCCAGCTGGTTGCCCAGATCGAAAGCCGTCTGCACATCCAGCGAGGATATCACGATCCCCGCAAGCCGCCCGTAGGGCGGTACCCCCGCCGCCTCGCGCTCGCGTGCCTCGGCGCGCCAGAAGCCCTCCTCGTCGCCTGAAAGGATCGCGCGGATCACAGGGTGCTCGGGCTGGTAGGTTTGCAGCAGCGCCAGCCCCTTGCGCTCACTGCGCCCGGCCCGCCCCGCCACCTGCCGCATGAGCTGAAACGTGCGCTCGGCCGCGCGCAGGTCACTGCCCTGCAGGCCAAGATCCGCGTCGATCACGCCAACGAGGGTCAGAAGCGGGAAATTATGCCCCTTTGCAACGAGTTGCGTGCCGATGATGATGTCGGCCCCGCCCTCCGCAATCAGCTTGATCTGGGCTTTCAGCGCGCGTGCAGAGGCAAAAAGATCGGACGACAGAACCGCCACGCGCGCCTGCGGGAAGGCCTCGGCGGTTTCCTCCGCCAACCGCTCCACGCCGGGGCCAACGGGCGACAGCCGCCCCTCGACCCCGCAGCCCGGGCAGGCTTCCGGCATCGGCTTCGTCTCGCCGCATTGGTGGCACATCAGCCGCTTCAGAAACCGGTGTTCCACCATGCGCGCGTCGCAGTGATCACAAGCGATCTGATGGCCACAAGCGCGGCAGATGGTGACGGGCGCATAGCCGCGGCGGTTTATGAACAGAAGCGCCTGCTCGCCCTTCTCGATCCGCGCATTGACCTGTTTTTTCAGCGCGTCCGAGATCCAGCGCCCGGCGGGCAGCTTCTCGGCACGCATATCGAGCGCGCGCATTTCCGGCAGTTCGGCCGCCCCGAAACGCGCCGCCAGATCAAGGCGGCGGTATTTGCCCGCTTCGGCATTGGCCCAGCTTTCCAGCGAGGGCGTGGCCGAGGCGAGGATCACATGCGCGCCACAGAAAGACGCCCGCAGCACCGCCATGTCACGCGCCGAATAGAGCACGCCGTCTTCCTGCTTGTAGGAGGTGTCATGCTCCTCGTCGACAACGATCAGCCCCAGATCGCGAAACGGCAGGTAGAGGGCAGAGCGCGCCCCCACCACGAGCTGCGCGCCGTTTTCCGCCACCATGCGCCAGCAGCGGCGGCGCTCGGTGAGGGTAACGCCGGAGTGCCACTCGGCGGGCCGCGCGCCGAAGCGCTTTTCCACCCGGTCCAGAAACTCTGCCGTCAGCGCGATTTCCGGAAGCAGAACAAGGGCCTGCCGCCCGATCTTCAGGCATTCCGCGACAGCCTCCAGATAGACTTCCGTCTTGCCCGATCCGGTAACGCCCTTGAGCAGAGTTGTACCGTAGTCGCGGCTGGCCACGCCTTCCCGCAGGGCGGCGGCGGCCTCCGCCTGATCGGGGGAGAGATCCACGCCGCCGTAATCGGCCTGCAGCTGCGGATAGGGGAGATCGCGTGGGCTTTCCTCCTCGCGCACGACGCCCTGTTTCACCAAGCCCTTCACCACCGTGCTGCTGACCCCGGCCATCTCGGCCAGTTCGCCCAGCGTGAATGCCAGCCCGCCGTATTCCTGCAGCGTCTCCACGACGCGTCGGCGGGCGTCGGTCTGGCGGTCGGGTTGGCCGGTGCCGAGCCGGTAGATCTTGCGCATCGAGGGCGGATCGCTCAGCCCCGGCGCGCGGGTGGCAAGGCGCAGCATCGCGGGCATCGGCGTGATCGTGTAATCGGCGACGCGCATCAGGAACTGGCGCATGTCCGCCCCCATCGGTGGTACGTCGAGCACACGCGAGATACTGCGCGCCTTCTTCAGGTCAAAGCCGCCCTGCCCCGGCCCCCAGACAACGCCAATCACCTTGCGCGGACCCAAGGGCACCTCGACAAAGGCCCCCAGAAAAGCCCCGCCTGCGGGCGCGCGATAATCCAGCGTACGGTCCAGCGGCTGGGTCGTCAGAACCGCCACCAGCGCGCCTTCCTCGAAATAGCTCTGTTCCTGCCCCGCCGACATGCCCTGCGCCCCAGTTTGATCGCGGAGCTCAGACTACCCCCCCAGCCGGAGAAGCGAAAGCCACCTTTGGGCCCACCTATGGCTGGGGCCTGATTGCGACACAAGCGGCGACAATGTTCGAAAAACACTCTTTTCCGTTCACTTCTGGCCGATAATCCCTGTATGGTTGCGCAAAATAAACAAGAGGCAGGCATGTCGAGCACCGCCAAAATTGACCATTCCCTGCGCGAGCAGATCATCAACGATCCGGAAGTGATCCTTGAGGATCAGGATCTGATGCGCGCCCTCGTGGCCGCCAACGAGAAGGCACTCGGCGGCAATATCGTCGATCTGCGCGGCATCGCGATGGAGCGGCTTGAGGCCCGGCTGGACCGGCTGGAGGACACCCACCGCTCCGTGATCGCCGCCGCCTATGAAAACCTCGCCGGCACCAATCAGGTGCACCGCGCCATTCTGCGGATGCTGGATCCCGTCACCTTCGAGGGCTTCCTGAAGGAGCTCGACGGCGACGTGGCCGAGATCCTGCGCGTGGATTGCGTGCGGCTCGTGCTGGAAACCGTCCAGACGGACGATGACCCGACGATCAAGAAACTTGGCGATGTGCTGAGCGTGGCAGATCCGGGCTTCGTGGATGCCTATCTGACGGCCGGACGCGATGCGCCAGTGCGGCAGGTCACGCTGCGGCAGGCCATCCCGGAAAGCGACATGATCTACGGCGAGGCCGCCGAATGGATCCGCTCGGAGGCCTGCCTGAAGCTCGATTTCGGCGAAGGCCGCCTGCCCGGCATGCTGGTGATGGGCAGCGAGGATCCGCATCAATTCCGCGCCAATCAGGGCACCGATCTGCTGGCCTTCTTCGCCGGCACGTTCGAGCGCGCCATGCGGCGCTGGCTGGCCTAGACCGGTGCTTTCGCCCGCCACAACGGACGCGCTGGAAAACTTCCTCGATGCCCAGCGGGCGCTGAAAGCCTCTGCCGAGAACACGATAACCGCCTATCAGGCGGATCTTCTTGGGTTTCTGGCCTTTCTCGCCACTCACCACGGCGGCACCTTCGGGATGCGTCAGCTCAAGGCGGTCTCGCTTTCGGACATGCGGGCATGGCTTGCGCATGAGCGCAGCCGGGGCGCGTCGGCCCGCAGCCGCGCCCGCGCGCTTTCGGCTGTGAAGAGCTTCTACCGCTGGCTGGCGCGGCAGGAGGGCGACTTCGACCCCACGGCCGTGCTTTCGGTGCGCAGCCCGAAATACACCCGCAAGATCCCCCGCCCTCTTGCCGAAACCGCCGCCCGCGCGATGATCGACACGGTGGAACTGCAGGCCTCCGAGGCCTGGGTCGCCGCGCGGGACGTGGCGGCTGTGACGCTGATGTATGCCTGCGGCTTGCGGATCTCTGAAGCGCTTTCGCTTACAGGGGCCGATGCGCCGCTGCCCGATGTGCTGCGCATTCGCGGCAAGGGCAGCAAGGAGCGCATCGTGCCGGTGCTGCCCGCCGCGCGGGAGGCCGTGGCGGCCTATACGGCGATCTGCCCTCACCCGCTCGAAGCCGATGCGCCCCTGTTTCGTGGCGTGCGCGGCGGGGCGCTGAACCCACGCGCGCTGCAGAAGGTGATGGAGCAGGCCCGCCTGCAGCTTGGCCTTCCGGCCACCGCCACCCCCCATGCGCTGCGCCACTCCTTCGCCACCCACCTGCTCAATGCCGGGGGCGATCTGCGCGCCATACAGGAGCTTCTGGGCCATGCGTCGCTCTCCACGACGCAGGCCTATACGGCGGTGGAAACGGCCCGGCTTCTGGAGGTTTACGACAAGGCCCACCCCAAGGCGGCGGGCCGGGCGTGAGCTTTCACTCAGAGCCGTTGCAATCGCCGCCTGATTGCGCCATGACGATCCGATGACACCAGAACTCCGCGCGCTTTTCGTCCATCTCTTCACCGCTTCGGGTGCCGTCTTTGCCATCCTCGCCATGCTGGCGGCGGCAGACGGCAAATGGAGCCTGATGTTCCTCTGGCTCGTGGTGGCGCTGGTGGTGGACGGGATCGACGGCCCCTTGGCGCGGAAGTTCCACGTCAAGAAATACGCGCCGCAGATCGATGGCGTCTTGCTGGACCTGATCATCGACTACCTGACCTACGTGTTCATCCCGGCCTTCGCCCTGTTCACATCCGGCCTGCTGCCGGGCTGGACAGGCTGGATCGCGATCATCGTCATCACCTTCGCTTCGGCCATCTATTTCGCCGATACGCGCATGAAAACGCAGGACAATTCCTTCTCAGGCTTCCCCGGCTGCTGGAACATGCTGGTGCTTGTCATGTTCGCGCTGAAACCGGGCTTCTGGATCATCCTCGCGCTCGTCGTGGCGCTGGCTGTCGCGATGTTCCTGCCGCTCAAGTTCATCCACCCGGTGCGCACCGAGCGCTGGCGGGTGATCTCGCTGCCCATGGCCATTGCCTGGGCCTTCTTCGCGGGCTGGGCGGCCTGGGTCGATTTCGACCCGCAAAGTTGGGCGCATTGGGGGCTCGTGGTGACGAGCGTCTATCTGCTCTTTGCCGGGATCGCGCAGCAGATTGTGCCGCAGAAGACCACCGCCTGAGCTTTATCCAGAGGGCAGCCCCCGACCGCCGGGTGGGGGTGAAGCCCCCGCGTCGTGACGCAGGCACGCCTTAGGCGTGGGGGGGGGTCGGGGGCTGCCCGGCGTGCCGCCGGGCGGCGCATCCGAAATGCCACTTAGATCAGCAGCGCCCCCTCAAGCCGCAGCAGAGCCGCTTTCGTCTCCACGCCCCCTGCGCCTGAAAACCCGGTAAGCCCCCCTGCCCCGACCACCCGATGGCAGGGGATCAGAATGGGGATCGGGTTGCCGCCACAGGCCCCACCAACCGCCTGCGCCGGGTGGCCCAGCGCCTTGGCCAGATCGCCATAGGTGCGTGTCTGTCCGTAGGGAATTGCCCGCATCTGCGCGCAAACCGCCTGCTGAAAAGCGCTGCCTTCCACACGCAGCGGCAGATCGAAATCCGTCAGATCACCGGCAAAATAGGCCGCAAGCTGCGCCGCCGCCTCGGCGAGCAAAGGCGACGTGCTTTCCGCCGCGTCCCCATGCCAGGAAAGCGCGATGATCGCGCCGCCTTTCTCAGTCAGGGTCAGAGGGCCTAGGGGGCTGTGAAAGGAGGCCTGAAGCATGGCCCCATTGTCCACGCCGGCGCCCCTCCCGCAATCCGCTTCTTGCCCGAAATTAGGAAAATTGCCGAATCCGTGGTAGGATGGCACCCTTCATCAGAAATGCGTTTTGTCAAAATGGGGGGCACTGCCATGCCAACTTTCATTACCTATGCATCCTATTCCACCGAAGGCGCCCGGGGGCTCATGCAGAAGCCGGAAGACCGCCGGCCCGTGATCCAATCCATGCTCGACACGGTCGGCGGCAAGGTGATCGCGCTCTACATGGTGACCGGCAGCAACGACATCGTGCTGATCTCCGAAGCGCCCGATGGCGACGATGTCGCCGCGGTGGCGATGGCCGTGGCGGCGTCGGGTACGCTGTCGAAAGTGGAAACGGTGCGCGCCTGGGCCAGCGAGGATTTTGCCGGGATCGCGGCAAAGGCCGCAAAAATCGCCGGAAGCTACAAGGCGCCCGGAAAATAAGGCTTCAATGCAAAAAGGGCCGCCCGTAGGCAGCCCTTTTCTCAAGTCTTGTTGAACTCCGGCCTGTCAGCTCAGTGCGCTGTCGCAACGGCCGCAGACACCGGCATGGCTGTGCGTGCCGACATCGGGCAGGATCTTCCAGCAGCGCTGGCATTTCGCACCTTCGGCCTTCTCAAACACCACGCCCACATCCGCCACTTCCGGCAGGCGGAAGGCCTCTGGCGGCAGCGGATCGCCGGAAAGCGTGAGCTCCGACGTGATACAGACGTCGGCGAAATCGACTGTTTTCAGCAGCTTCAGCACATCGGCATCGCGCACATGCACCACCGGGGCTGCCTCGAGCGAGGCCCCGATCACCTTGTTCGTGCGCTGCACCTCCAGCGCCGCCGTCACCACCCGGCGCACCCGGCGCAGGGCGGCCCATTTCGCCGCCAGCGGCTCGTCGCGCCAATCGGCGGGCGTGTCGGGGAAATCCTGCAGGTGGACAGAGCTCGCATCACCCAGGAACTGATCGAGCCAGACCTCTTCCATCGTGAAGGGCAGGATCGGCGCAAGCCATGTGGTGAGCCGCGCATGCAGCAGCGACAGCACCGTGCGCGCGGCGCGGCGGCGCGGCGTGTCGCCGTCGCAATAGAGCGCGTCCTTGCGGATGTCGAAGTAGAAGGCCGAAAGGTCCACCGTGGCGAAGTTGAAGATCGCCTGGAAGACGCCCTGGAAATCATACTCCGCGTAGCCCTTGCGCACCTGATGGTCCAGTTCGGCCAAGCGGTGCAGCACCCAGCGCTCCAGCTCCGGCATATCGGCCGGCGCGGTGCGGTCGGCCTCGGTGAAATCATTCAGCGAGCCGAGCATGAAGCGCATGGTGTTGCGCAGGCGGCGGTAGCTGTCGGCTACGCCTTTCAGGATCTCCGGCCCGATGCGCTGATCCGCCGTGTAATCCGTCTGCGCCACCCAAAGCCGCAGGATGTCGGCTCCATATTGCTTGATCACTTCCGCCGGCACGATGGTGTTGCCGAGCGATTTGGACATCTTGTTGCCCTTCTCGTCCAGCGTGAAACCGTGCGTCACCACGTTGCGGTAGGGCGCGCGGCCCAGCGTGCCGCAGGCCTGCAGCAGGGAGGAGTGGAACCAGCCGCGGTGCTGGTCGGTGCCTTCCATGTAAACGTCGGCGATGCCGTCGGCGGTGCCATCGGCGCGGTCGCGCAGCACAAAGGCATGGGTGGAGCCGGAATCAAACCAGACGTCGAGCACGTCGAATATCTGCTCCCATTCGTCCGGATTGTAGCCCGCACCGAGGAAACGCTCCTTCGCGCCTTCCGCATACCAGGCATCCGCGCCCTCGGCCTCGAAAGCGGCAGAGATGCGCGCGTTCACCGCAGGGTCGCGCAGCAGGAAGCCTTCATCGGTGGGCAGCGCGCCTTTCTTCACGAAACAGGTCAGCGGCACGCCCCAGGCGCGCTGACGCGAGAGCACCCAATCCGGGCGTGCCTCGATCATGGAGTAGAGCCGGTTGCGGCCCGATTGCGGCCACCATTTCACCAGCTGATCGATCGAGTTCAGCGCGCGGGTGCGGATGGTCTTGCCCATCTCGTCCTGCCCGTCGCCCACTTCGCGGTCGACGCTGGCAAACCACTGTGGCGTGTTGCGGAAGATCACCGGCGCCTTGGAGCGCCAGGAATGCGGGTAGCTGTGCTTCACCCGGCCGCGCGCGATGATGCCGTAAGCCTCCACGAGCTTGGCGATCACGGCGGTGTTGGCCTTGCCTTCCTTGCCCTTGCGATCAAAGACCTGCAGCCCGGCAAAGAACGGCACATGGGGCAGGAACTCGCTTTCTTCGCCCACGTTGTGGGTCATGCGATCCAGCCAGTTGCGCTTCAGGAAGCACTCGTAGTCGTCCGCACCATGGGAGGGCGCGGTGTGCACGAAGCCGGTGCCCGCGTCATCGGTGACGTGATCGCCATCGATCATCGGCACGTCGTAATCCCAGAAGCCATCCGCGCCTTCGATCCCGGCGAAGGGGTGTTCGCAGATCAGCCCGTCAAGCTCGCTGCCCGCCACGTCGCGCACGCGCACGAAGGCCGTGGCGCGCGATTTCTTCAGCGTCTCTTCGGCCAGCGTATCGGCCAGCACGTAAAGATCGCCAGGCGAAGTCCAGCTTTCGTCCTCGGTTTCATCGACGCGGTACAGGCCATAGGCGATCTTGTCGTTATAGGCCACGGCGCGGTTGGAGGGGATCGTCCAGGGCGTCGTCGTCCAGATCACCACGCGGGCGTTCTTCAAATCGCCGGTGGCGTTGCGGAAGGAGAAGGGCACCCAGATCGTGTGGCTCTGGTGCTCGTGATACTCGATCTCGGCCTCCGCCAGCGCGGTCTTCTCGACCGGCGACCACATGACGGGTTTGGAGCCCTGATAGAGCGTGCCGTTCATGAGGAACTTCATGAACTCTTCGGCGATCACGGCTTCGGCGTGGAAATCCATCGTCAGATAGGGGTCGGCCCAGTTGCCGGTGATGCCGATGCGCTTGAACTCCTCACGCTGGATGTCGACCCAGCCTTCCGCGAACTTGCGGCACTCCTGCCGGAAGGCGACGACATCCACGTCGTCCTTGTTCTTGCCCTTGGCGCGGTACTGCTCCTCGATCTTCCACTCGATCGGCAACCCGTGGCAATCCCAGCCCGGCACGTAGCGCGCATCAAACCCCATCATCTGATGGGAGCGCACGATCATGTCCTTGATCGTCTTGTTCAGCGCATGGCCGATGTGCAGATGGCCGTTGGCGTAGGGAGGGCCGTCGTGCAACGTGAAGGGCTTACGGCCCTCTTTCTCGCGCAGACGGTCATAGACGCCGATCTCTTCCCAGCGCGCCAGCCACTCTGGCTCGCGCTTGGGCAGGCCCGCGCGCATGGGAAATTCGGTCTCGGGAAGGTTCAGAGTATCTTTGTAATCGGGGGTATCGGCACACATGTCCGGATCATCCTGTCAGGAGGGGAAGCGTTCATCTCGAAAATCGGCGCGGCCAGCCCATACGCCTTTGCCCGGCGGCCCTGCTGTTCAGAGCGCCGGGGTGATAATTCGAATAATGATCGCAATACGGCTCATCTCGGGATCGGCTTATAGGCCCATGCCTCAGGCAGGTAAAGCGCGGGTTTCGTTGCACTTGGGGGCTCTGCCCCCGCCGCGCCTTGCGGCGCGACTCCCCCGAGATATTTGAAGAACAAAGTGGGGCGCCATCATCTTGGCTGAAATATCCCGGGGTGCGGGGCAGAGCCCCGCTTAGGCCTGTGTACGGGCAGGGGCCCGATTGAATCGGTGTGCAGGGTGTAAGCCCCGCTTAAACCTTTTTGCCAGCGACGTAGCTCGCTCGGATGGCGCGGTCATCGCCCATCATGATGGTGGGAAAAAGGGCTTCCCAGAAATCTTCCGCGCGCGTGCTGCGCTGGGAGATGGCCGGGGTGGAGGCAAGATCAACGACGATGATGTCGGCCTCATGGCCTGCGGCAAGATTGCCGATGTGGTTATCGATCCGCAGCGCGCGGGCGGAGCCTTGCGTGGCAAGCCACCAGAGCTGCGCCGCATGCAGCGGCGCGCCGTTGAGCTGGCCGATCTCATAGGCTGCCGCCATGGTGCGCAGCATCGAAAAGGAAGAGCCGCCGCCGGTATCGGTGGCGAGGCCGATCCGGTGGCCCCCTTCCGTGAGACCCTTCATGTCGAAGATCCCGGATCCGATGAAAGTGTTGGAGGTCGGGCAATGGATCAGGGCGGCATCCATCTCTTTGAGCCGCGCCTTTTCGCGCGGAGTGAGGTGGATCGCGTGGCCGTAAAGCCCGCCTTCGCGCAGCAGGCCGAAGTGCTCGTAGGTGTCGAGGTAATCCCGCCGCTCGGGAAACAGACCGCGCACCCAGTCGATCTCGTCGGTCTGCTCGCTCAGGTGGGTCTGCATCAGCAGATCCGGCCGCTCACCCCAGAGCGCGCCCAGCGCCTGAAGCTGTTCGGGCGTCGAGGTGGGCGAGAAGCGCGGCGTGATCGCGTAGGATAGCCGCCCTTGCCCGTGCCACTTTTCCGCCAGCGCCTTTGACTGATCATAGGCGCTTTGCGGCGTGTCGGTCAGGAAATCGGGCGCGTTGCGGTCCATGCAGGTCTTGCCGGCCACCACGCGCAGGTTGCGCTGCAGGGCCTCAGTGAAGAAGGCCTCCACGCTTTCGGGGTGTACCGTGGTGAAGGAGCAGCAGGAGGTGGTGCCATGGGCCAACATCAGGTCGAAGTAGCGCGCGGCGATTTCGGCAGCATAGGTGGGATCGCCAAAGCGGCCCTCTTCGGGAAAGGTATAGGTGTTGAGCCAGTCGATCAGCCGCTTGCCCCAACTCGCGATCATGCCCGTTTGCGGGTAGTGCACATGGGCATCCACGAAGCCCGCGCTCAGCAGGTGATCGCCGTGATCCACCACTTCAGCCTGCGGATATCCCGCGCGCAGATCATCGCCTGAGCCCACGGCCGTGATCCTGCCGCCCTCGATCAGCACTCCGCCCCGACGCTCATGGCGCACGGCCTCTGCCAGCGGCGCATGGAAAGGGTCTGCGGTGAACTGCAGCGTCTGGCCAAGCAGGAGCGTTTGAGCGGTCATGGTGCCTCCGGTGTCTGGCCCATTTCTATGCCGCGCGCGGGGGCGGGTAAATCTCCCTTTGCCCCCTGTTTCTTTGAAAGAGTTTTGTCTAAACGATGGGGCAGCAAGGGTTTTGCCGCAGATTCCCCCCTGTTCCAGAGCTTCACGGAGGGCCGCCATGATCGCTGAACCGCGTCAGGATGAGACCGAGGAAGAGGATGACATCGTTCTGAACGAGCGTTTTCTTGCGCAGGTGCACGAGGCCGTGGTCGCAGGCGATGCGCCTGCGCTGCATGCGCTGCTGGACGATCTTCACGCCGCCGATATCGCCGACCTGATCGAGCAGGTGGGCAGCGGCGAGCGCGCCGAGCTGCTGGAGCTGATGGGCGGGCTTGATGGCGATGTGCTCTCCGAGCTCGACGAAGGCCTGCGCGAGGAGGTGATCGCCCAGCTGGAGCCGGAAGAGCTGGCCGAAGCGGTGCGCGATCTGGAATCCGACGATGTGGTCGACCTGATCGAGGATCTGGAAAGCGATCAGGCGGCGGCGGTGCTGGGCGCGCTCGACAGCGCCGATCGCGCCGTGGTGGAGCAGTCGCTCTCTTACCCGGAAGAATCCGCCGGCCGCCTGATGCAGCGCGAAGTGGTGATGGCGCCCGAGTTCTGGTCGGTGGGCGATGCCATTGATTTCATGCGGGAAGCCGAGGAGCTGCCAGAACAATTCTACCACGTCATCGTGGTGGACCCGCGCCTGCGCCCGGTGGGCTACGTGACGCTCGGCTCGATCTTGGCCGCGCCGCGCGCCACGCCGCTGAACGCGCTCTATGAGGACAGTTTCCGCACCGTGGAGGCCACCCGTCCCGAGGAGGACGTGGCCTATCTCTTCAACCAGTATCACCTGATCTCCATGCCCGTGGTGGACTCCGACGACAGGCTCGTGGGCGTGATCACCATCGACGACGCGATGACCGTGCTCGATGAGGAGCACGAGGAGGACATGATGCTCATGGCCGGTGTCGGCGAGAGCAGCCTGTCTGACACCATCCTAGAGACCGCGCAGCAGCGCTTTGGCTGGCTTTTCGTGAACCTGCTCACCGCCATTCTGGCCTCGGCCGTGATCGCGCTTTTTGCCGATGTGGTGGATCAGATCGTGGCGCTGGCCATCGCCATGCCCATTGTCGCTTCCATGGGCGGCAACGCGGGCACGCAATCGCTCACCGTGGCCGTGCGCGCCATGGCGACGCGGGATCTGACCGGGGCCAATGCCTACCGCGTGGTGGTGCGCGAAACCGCCGTGGGCTTCCTGAACGGGCTTATCTACGGGGTGATCCTTGGCACCGTGGGCTGGCTCTGGTTCGACAACGCCATGCTGGGGCTCGTGCTGGCAGTGGCCATGTGGCTGAACCTGATCGTGGCGGGCCTTGCGGGCATCGCCATTCCGCTGGGGCTTGAGAAAGCGGGGATCGATCCGGCGCTGGCCTCCGGCACGCTGGTGACAACGGTGACAGATGTTGTCGGCTTCTTCTGTTTCCTCTCGCTCGCAAGCTGGTTGCTGTTGTGAGCGCCGATACCCTGACAGAGGCGAAGGCCGCCGCGCGCAAGGCGGCTTTCGCCCGCCGTAAGGCTGCCCATGGCGAGGGCCACGACGCGGCTGCGCAAGGCTTTCTTGCCCAAGCGCTTGCACCGCATGCGGGCAAGGTACTCGCGGGCTATATGCCGATCCGCACCGAGGTCAGCCCGCTGCCGGTGATGGAGGCGCATACGGCAACCGCGCCTGTGGGCGTGCCGGTTATTCTGGGTGCGGGCCAGCCGCTTTCTTTCCGGCAATGGCAGCCCGGCTGCGCGATGGAAGAAGGTGCCTTCGGCGCGCTGATCCCGGCAGACAGCCCTGAGATCACGCCGGAAGTGCTCATCGTGCCGCTTGTGGCCTTTGACCGCCACGGCGGGCGGCTCGGCTATGGCGGCGGCTTCTACGATCGCACGCTTCAAGGCCTGCGCGCACGCGGGCCGGTGGTGGCGATCGGCTATGCCTACGCCGCGCAAGAGGCCGAGGCCCTGCCGCTGGAACCCACCGATCAACCGCTTGATGCCATCGTCACAGACGCAGGCATCCTGCGCTTCTGACGCGTCGTTCCACGCCCCAAACACCGGTTTCCGGCTTGCATGGCGTTCACGCTGCCCCTAAGGCAGGCGCATGAAAATGTTGTTTCTCGGAGATGTGGTGGGCCGTGGTGGCCGCGCCGCAGTGATTGACCGCCTGCCCGGCTTGCGCGAGGCATGGAAGCTGGATTTCGTCGTCGTAAATGGCGAAAACGCCACCTCGGGCAACGGGCTCTCCCCAGCCCACGCGCAGGAGATCCTCGCCGCCGGGGCCGATTGCATCACGTTGGGCGATCACGCCTTCGATCAGCGCGACATGCTCACTTACATCGAGAAAGAGCCGCGCATCATCCGCCCGATCAACTTCGCCAAGGGTGCTCCGGGCAAGGGTTTCCGCGTGTTCAACGCGCCGGGCGGCCGCAAGGTGCTGGTGGCGCAGGTCCTTGGGCAGGTCTTCATGAAGCGCCCCTTCGACGATCCTTTCTCCGCCATTGAACATGTCACCAAGGCACACCCTTTGGGCGGGCTCGTGCAGGCGAGCCTCGTGGACATCCACTGCGAGGCCACCAGCGAGAAGATGGGCATGGGCCATTGGTTGGACGGCAAAGTCAGCGTAGCGGTAGGCACCCACACCCATGTCCCCACGGGCGATGCCCAGATCCTGCCCGGCGGCACCGCCTTTCAGGCCGATGCGGGCATGTGCGGCGATTACAACTCGGTGATCGGCATGGAAAAGGCTGAACCCCTGCGCCGCTTCATCACCGGCATGGGCAAGGGCCGCTTCACCCCCGCCACCGGCGAGGCGACGATCAGTGGGCTCTACGTGGAAACCGATGACCGCACGGGCAAGGCCACTGCGGTGAAGATGGTCCGCGTCGGCGGGCGACTCGAGGCGTCGGGGCCGGCTTGAGCGCGGCCCTTCGGGCTGTTCCGGGCGCGGCTGAGCCCGGTGGGGCATGGCCCGGCTGGCCACTGTGCGCCAATGGCGAGCCCTCGCCCAATCCGCCTGTTTTTCAAGCAGAAACGCGCATTTATGCGGGGAAACCCGCGCATCGCCACAAGGAAACGCTTGCCCGAAGCGGTGCCGTAGGCGAAAAAGGGCAGCCTGTTTTTTAGAACTGAACCGAATGACGTTCCTCGATTTTCCCCCTTTCATCGAAGCCATGCTGAGCCTCGCGGTGGTTGCCGTGATGTTCGTGATGTTCCTCACCGAACGCTACCCGGCGGAGGTCGTGGCCATCGGCGGCGTTTCGGCCCTCTTGGTGCTGGGCATCCTGCCCTATGCCGGGGCCATCGCGGTGCTTTCCAACCCCGCCCCCTGGACGATTGCCTGCATGTTCATCGTGATGGGCGCGCTGGTGCGCACCGGGGCGCTGGACTGGTTCACCCAGATGGCCGAGCGCAACGCCGCCTCGCGCCCCAAGCTCGCCGTGGCCGCCCTCATGGGCTTCGTGATCCTCGCCTCGGCCTTCGTGTCCAACACGCCGGTTGTCGTGGTCATGATCCCCGTCTTCGTGCAACTGGCCAACCGGCTCGGCCAATCGGCCTCCAAATTCCTGATCCCGCTCTCCTACGCGGCGATCATGGGCGGCACGCTGACGCTGATCGGCACCTCGACGAACCTGCTGGTGGACGGCGTGGCGCGCGCGCAAGGCATGGAGCCCTTCTCGATCTTCGAGGTCACGCCCATCGGCCTCGTGGTGGTCTGCTATGGCATGCTCTACCTCTACCTGCTCGGCCCAAAACTGCTGCCGGACCGCTCCTCCATGGCGAACCTGCTGTCGGGCCGCGCCAAGATGAAATTCTTCACAGAGGTCGCCATCCCTGACGGCTCGTCCTTGATTGGCCAGAAAGTCACCGAGGTGGATCTGTTCCGCCGCGACGGCGTGCGGCTTGTGGACGTGCTGCGCGGCGATGCCTCGCTGCGACGGGATCTCACGTCGGTGGAACTGGAAACCGGCGACCGCGTGGTGCTGCGCACGGAGATGAGCGAGCTACTGGGCCTGCAGCAGAACAAGGATCTGCGATCCGTGGACAAGCTCTCCTCGGTGCAGACGACAACCGTGGAAGTGCTGATCTCGCCCGGTGCGCGAATGATCGGGCGCTCGCTTGGCTCCCTGCGCCTGCGCCGCCGCTACGGCGTCTACCCGCTCGCCGTGCACCGCCGGAACCAGAACATCGGCCGCCAGCTCGACGATCTCGTGGTGCGCGTGGGCGACACGCTGCTGCTGGAAGGCGCCCCGGAGGACATCCAGCGCTTGGCGTCCGACATGGGGCTGGTGGACATCTCCAAACCCTCCGACCGCGCCTACCGCCGCAGCCATGCGCCGATTGCCATCGCCAGCCTTGTGGGCATCGTGGCGCTGGCCGGGCTTGGCGTCGCGCCGATCCTCGCGCTTTCGGTGATCGCCGTGGCCGTGGTGCTGCTCACCCGCTGCATCGATGCGGAAGAGGCCTTCTCCTTCATCGACGGCCGCCTGCTGGCGCTGATCTTCTCGATGCTCGCCGTGGGCGCGGCGCTGGAAGCCTCCGGCGCGGTGAGCCTCGTGGTGGAATCCATCGCCCCGGCGCTGGGGCAACTGCCGCCCTTCCTGATCGTCTGGGCGATCTACCTGCTGACCTCGATCCTGACGGAGCTTGTCTCCAACAACGCGGTGGCCGTGGTGGTGACGCCGATTGCCATCGGGCTGGCCACGGCGCTGGGGTTTGACCCGCGCCCGCTGGTGATCGCGGTCATGGTCGCGGCCTCGGCCAGCTTCGCCACGCCGATCGGTTACCAGACCAACATGATGGTCTACGGCCCCGGCGGCTACAAATTTGCCGACTTCCTGAAGGTGGGCATCCCGCTCAACCTGACGATGGGCATGCTCGTCTCGGCGGTGATCCCGCTGATCTGGCCGCTGTAAACAGCCCCGCGCGCCCCTCTTGAACCTCTTCGGCCCTCTGACATATAGAGGGCCGACGCGAAACCCACCGCTTGGAGATACCCATGGCAGGCCATTCCAAATGGGCCAACATCCAGCACCGTAAAGGGCGCCAGGATGCGGCCCGCTCGAAACTCTTTTCGAAGCTGGCAAAAGAAATCACCGTTGCCGCGAAGATGGGTGACCCCGACCCCGACAAGAACCCCCGCCTGCGCCTTGCGGTGAAAGAGGCGAAATCCCAATCCGTCCCGAAAGACGTGATCGAACGCGCGATCAAGAAGTCCATGGGCGGGGATGCGGAAAACTACGACGAGATCCGCTACGAAGGCTATGGCCCCAACGGTGTGGCGGTGATCGTGGAAGCGATGACCGACAACCGCAACCGCACCGCTTCGAACGTTCGCTCGACCTTTTCAAAAAACGGCGGCAACCTTGGCGAAACCGGCTCCGTGGGCTTCATGTTCGACCGCAAGGGCGCGGTGAGCTACCCGGCCAGCGTGGGCGATGCGGACACCGTGATGATGGCGGCCATCGAGGCCGGCGCGGACGACGTGGAAAGCAGCGAGGATGGCCACATCATCTACTGCGCGGACACAGACCTGAACGAGGTGTCCACCGCGCTTGAGGCCGAGCTGGGCGAATCCGACTCCACCAAGCTGATCTGGATGCCCTCCACCACGACGGAACTGGACGCCGACGGCCTGCGCGCCCTGATGAAGCTGGTGGATGCGTTGGAAGACGATGATGACGTGCAGAACGTCACCACCAATTTCGAAGCCTCTGACGAGGTCATGGCGCAGCTTTAAGCGCCTGCGCCTTTGGCACATCCGGGAGCGGGGCTGGCTGCCCCGCACCCCGCGGATATTTTTGCCAAGATGATGGGGGCAAAAAACGGCGCCCCACTTTGTTCCCCAAATATCTCGGGGGAGTCGCGCCGCAAGGCGCGGCGGGGGCAGAGCCCCCTACCCGGCCAGCGCGCACGCAAGCGCGCGTTGGCGCTCCAGAACCATCGGCAGATCCAATGAGGTGACATGGCCTTCGGCGACAACGCGCCGGCCCTGCACGAAGAGATCGCGTACCTTGCTGGGCCCGGCGAGCAGAAGCGCGGCCGGGTCCCAGCTGCCGGCAGCTTCCACACAGCTCAGATCCCAGACAGCAATGTCAGCCTGCGCGCCAAGGGTGAGGCGGCCGCAGTCGGGGCGGCCGAGCACATCGGCACCTCCGCGCGTGGCGATCTCCAGCGCCTCGCGGGCGCTCATGGCATCCGCGCCAAGTGAGACGCGCTGCAGCAGCATGGTCTGGCGGGCTTCGGTAACAAGGTTGGCGACATCATTGCTGGCCGAGCCGTCCACGCCGAGGCCGACCTTCACCGCCGCGTCGCGCATCGCGCGCACCGGGGCGATGCCGGAGCCGAGGCGGCAGTTGGAACAGGGGCAATGAGCGACGCCGGTGCCGGAGCGCGCGAAGAGGTCGATCTCCTGCCCGTCCAGTTTCACGCAATGGGCGTGCCAGACGTCTTCGCCCGTCCAGCCCAGATCTTCGGCATATTGCCCCGGGCGGCAACCGAATTTTTCTAGCGAATAGGCGATATCTTCATCGTTCTCCGCCAGATGGGTGTGCAGCATCACCCCCTTGTCGCGCGCCAGCAGGGCGGCCTCGCGCATCAGATCGCGGCTCACCGAGAAGGGCGAACAGGGTGCGAGCCCGACGCGCACCATCGCGCCGTCGCGCGGGTCGTGGAAAGCGTCCACCACGCGGATGCTATCGGCCAGGATGGCGTCCTCGCGTTCCACGAGGCTGTCGGGCGGCAGGCCGCCGTCGCTTTCGCCGATCGACATCGCGCCGCGCGTGGCGTGAAAGCGCAGGCCGATCTCCTGCGCTGCCGCGATGGTGTCATCGAGCCGCGCGCCGTTGGGGTAGAGGTAGAGGTGATCAGACGTCATCGTGCAGCCCGAGAGCGCCAGTTCGGCGAGGCCGGTGAGGGCTGAGACATACATGTGCTCCGGCCCGAAGCGCGCCCAGATCGGGTAGAGCCGTTGAAGCCAACCAAAAAGCAGTGCGTTCTGCGCGCCGGGCACGGCGCGGGTAAGGCTTTGGTAGAGGTGGTGATGGGTGTTCACGAGCCCGGGTGTCACGAGGCAGCCCGCAGCCTCCAGCACCTCGGCATCTTGCGCCACGAGCCCTTGCCCCACGGCGGCGATCTTGCCGCCTTCGATCAGGACATCGGCACCGCGCAGCTCGCGGCGGTCATCATCCATGGTGAGGATAGCATCGGCGTTGCGGATCAGGGTGCGATGGGCGGGCATGGGGGCTCCTTCAGCGTTACGCCGCCTTCGGTGCATGTTGGATGCCCGCGTGCCGGCAGAAAGCGGTGAAGGACCCGGCAAGCGCGGGGGCACCCTAGCCCTTTGCGCCGCCTCAAGGCAAGGCGCTAGCCGTCAAGAAATCTCGAAAGCACCTGCAGGGCTTCGGCGTGAAGTTCGGCACTCCCGGCCGCAAGCACCCGACCGCCTTCGTGCGCCGGGCCGCCGGCCCAGTCGGTGACGATGCCGCCCGCCGCTTCGATCACAGCAATCGGGGCTTGAATGTCATAGGCGTTGAGCCCGGCTTCGATCACCAGATCCACCTGCCCCGCCGCCAAGAGCGCGTAGGCATAGCAATCCATGCCGTAACGGGTCAGGCGGCAGCGGCTGGCGACCGCTTCAAACCCCGCCCGCTCCTGCGCGGAGCCTACTTCGGGAAAGGTGGTGAAGATCGTGGCCTGCGCCAGTGCGCGGCCCCCGCGTGCGGCGAGCGGGCCCTTCCCCTGCGGCCCTGTCACTTCTGCAAGGCCGAAGCCCCCGGTGAAACGTTCACCGATGAAGGGCTGATCGATGATCCCGAAGGCAGGGCCGGTTTCATCCCCCACCGCGATCAGCACGCCCCAAGTTGGCGTGCCCGAGATGAAGCCGCGAGTGCCGTCGATCGGATCGAGCACCCATGTCAGCCCGCTGCTGCCTTCTGAGGCGCCGTATTCCTCGCCAAGAATGCCATCCTGCGGACGCTGCTCGGCCAGCACCGCGCGCATGGCGCGTTCGGCGGCGCGGTCGGCTTCCGTCACCGGATCGTAGCCACCGGCCTCCTTGTTGTCGGCGGCCAGCCCCGGCGCGCGGAAATGCGGCAGGATCGCCTGACGCGCCGCATCGGCCATGGCGTTTGCGGTGGCAATCAGAGCGGTTCGGGTGTCGGGATCGGGTGTAAACATGAAAAAACCTGCGCCAGTGATGGCGCAGGCGGTAGCGCGGCAACGCGCGCCGGGTCAAGGCTTAGTCATCGGTATCAGGCTTCGGCGGCCGTTGTGCAGGACCGCGTCCCCTCTTGGGCGGCTCGGGATCCGTGCCCGCCGCAGCCGGATCCAGCTAAGCGGCGTCGCTCAGGACGCGGGCCAGATCGAACAGGCGGCGGCGCTGGTTTTCCGGGATCGCATAATAGGAGCGCACCAGTTCGAGCGCTTCCTTGTCGGCCAGAATATCCCCCTGCACGGAAGATTTGGCCGCGTGATCCTCGGCACCTTCGCCTTCGTAGCCCTCGAAGAAGAAGCTCACCGGCACCTCGAGCGTTTCAGCGATGTCCCAAAGGCGGGAGGCGCTGACCCGGTTCATGCCCGTTTCATATTTCTGGATCTGCTGGAACTTGATCCCAACATTCTCTGCAAGCTGTTGCTGCGTCATCCCCACCATCCAACGACGGTGGCGGATGCGCTTGCCAACATGCACATCTACCGGATGTTTCATTTTCTAGTCCTGTTTCTGACACGAGTGTGCTTTTTGAGTGGAGGAACCCCTCGCCAGGGGCCCTTGTGCCGCCTGCGCCTGCGCCGTTCTGCCATCCCCTGCGAAAACGGGCCAACGTGGCCAACGTTCAAAGCTTACCCCGGAAAGGGAACAATTACACTGAAAAACTATCCTAGCGTGCGCGAAAGTTAACGCGCGGTAATATGACACCCTAGGGGACGCTGGGTCACGGTGATTACGAAAAAGTGATGTGTTATCAGCCGATAGCCAATCGCAGGAGAGTCGCATGTTGTCATTTCAGGTTGCCGAACCCGGGAAAACCGCCCTCGCGGAGCAGGAGGTGCCTATGCCGGGCGCGGGCGAGGTTCTCCTGAAGGTTGCAGCCTGCGCGCTGAACTTCGCGGATCTGCTCATGATCAAGGGCAGTTATCAAGATACCCCACCCCTGCCTTTCACGCCAGGGATGGAAGTGGCCGGCACGGTGGAGGCGCTCGGCCTCGGTGTGGACAACCTGCCGCTGGGCGCGCGCGTGGCCTGTTTTCCGGGGCGCGGGGGGCTCGCGCAGTATGCCTGCGTGCCCGCAAGCCTTTGCGTGCCCCTGCCCGACCCGATGCCCTTTGACGAGGCGGCGGCCTTTCAGGTCGCGTATGGCACCTCGCACCTTGCGCTTGGCCACCGCGCGCGCCTGCAACCGGGCGAGACGCTGCTTGTCACTGGCGCGGCCGGGGGCGTGGGGCTGACGGCCATCGAGATCGGCAAGCTGATGGGCGCGCGGGTGATCGCCAGCGCGCGGGGGCCTGAGAAGCTTGCCATCGCGAAGGCCGCAGGGGCCGATCACTTGATCGATTCTGACAGCGGCGATCTGCGGGCCGAAGTGAAGGCGCTCGGCGGGGCGGATGTGGTCTATGAAGCCGTGGGCGGGCAGACCTTCACCGACGCCCTGCGCGCCTGCAACCCGGAGGCACGGATGATCCCCATCGGCTTTGCCGGAGGCGAGGTGCCGCAGATCCCGGCCAACCACCTGCTGGTGAAGAACATCACGGTGATCGGCCTGTACTGGGGTGGCTATCTGAAATTCAACCCGGCGGCGCTGACGGAAAGCCTCGCCGAGTTGTTCGGCTGGTATGAAGCCGGCAAGCTCAAGCCCCATGTCAGCCACCGTCTGCCGCTGACCCGCGCCGACGAAGCGCTGGAGCTTCTGCGCAGCCGGGTCTCTACGGGCAAGGTCGTCGTCGAGCCCTGGGCGTGAGACCGCCGGGCCCTGCTTCACACAATCTCAACGATTTGGACGCCGCTGCGCGAATCGGATAGGGTCGGGCGTCGCGAGAGGAAGGACACCCCGAATGCCCCAGTATGAATATAAGGTCGTGCCCGCGCCGCAGCGTGGTGAGAAGGCCAAGGGCCTGAAAACCGCAGGCGAGCGCTTTGCCCATGCGCTGATGGGCGTGATGAACGATCTGGGCCGCGATGGCTGGGAATACCTTCGCGCCGATACGCTGCCTTGCGAGGAGCGCTCGGGCCTGACGGGAAAATCGACCACCTATCAGAACATGCTTGTCTTCCGCCGCGAAGTGGCCGCGACGGCCCTCATCGAGCCGCCGAAGGCGCTGGAAGCGCCGAAAGTGTCTGACAGTGTGCCAGAACCGGCCAATGATGCCGGTGCCGCCGAGGTTGACGACGCCGCCGAGACAGAGACGCAAGAGGCCCCGCCCCTCGCCGCGCAGACGCCCGAAGCCCTCTCGGCCTCGCTGTCGCCCAAGATCGCCTCGGTGAACAGGCCGCAGGAAGGCAAGGCGCCCAAGGTGGGGCCCGCCGCCAACAAGAGCTGACGGCGGCTTTCCCCTACACCATTTCGATGGCCAAAGCGTGAATCCGCCCGATCAACTCGGGCCCGATCGCGCCATGCACCGCCCTGTGGCGGGCAATCCGTGTGGCCCCGCTCACGGCATCTGAACTGATGCGCACGCGGAAATGGCTCTGCCCGCCCTCCTGATAGCCCGCGTGGCCGCGGTGCTGCTCGCTTTCATCGATCACCTCAAGGGTGGCCGGGCTGAAGGCACTGGCAAGTTTGCCGTGAATTTCGTCTGCGACTGTCATTTTTTCGGTGTTTTCCTCTTCCGCTCGCGCGTCAAAACACTAAACTGCCTGCCTCGTATAGAAAAGGTGTGGGCAATGAGCAAAAGCGACCCCTTCGGATTCGACATGTCGGTCTCTTCGGACAAGAAGAAAAGAACCCGCGGCAAGCGCGGCATGTCCGGTGCCTTCGAGACCTCGACCCGGAAGTGTGAGCACCCTGGTTGCGAGGAAGTGGGCCAGTATCGCGCGCCCCGCTCCCCGGACAACCTCGATGAGTACCTGTGGTTCTGCAAGGATCATGTGCGCGAATATAACCAGAAATGGAGCTTCTTTGACGGCGCGACCGAAGCCGAGATGGAAGCCCAGTTCAGCAAGGATCGCGTCTGGGAGCGGGAAACCAAACCCTTCAAGAAGAGCGTGGAAGAACAGGCCTGGGAGCGGCTCGGCATCAGCGACGCCCATGAGGTGCTCGGCGGCAACGCCACGCGCAACCCGGGCCGCAACGCCGCGGGCGGCGGGCGTAAGCTGCCCCCCACCGAGCGCCGCGCGATCGAGATTCTCGAAGCCAAGGACACGATGACGAAGGCCGAGGTGCGCAAGCAGTACAAGGCGCTCATCAAGGTGCTCCACCCCGATATGAACGGTGGGGACCGCAGCCAGGAAGAACAGCTGCAGGAGGTCGTCTGGGCCTGGGATCAGATCAAGGACAGCCGCAACTTCAAGTAAGCCCTGCAGGCTGGCATTCCCTTTGAAAGGCGGCTTTCGGGCCGCCTTTTTTCATTTCCAGCACGCCTGCGCGATGCTTTGCCACTTGGCCTTGCGCCCGCGCCGGATATGTTGCACCACATGCAGGCTGCCCGCGCGCGATCTGGCGCATGGGCTGGCAAGACAGAGCGTAGGTTAGGCAATGGCGGACGGCACGATGGATTTGAATGAGAAACCGACCGAGGAAATTTCGGTCCGCGATGTTTTCGGTATCGACACCGACATGGTCGTGAAGGGGTTTGCCGAAGCGTCTGACCGCGTACCGGATCTTGATCCGACCTACAAATTCGATCCCGACACCACGCTCGCCATCCTCGCCGGCTTCAGCCACAACCGCCGCGTGATGATCCAGGGCTACCACGGCACCGGTAAATCGACCCACATCGAACAAGTCGCCGCGCGCCTGAACTGGCCCGCCGTGCGCGTGAACCTCGACAGCCACATCAGCCGGATCGACCTCATCGGCAAGGACGCGATCAAGCTGAAGGACGGCAAGCAGGTCACCGAGTTTCAGGAGGGCATCCTGCCCTGGGCCCTGCGCAACCGCTGCGCCATCGTGTTTGATGAATATGACGCCGGCCGCGCGGATGTGATGTTCGTGATCCAGCGCGTGTTGGAGACCGACGGCAAGCTCACGCTGCTCGATCAGAACCAGGTGATCAAGCCGCACCCCTATTTCCGCATTTTCGCCACCGCCAACACCGTTGGCCTCGGCGACACCACGGGCCTCTACCACGGCACCCAGCAGATCAACCAGGGCCAGATGGACCGCTGGAGCCTGGTGGCAACGCTGAACTACCTCAGCCACGATGCCGAAACCGCCATCGTGATCGCCAAGAACCCGACCTACAACACCGAGAGCGGCCGCCGCACCATCAGCCAGATGGTCACCGTCGCCGATCTGACGCGCACCGCCTTCATGAACGGCGATCTCTCCACCGTGATGAGCCCGCGCACCGTGATCGCATGGGCTCAGAACGCGCAGATCTTCCGCAACGTGGGCTACGCCTTCCGCCTGAGCTTCCTGAACAAATGCGACGAGCTGGAACGCCAGACCGTGGCCGAGTTCTACCAGCGCTGCTTCGACGAGGAACTGCCCGAAAGCGCGGCCAGCATGAGCCTGCGTTAAGCGGCAGAGCCTGCAAAAAACATTGGAAACGGGGCCCTTGATGGGCCCCTTTTCTTTTGCATCTTGGCCGCGAGAAAGCGACTTGCCTTGTGCCAGACGGCATCTAACGCACAAGACTTGGGCGCATCTCCCGAAATTTCAGCCAAAGTTTTCACAATGCCCGATTGGCAGGCGCAAATTTCACGCCTAGGCTCAAATCATGGGCATTGTGCGAACACTCACCTTTTCGGCCCTTCTCGGCCTGCTGGCCCCTGCCCCTCCGGCACCGGCCTTTCAGGCCACGCCCGATCAACAGCTGCGCTTCTTTGCCACCTGCGCCGGGCGGTTGTCAGCCCAGATGGAACACCAGTGGATGTTTGACGGCGCGGCGTCCGAGATCACCATGGCCCACCGCGACAGCGTGATCGACATACTGGAGGCGCTCATGCCGCCCGATCGCGGGCGGGACGTGCTGGCGATGCGGATCGAGGCCAAGATGGCCCATGCCGCTCTGCTGACCCGCGCCACCTTCAACGAGGACACCGAGGATGCCGCCTGGGCGATGTCCACGGCGCTGCGGCTGGCCGCCGATTGCGAGGCGCTCCTGCTCAGCTGAGCACGGCCACTTCGCCCCCAAAATCCTGCCCCGCGCCACTGGCCATTGCTGAAAAATCCACCTAGGTTGCATGCGGCAAGACAAAGCGAAGGCGCAGGCCCGATGACGACATCCGACAACCCGGCAGATCCGTTCAAGAAGGCGCTCGCGGAGGCCACCAAGGTGATGGCCGACGATCCCGATCTCTCGGTCAGCTATTCGGTGGATCCGCCCGGCCAAACCGGCGATTCCGTGCGCCTGCCGCAGGTCTCGCGCCGGATGACCCGGCAGGAGGTCATGCTCGCGCGCGGCACCGCCGATGCGCTGGCGCTGCGCCACAAGTTTCACGATGCCGCCACCCACGGCCGTTTCATGCCCGAAGGCCAGATGGCGCGCGATCTCTACAACGCGATGGAGAACGCCCGCTGCGAGGCGGTGGGCGCGCGGGCCATGCCCGGCACGCTCACCAACATCGACGCGCAGATCGCCAATGAGGCCGAGCGCAAGGGCTACGGGCAGGCCAAGTCGCAATCCGACGCGCCCCTGCCGGTGGCCGCGGGCTACCTGATCCGCCACCTCGCCACGGGCCGCGCCCTGCCCGAAGGCGCGCAGAACGTGATGGACATCTGGCGCGGCTATATCGAACAGCAGGCTGGCGGCACGCTTGATAATCTGGAGAAGGCGCTGAAAGATCAGGCAAATTTCGCCCGCTTTGCGCGCCAGATCATCAGCGATCTGGGCTATGGCGATCAGCTTGGCGAAGATCCGGATGGCGAGGACGACGACGCAGGCGATGATGCCGAGCAGCAGCCCGAGGAGCAGGAAAACCCTGACAGCCAGGGTCAGGACGACAGCGACACCGACGAGGCCGAGGCCAGCCCCGAGCAGAGCCAGGATCAGCAGCAGGATGCCGCCGAGGCGCAGGTCTCGATGGATGATCTGGCCGATATGGAGCTGGGCGACGAGGCCGAAATGCCCGAAGGCGATGCCCCGATGGAGCCGCCGCCTCCGGCCCCGATCTCGGACGCTGACCCGAACTACGAGGTCTATGACACGGAATTCGACGAGGAAATCCGCGCGGAGGATCTGGCCGAACCGCAGGAGCTTGAACGCCTGCGCGCCTATCTGGATCAGCAGTTGGAACCGCTGAAAGGCGCGGTTTCGCGGCTCGCCAACAAGCTGCAGCGCCGTCTGCAGGCGCAACAGAACCGCAGCTGGGAGTTCGACAAGGAAGAAGGCGTGCTGGACGCAGGCCGCCTTGCGCGCGTCGTCGCCAACCCGACAACGCCGCTCTCCTTCAAGGTCGAGAAGGACATGGAGTTCCGCGACACCGTTGTGACGCTGCTCTTGGACAACTCCGGCTCCATGCGCGGCCGCCCGATCTCCATCGCCGCGATCTGCGCCGATGTTCTGGCCCGCACGCTGGAGCGCTGCCAGGTGAAGGTGGAAATTCTCGGCTTCACCACGCGGGCGTGGAAAGGCGGGCAGAGCCGCGAGAAATGGCTCGCCGATGGCCGCCCGCAGCAGCCCGGCCGCCTCAACGATCTACGCCACATCATCTACAAGCAGGCCGACGCCCCGATGCGCCGTACGCGCCCCAATCTGGGGCTGATGATGAAAGAGGGCTTGCTGAAAGAGAACATCGACGGCGAGGCGCTCGAATGGGCGCACCGCCGCATGGTGGGCCGCCCCGAGGCACGCAAGATCCTCATGGTGATCAGCGACGGGGCCCCGGTGGATGACTCAACTTTGTCGGTCAACCCTGCGAATTACCTCGAAAAACACCTGCGCGACGTGATCGCCATGGTGGAGAAGAAGAAACAGGTGGAGCTTCTGGCCATCGGCATCGGCCACGACGTGACGCGCTACTACCAACGCGCCGTGACGATTACAGATGTCGAACAATTGGCCGGCGCGATGACAGAACAGCTCGCCGCTCTCTTTGACAGCGATCCCCGCGCCCGTGCCAAGGTGATGGGCCTGAAACGCGCGAGCTGATCGCGCGCCGTGCCGGGCCGCCCCATGGCCCGGCGCTCCCTCATTTCCGACATCGCGAAGGACCAACGGCCATGTTCCAGACCTTCACCGCCACCTCCCGCCCCGAGCAAGGCCCGCCGCGCCTTGCCCGCCTGCGCGCCGAACTGGCCGCTGAGGGGCTTACCGGCTTCCTCGTGCCGCGCGCCGACGTGCATCAGGGCGAATACGTCGCCCCCTGCGATGAGCGGCTGTCCTGGCTCACCGGTTTCACCGGCTCGGCCGGCTTCTGCATTGCGCTTACGGATGTGGCTGGCGTGTTCATCGATGGCCGCTACCGGGTGCAGGTGCGCCAGCAGGTTGATACCCAAGCCTTCACGCCCGTGCCTTGGCCCGAAACCCAGCCCGGCCCCTGGCTGGCCGAGCAGCTGCCGGATGGCGGGCGCGTCGGCTTTGACCCCTGGCTGCACACCGCTGGCGAGATCGCGGCGATCGAAGCCGATCTGGACGGCACCGGCATCAGCCTCGTGCCCTGCCGCAATCTGGTGGACGCGATCTGGGAGGGCCGCCCGGCGCGCCCGCAAGGCAAAGCCTTCGCGCAGCCGCTTGAAAACGCTGGCGAAACCGCCGAAAGCAAATGTGAACGCCTTGCCGAGGGCCTGCTGAAAGCCGGGCAGAAATCCGCGCTGATCACCCTGCCGGATTCGCTCTGCTGGCTCTTGAACATCCGCGGCAGCGACATCCCCCGCAATCCCATCGCGCAGGGCTTCTGCGTGCTGTTTTCCGACGGCCGCGTCGCCCTCTTCATGGATCCCGAAAAGCTCGTGGATCTCGCCGATCTCTTCGGACCCCTCGTGACCTGCTACCCGCAGGACGCCTTCGCCCCCTTCCTCGCAAATCTCACCGGCCCCGTGCGCGTGGACAAAGCCTCCGCGCCACTGGAAGTCAGCCGCATTCTTGCCGACGCCGGGGTGGAGATCGTCTACGAGACAGACCCCTGCATCCTGCCCAAGGCCTGCAAGAACGACGCCGAGATCGCAGGCACGCGCGAAGCCCATCTGCGCGACGCGGTGGCCATGGTGCGCTTCCTCGCGTGGCTCGATGCGGAGGCGCCAAAGGGCGGGCTCAGCGAGATCGACGTTGTGCAAAAGCTCGAAGCCTTCCGCCGCGCCGACAACGCCCTGCGCGAGATCAGCTTTGAAACCATCGCCGGTGCGGGGCCGAACGGGGCCATCATGCATTACCGCGTGACGGAGGGCTCCAACCGCGCCATCACGCCCGGCGACATGCTGGTGCTGGATTCCGGCGGCCAATATGTGGACGGCACCACAGACATCACCCGCACCATCGCGACAGGCCCGGTGACGGAAGAGCAAAAAGCCTGCTTTACCCGCGTATTGCAGGGCATGATTGCCATCTCCCGCGTGCGGTTTCCGCGCGGGCTCGCGGGCCGCGATCTGGATCCGCTGGCGCGCTATCCGCTCTGGCTGGCGGGGCAGGATTTCGATCACGGCACCGGCCACGGCGTGGGCGTATACCTGAGCGTGCACGAAGGCCCGCAGCGCATTTCGCGCATCAGCCATGTGAAGCTTGAGCCGGGGATGATCCTCTCCAACGAGCCGGGTTATTACCGCGAGGGCGCTTTCGGCATCCGCATCGAGAACCTGATCGTGGTGCAGGAGGCCGAGGCCCTTGGCGACGGGCGCGACATGCTCGATTTCGAGACCCTCACCTGGGTGCCGATCGACAGGCGGCCGGTGGCGGCCGGAATGCTGAGCGGTGACGAACGCGCCTGGCTCAACGCCTATCATGCCGAAATCCTCGCGCGGCTAGCGCCCAGGTTGGAACCGGACGCAGCGGAATGGCTCGCCAAGGCCTGTGCGCCCATCTGACGCTTACGGAAGCGGCGAAACCCCACTAACCTGTGGCCAAACCGATTCCCCTATCAAAAGGAAACACCATGGCCGACTACATCACCATCGCCCCGGTGCCGGGCACCTGGGTCGTTCGGGCCGGTGGCGCGGTTCTGGCCGAAACCATCGGCGCGCTGGAACTGAAGGAAGGCGATTACCCGCCGGTGATCTACTTCCCGCGCGATGACATCGCGATGGCCTTTCTGGAAAAGACCGATAAAACAACAGTCTGCCCGCATAAGGGCACGGCGAGCTACTACGCGATCCACGCCAAGAGCGGCATCATCGAAGAGGCCGGCTGGAGCTATGAGGATCCGAAGCCCGAGGTGGAAGCGATCCGCGAATACCTCGCCTTCTACCCAAACAAGGTCACCGTTGAGCAGCTCTGAGCTGCCTCTTCGCCTCCGGAAAAAGCACCCGCCCCGTTCACCACGCGGCGGGTGTTTTTCTGGTTAGGAGTGCTCTTCTGCCGCCGTGGCCGCAAGCGCGCGGTTGAAGACCCGCAGGGCGTCCACATGGAAGAGCGCGCCCAGCAGTTCGGGCGGCTGGCCCTCTCCACGCAGCTTCACGATGGGGATGAAGCCCACGCGGGTGGCCTCGAAGATCGGCATGGCGGCCTCCAGCGTGGCGCTTTCGTTGAGGTAGGTGCCCTGCTCTACCAGATCCCAGCATTTGTCTTCCGGCGCGGCGGAGTCCGCCCCCTTGGGCCGCATCAGCTTGCCCACGCCGAAGGTGGCGAGCAGATAGGCCTGCGGCCCCGCCGCCAGATGCACGCCGCGATTTTCCAGCTGGGTGAGGAAGAAGGAGCGCGCCACGAGGCGGCTTGCAAGCGCGGTGGAGAGCGACACGGCGACCATCACCGCAAGGCCCGTCTGCCAATCACCGGTCAGCTCGAAGACAA
Source organism: Pseudoruegeria sp. SHC-113 (assembly GCF_025376885.1). Taxonomy (NCBI): domain Bacteria; kingdom Pseudomonadati; phylum Pseudomonadota; class Alphaproteobacteria; order Rhodobacterales; family Roseobacteraceae; genus Pseudoruegeria; species Pseudoruegeria sp. SHC-113. Next base: position 2,663,808 of record NZ_JAHUBR010000001.1, read on the forward strand.
TGAGCGTGGTGGAAATCGGCGCGCCCAGCACCGCCGCGGCCACCGCCCCCATGCCCGCGAGCGCGTAGATCGTTTCGGAGCCGGAGACGTCGGGCAGGATCCCCGTGGCGACGATGCCGAAGGCGAGCCCCGTCAGCGCGCCGATCATCAGCGAAGGGGAAAACACCCCGCCGCCCATGCGCCCGGCCATGGTGATCGAGACGGCGGCCGTCTTGACCACGGCGAAGACGACAGCACTGCCCAAGAGCAGATTGCCAGAGAGCGCGGCGACGGTCGTCTCATAGCCGACGCCGATGATATGGGGAAACCAGATGGCAATCGCGCCGAGCATGGCGCCAGAGAGCGCCGGGCGGCAAAAGTTGGGTATGTGCAAGCGTGCCTGCAGGGAACTGCCCAGATCATCCGCGAAAAAGATCGATTTCATCAAGGCGACCGCCACAAGTCCGCTTACCAATCCGAGGATCAGGAAGGCCGGAAGCTCCACGTAGAAGGCCAGCGCGTTGAGCACCGGCAGGTCGAATTCGGTCACATCGCCATAATGCAACCGGCTCACCACGGTGCCCGCCACGGAGGCAATCACGATGGGGGCAAAGGCATGGACAGCGAAGTGGCGGAGCACAACTTCCAACGCGAAGAGCGCGCCAGCGATGGGGGTGTTGAAACTCGCCGAAACGGCAGCAGCCACGGCGCAGCCCAGAAGATCGCGCCCCGTTACGCCATTGGCATGGATGCGGTTGCTCACCCAGGTGGAAATCACGCCCGCAAGGTGCACCACCGGCCCTTCCCGCCCCGTTGAGCCGCCGGTGGAGAGGGTGATCAACGAGGCCAGTGCCGAAGCGATCCCGGCGCGGCGTTCGACGCGCCCATCGTAAAGCGCAGCCCCTTCGATCACATCGGCCACCGAACGCACCCGGCCATCGGAGGTGAACGCGTTGAGAATGATGCCCACGGCCAGCCCGCCAAGGATTGGCACACAGAGCACGATGTACCACGGCAGGCTGCCCACAAGCGTATGAAGCCCGCCCACATCATCGGTGCCGTACACCAGCGTCTGAAGCTCCGCGATGGCGATGCGAAAGCCCACGGCGGCATAGCCCCCCGCGATCCCGACCAAGAGCGCGATGAACCAGAACTGGAACTCCCCCGGCCCCTTGCGGCGCAGCACGGCCCAGCCGTCCCGGCAGGCAATGGCGGCGGCATTCACCTGCCGCGCAATCGGGTTGGCTTCGGGTTCGGCCATGACTGGCGCACCCCTTTCGCTCGCGCGCGCTTGGCTCCGGCTTTCCCTCGCGGCGCGCCTCGCCTAGGGTGCCATCGGACATCACCGCGCAAGGAACGCCCCATGACGATCGAGGCCGCGATCTCCGAACTTTTCCCACTCCTAGGCGATCGCCTGAGCCGATCCAAGGGCGATCTGGCCCAACATGGGCGCAGTGAAACGCATTTTAACAACATGTTACCAGATGCGGTCGCCTATCCGGAAAACACCGGCGAGGTGAGCAAGATTCTGGCGGTCTGCCATGCGCAGGGCTGCCCGGTGGTGGCCTGGGGCACGGGCACCTCGCTGGAAGGTCATGCGCTTGCCTTGCGCGGCGGGATTTCGCTGGATCTGTCGCGGATGAACCGGGTGCTGGCCGTGCACCCTGAGGATATGGATGCGGTGGTGCAGCCCGGCGTCACCCGCGAGGCGCTGAACGCAGAGCTGCGCGCCACGGGGCTGTTCTTCTCGGTCGATCCCGGCGCCAATGCCTCGCTCGGGGGCATGGCCGCGACCCGCGCGTCGGGCACCACGAGCGTGCGCTATGGCACCATGCGCGACAATGTGATCGGGCTCGAGGTGGTGCTGGCGGATGGACGGGTGATCCGCACCGGCACGCGGGCGCGCAAGTCCTCGGCCGGTTACGATCTGACGGGGCTTTTCGTGGGCAGCGAGGGCACGCTGGGCATCATCACCGAGCTGACCCTGCGCCTGCGCGGCCAACCGGAGGCGATTTCCTCCGCAATCTGCGCGTTTGAAAGCGTGGAAGCCGCCGTGGAAACCGTGATCGCCACGATCCAGAGCGGGATTTCCATGGCGCGGATCGAATTCGTGGATTCCGCCACCGCGCGGGCGTTCAACCTTTACGCCGGGCGTGAGATGCCGGAGAAACCGCATCTGCTGGTCGAATTTCACGGCTCGCCAGCCAGCGTGGCGGAGGATGCCGAGCGGCTTGGGGAACTGGTGGCGGAGTTCGGCGGCAGCGATTTTGCTTGGTCCAGCAAGCCTGAAGAACGCAACGCGCTCTGGGCGCTGCGCCACAACGCCTACTACGCCTGCCTCGGCCTGCGTAAGGGGGCGACGGCGCTGGTTACGGATGTCTGCGTGCCGATCTCCCGGCTCGCCGAAGCCGTGGAGGCCACCCGCGCCGATATTGCCGAAAGCCCGCTGGAGGGCCCGATTCTGGGCCATGTGGGGGATGGGAATTTCCACGCCGTGCTGCTGGTGGAGCCCGGCAATGCAACGGAACTGGAAGAGGCCCTGCGGCTCTCGGCCCGGATGACGGAACGCGCGCTGGAGATGGAGGGCACGGTGACGGGGGAGCATGGCGTGGGCGTGGGCAAGCTGGCCTATATGCCGCGCGAGCATGGCGAGGCCTGGGGGGTGATGGGGGACATCAAGGCGGCGCTCGATCCGACGAATATCCTGAACCCCGGTAAACTGGTGCAGCGGAATTAGGCGCGAAGAGGTTGCCCGGGTGGGCAGCCGCATATCGTTCGTCGAGCGCTGGGGAGTTAAAATGCCCGTCGCGCAAGCGGCAGGCCGCGCCCGCCCACCCCCGGGTGGGCGCGTTCCGCACCCACCTGGGCGGCCACTCAACTCTGTTTGATTATCCGGCCAAAAGCGCCTGTGCCGCCGCGCGGGCTTCCGGTGTGATCCGGTCGCCCGAAATCATCCGCGCGATCTCGTCCACGCGCTCATCCGAGGCCAGCGGCACCACTTCAGAGAGCGTCTGCGCGCCCTCGACCGTTTTCTGCACCCGCCAGTGGTGCCCCCCAAGCGCGGCCACCTGCGGCGAGTGGGTGACGACCAGAACCTGCCCTTGCCCCGCCAGCGCAGCAAGACGGCGGCCGACGGCATCAGCGGTTGCCCCGCCCACGCCCCGATCGATCTCGTCAAAGATCATGGTGCGATCGGAGGAGTCCTTCGTCAGGCAGACCTTCAGCGCCAGCAGGAAACGTGAAAGCTCCCCGCCGGAGGCGATCTTGTTCAGCGGCCCCGCAGGCGCGCCGGGGTTGGTGGCCACAACAAAGGCCACCTCGTCCACACCGTCCGGGCCTGCGGAGCCGAGCGTAACTTCGGTGGTGAACACTGCGCGCTCCATCTTGAGCGGGGCGAGTTCCGCCGCCATCGCCGCGTCGAGCGCGCTTGCCGCCTTGCGGCGCAGGCCGGTCAACACCTCGGCGCAGGATGTGTAGTGAAGCTCCGCAGCGACAAGCGCTGCGCGCAGTTTGCCGATGTTCGCACCGCCCTGATCCAGCGCCTCCAGCCGGGCGCGCAGGCCTTCGGCAAACCCACCCAGATCGTCGGGTTGTACGCCGTGCTTGCGAGCAAGGCCGCGGATCGCGAAGAGCCGCTCCTCGACCTGCTCCAGCTCGTAAGGATCAAACGAGAGGCCGTCCAGAAACCCCTCAACGGCCTGCTGCGCCTCGCCCAGTTCCGCCATGGCGCGGCCCAAGGCGGCAAGCGCCTCTTCCAGCCCGCCAGCCGCCTCCCCGGAAGCGCCTTCAAGCCAGCGGCTGGCGTCGTTGAGCATGGATTCCGCGCCCTCGTAGCCAAGGGCGGCATGGGCGCGGGCGATGTCTTCGCGGATCTTCTCGGCGGCCTGCATCTGCCGGCGGCGCACGTCCAGCGTTCCGTCTTCCCCCGGCTCCGGGTTGAGCTTGTCCAATTCGGCCACGGCGTGGCGCAGGAAATCTTCCTCGGCCTGCACCTCGGCCAGTTCGGCTTCCGCCTCCTCCAGCGCCTTGCGTGCGGTCCGCACGGCAGCCCAGGCGGCGCGCACCTCGGCGATCTCGGCTTCGCATTCCGCGTAACGGTCCAGCAGGCCACGATGAGAACGGGCGTTCAGCAGGCCGCGATCATCGTTCTGGCCATGCAGCTCTACCAGCGTTTCGGAGACCTGCCGCAGCACCTCGCCCGAGGCGCGGCGGTCATTGATGAAGGCCGTCTTGCGCCCGTCTTTCGTGTTGGTGCGGCGCAGGATCAGCTCTCCGCCTTCCACCGGCAGCCCCGCCTCTTCCAGAACGGCCAGCGCCGGGTGGCCGGGGGCCAGTTCGAACTCTGCCGTCACCTCGCCCTTCTCGGCCCCAGCGCGCACCAGTTCGGCCCGGCCACGCCAGCCCAGCACGAAGCCAAGCGAATCCAGCAGGATGGATTTCCCTGCCCCGGTTTCACCCGTGAGCACGTTGAGGCCCGGCTGGAAGGCAAGCTCCAGCCGGTCGATGATCAGCATGTCGCGGATATCCAGCGCCCGCAGCATCAGGCCACACCCCTGCCGTCGATCAGAGCCATTCGCCCTTGATCATCTGGCGATAGACCTGCCGCAGCCAGCCGTCGGAGAACAGCCCGGGCTCCACGCCCTGTTGCGTCAGCAGCTTGTAGCCGTCCTCGTACCAATCGGTGGACTGGAAGTTGTAGCCGAGGATCGCGCCCGCCGTCTGGGCTTCCTGCACGAGGCCGAGCGAGAGATAAGCCTCGATCAGGCGATAGAGCGCCTCGGGTGTGTGGGTTGTCGTCTGGAATTGCTCCACGACCACCCGGAAACGGGCGATGGCAGCGGAGTAATGGCCGCGCTTCAGGTAGTAGCGGCCCACTTCCATCTCCTTGGCGGCAAGGTGATCGAAGGCCAGATCGAACTTCAGGATGGCGGAGCGGGCGTATTCGCTGTCCGGATACCGCTCGATCACCGTGCGCAGGGCCTGCAGCGCCTGGAAGGTCAGGCCCTGATCACGGCCGATGGCGTCGATCTGATCGTAGTAGCTGAGCGCCAGAAGATACTGCGCGTAGGCGGCATCCTCGTCCGCCGGGTAGAAATCGATGTAGCGCTGCGCCGAGGAGCGGCTGTTGTCGTAGTCGCGATCCTGATGGTAGGCGAAGGCCTGCATGATCAGCCCGCGCTTGGCCCATTCGGAATAGGGATAGAGCCGCTCGATCTCGCCAAAGAGCACCGCCGCTTCATCAGGGTTGTTTGCGGCAAGCTGGAATTCGGCCTGTTTGAAGATCGTTTCGGCATCGAGGCTTTCGATGGCAACGTCTTCCGTGCCGGAGCCGCCGCCGATGCCAAGGCGGCTGCAGGCCACCAAAAGCGTGACGGATGCGAGAAGAAGAGCTTTTGCTGCCCGAGACCTGACGCGAGTCATGTAGCCCCTATCCTGTAATTCCCTCTGCGGAGGCGGTGTGCCACCCCCTGATTGAGGTTGTTCCTAGCACAGAAAAATGCGGGGCAAAACGCCTTTGCGCGCAAATCTGCGCGGCTCAGGCATGAAGGGGCACGTCGGCCTTATGCACGCCCACGCCCGGCAGCCGCAGCGCCATCTGGGTGTCGCAGGTGACCATCTCGAAAGCGGTGGGATCGGCAAAGAGCTTGCGCAGCAGCTGGTTCGTCATCATGTGCCCTGCGCGGTGGCCCACGTAGCGGCCCAGAAGCGGTGCCCCAGCTAGGGCCAGATCGCCAAGCGCGTCCAGCATCTTGTGGCGCACGGCTTCATCCTTGTGGCGCAGGCCACCCGGTGTGAGCACTTCGGCCCCATCCACCACAACGGCGTTTTCCAGCGAGCCGCCAAGGGCCAGACCATTGGCGCGCATCACCTCGATGTCAGACTGGCGGCAGAAGGTGCGGCTGTCGCTCAACTCGCGCACGAAAGCGCCGTTGGCCATGTTCAGCACCTTGTCCTGACGGCCGATGGCGGCGTCTTCGAAATCGATGTGGAAATCGATCAGGAAGGTCTCGGACGGCTCAAGCCGGGCGAAAGCCTCGCCCTCTCGGTATTCCACCGGCTTCAGAACGCGGATCGCGCGCACCGGTGCATCCAGCTTGCGTACGCCAGCGGCCAGCAGCGCCTGCACGAAATGGGCGGAGCTTCCGTCCATCACCGGCACTTCGGGGCCGTCGATCTCGATCAGGGCGTTCTGGATGCCACAGCCCGCAAGCGCGGCCATGATATGTTCGATGGTTTGCACCGAGGCGCCCGAGGGGCCGTCGATACGGGTGCAGAGGCGTGCCTCGCCGACCGCGTCCCACAGGGCCGGGATCATCGGTTCGAAATCCAGATCAGTGCGCCGGAACCAGATGCCGTATTCGGCCGAGGCCGGATGCACGGTCATGCGAACAGGTGCGCCCGAATGGAGGCCCACACCTTTAAACTGGACAGCGGATTTGATCGTGGTTTGCACGTGGTCACCCAAGGTTGCCGCCGGCACTTATGGCTCTTTCGGCTGCGCGTCAGGGGCGCGGCCTGGTTCTGCTCTCGTCCGGCACCCTCGAAGTAGAGGCGGGCGCTCATATTCACAACTCAAACATTGTAACCGTCTGAAACATGAAGATTCACAATGCGCGGATTTTTGCCGGCGTTTGCGCTATCAGCGCATAACCTCATGTAATCAAAGCAAAAGAGCCGGCACATGGCCGGCCCTTTCTGGAGGTAGTTCCTGAATTGTGACTTAACGTCACAAAGAAATCAGTTCGCCTGACGCCGCAGGAAGGCGGGGATCTCGATGCGGTCCTGCTCGGGATCGGCCTCGTTTTCCTCCTCGTAGGAGTGCATCGGCGGCTGCTGGCGCGCCGGGCTCTGGGCCGGGCCTTCGCCGTGGCCCGTCATGCGGCCAATGAGGCTGTTGATGCCAAAACGCGGCTTCTCGGCGGCCGGAGCCGGAGCGGGGCGCGGTGCGGCTGCCGGGCGCGGTGCGGCCTCGGGCGATTTCGCCACGGCGGCGCGCAGGCGGGCCAGCGCTTCCGGCGACGGCGTGCCCGGTGCCGGGGCACGCGGGGCAACGAAATCCTGCGCCGGGGTTTCCAGCGAGGCACGCGGCGCTTCCGGCTGGCGGGCCTGCGGCTGATGTGCCTGAGGCTGCTGGAATTGCGGCTGACGCTGCTGCGGCTGGTAGGCCGGCGGCGGCAGCTCATCGCTATCGTCCAGATCGTCGAAGATGTCTTCGGCCTGCTCGTTGGCGGCAAACTCCTGCGCGTTCATATCGCCAAAGAGCGTGGGCTCTTCCACGGCGACTTCGGCGGCAACCGGAGCGGCTTCCATGGCGACAGCCTCTTCTTCCGCGACCTCGGCAGCCGGTGCGAGCGGCTCGGCCAGGCGGCGGCGCGGCATCGGCATGTCGTCGGTCTTGGCGGCGGCGTCGATACCGGTGGCCACAACAGAGACGCGCATCGTGCCGTCCATCGAGGGATCCAGCGTGGAGCCGACGATGATGTTGGCGTCCGGATCCACTTCCTCGCGGATGCGGTTGGCGGCTTCGTCCAGTTCGAACAGGGTCAGATCGTGGCTGCCGGTGATGTTGATCAGCACACCGCGCGCACCGCGCAGGGAGATCTCGTCCAGCAGCGGGTTGGCGATGGCCTTCTCGGCGGCCTGAACGGCGCGATCCTCGCCAGAGGCTTCTCCGGTGCCCATCATGGCCTTGCCCATCTCGTCCATCACGGCGCGGACGTCGGCGAAATCGAGGTTGATCAGGCCCGGACGGACCATCAGGTCCGTCACGCCCTTCACACCCTGATAGAGCACGTCATCGGCCATCGAGAAGGCCTCGGTGAAGGTGGTTTTCTCGTTGGCGAGGCGGAACAGGTTCTGGTTCGGAATGATGATCAGCGTGTCGACGACCTTTTGGAGCGCCTCGACGCCCTCCTCGGCCTGACGCATGCGCTTAGCGCCTTCGAACTGGAAGGGTTTCGTCACCACGCCCACGGTGAGAACGCCCAACTCGCGTGCGGCCTGCGCGATGATCGGGGCCGCACCGGTGCCGGTGCCGCCGCCCATGCCGGCAGTGATGAAGCACATATGCGCGCCTGCGAGGTGATCCACGATCTCTTCGATGGTTTCCTCAGCGGCTGCCGCGCCCACCGTGGGGCGTGCGCCGGCACCGAGGCCCTCGGTGGCCTTCACACCCATCTGGATGCGGGCCGGAGCCTTGTTCTGCTGCAGCGCCTGCGCATCGGTGTTGGCCACGACGAATTCCACGCCGTCGAGCTCTTTTTCGATCATGTTGTTGACGGCATTGCCGCCCGCCCCACCGACGCCGAATACCGTAATCCGGGGCTTCAACTCTTCATGCTCTGGCATGGTGAGATTCAATGTCATTGGTCTGTCCGCCTGTTAATTTCGAGGACCGGTTTTCTCCGGCATTTTGTGCCTGTTCTGCACCAATTCTATCCACAGTTTTCCGAAACGTCATTAAAAAAACGCAGATTCCCCGCCAAATATGGCAGGGAAATTCCTTCGATTCGCGAGATTTCGCCGGGGATACGAAATGTAGGGGTTACCAGTTATCCCTGAACCACTTCACCGCCCGCTTGAGCGAACGTGCCGGATAACGGTCGTTGGGGATCTCGAAATCCCACCATTCGTCCTGCGGATGCGCCGCGAAGAGGCAGAGCCCCACGGAAGAGGAAAACGCCGCGCCGGTGGCTGCCTGCGGCAGGCCCTGCACGCGCAGGGGGCGGCCCAAGCGCACCTGCTGGCCAAGGATCTTGGAGGCAAGCCCATCAAGCCCCGGAATCTGGCTGCCGCCACCCGTCAGAACGATCTGCTGGCTGGGCAGATGCTCAAAGCCCGCCGCGTCCAGACGCTCCCGGACCTCTTCAAGGATCTCCTCCACGCGCGGGCGCATGATGCCGATCAGCTCCGCCCGGCTCACCGTGCGCCGGTCGCGCTCCCAGTCGCCGCAATCGCCGCCGATGTCGATCATCTCGCGATCATCCATGCCCGTGGCCACCACGCCGCCGTGCACCGTCTTGATGCGCTCGGCTTGCGTGAGCGGGATCTGCAGCCCCTTGGAGATGTCCGAGGTCACGCTGTCGCCGCCCAGCCGGACGCTGTCGGCGTAGATCATGTGTTTCTTGATGAAGATGGACATCCCGGTGGTGCCACCCCCGAGATCGATACAGGCCGCACCCAGCTCCTGCTCGTCTTCCACCAGCGAGGAGATGCCCGAGACATAAGCCGAGGAGGCCAGCCCGGCGACCTCCAGATCGCAGCGCTTGATGCAATGCAGCAGCGTCTGTATCGCCGCGCCGTCCACCGTGAGCAGATGCATGTCGGTGGCAAGGCGGTTGCCCACCTGCCCGCGCGGATCGCTCAGCCCGCTGCGGTGATCCAGCGCGAAATTCACCGGCTGAGCGTGCAGCACCTCGCGGCCCGGCCCGATGTCGGGCACGTCACAAGCCGCCAGCACGCGCGCCACGTCCTGCCCTTTCACCACGTCGTCATGCAATTCAATCGCGCCCGCCAGCCCGTAGGAGCGCGGCCGCGCGCCGGAGAGGCAGGCGATCACGTGATCCACCCGCACATTGGCCATTTTCTGCGCCGTCTGCACCACGGTGCGGATCGCGCGTTCGGTTTCCTGCAGCGTGTCCACTTCACCCAGCCGCACCCCGCGCGAGCGCGTTGTGGCCGCTCCGATCACCCTGAAGCTCGATTGCCCCGCCATGCTGCCGACGCCATCGGATTCCGAAAATTCCGCCGGGCCATCAAAGCGCAACACGAGGCAGCCGATCTTGGAGGTGCCCACGTCGAGGATGGCGATCACCCCCCGTTGCATCGCCGCCTGGCGCATGTTGCGCATCGCGCGCTGCTGTGCGTAAAGGTCACTCATTCCTGCTCACTCCCATTTGCTGGAGCTTGGCTTCCCGCAGTTCATCGGCCGCCGGTTTAGACAGCCGAAGCGTGGGCCGCTTCTCGTTCCGCATATCAATCGCCACCAGATCGCGCGCCAGCAGATCCTGCACCTTGTTCAGCGCGATAACCCGCTCCAAAGCCTGCACCGGACGCTCTTCGGGCAGCAGGATGCGCTGCCCGCGATCCAGCACCAGATCCCAGCGCCGCTCGCCCATGCGCACGAGGCCGCGCATGCGATCGGCAATCGGCTCGGCGGCCTTCAGCACCGCAAGCGCCTCGGGCACCGCCGCATTGGCCCCGTCGCCCGCCACCAGCGGCAGGTCGGGCCGCTGTGCCCGCGCCACGAGATGGGCCACGCGGTGGCCTTCGTGATCCAGAATTTCAATGGCGTCACGCCCGCGCCAGACAACTGCCGGCACGCGCTCTTCGATCTCCACCTGCAGGATACCGCCGGGGCGGATACGCAGATCCACGCGCGCCACGGCATCGAGCCCCTCCACCGTCTGGCGCATGGATTCCAGATCCAAATCGAAGGAGGAAATCGGGAAATCGACAGGCAGGATCTCGCGGATGTCTTCGCTCACCTCGATGGAGGCGCCGTCGATGGCCATCAGATTGACCATGAATTCAGGCCGCTCGGCCACGCTGCGGCGGATTTCGGCGATCTTGCCGCTCACCGCGTCGCGGCGCTCCTGCCCGGCAAAGAACACAGCGCCGCCAAGGGCGACGCACAGGATCGGCAGGCCGACCATGGTGAACTTGCGAAACGAAGGCGTGAGCCAGAGCCGCTGCATCCGGTAGGCCGCGCGGCTTGGGGCCGGATCGCGCGGCGCGACGGGCTGTTGGGGGGCGTTGCGGGCAAAGCCGCTCAACGGTCGCATGAGGCATCCTCCACCATCCAGCGGCAGAATGTGCCAAAGCTATACCCTGCGTGCTGCGCCTGTTCGGGCGAAAGCGAGGTGGGCGTCATGCCCGGCTGGGTATTGGTTTCCAGCAGGAAAAGCCCGGCAAGGCCCTTGGCCTCATCCCAGCGGAAATCGGTGCGCGAAACGCCCCGGCAGCCGAGCACCTGATGGGCGCGCAGGGCGTAATCGCGGCAGGCCTCGGTGATTTCGGCGGGGATATTGGCGGGCACCTCGTGTCGCGAGCCGCCGGGCTTGTATTTGGCGTCGTAATCATACCAGCCGTCGGTGAGGATGTCGGTCACGGCCAGCGCCTGATCGCCCATCACAGTGACGGTCAACTCGCGGCCCGGCACGAAGGCCTCCACCATGACCACCTCGGGCATGGCGTCATCGAGCTGGGGCGGGCCGTTGCTGGCCTCATTCACCAGATAGACGCCCACGCTGGAGCCCTCATTGTTGGGTTTCACCACATAGGGCGGGGTCAGCATATGGCGGGCGGAGACCTCGGCCTTAGGGGCCAGAACGCTCTCTACCACCGGAAGGCCTGCCACGCGGAACGCGGCCTTGCTGCGTTCCTTGTCCATCGCAAGCGCAGAGGCCAGCACGCCGGAATGGGTGTAGGGAATGCGGAGCCACTCAAGCAGCCCCTGCACGCAGCCATCCTCGCCCCAGCGGCCATGCAGCGCGTTGAAAACGACGCAATCGCCGATCTCCTGCAGACGCGCTGCAAGATCTGGCCCGGCGTCCAGCTCGATAACGGTGAATCCCTCGCCCCGGAGTGCGGCGGCGCATTCGCGCCCGGATGACAGCGAAACCTCCCGCTCAGCGGAAGGGCCACCCATCAGAACCACAACTGTCGGGGCTGTCCTGCTCGACATGCCCACTCTTTGCCTCGTTCACGCGGGCCTTTTGATATGGCCCGTCTTTTTCGTGAAACACCGCCCGGTTCGGGCGATCACTCTGCCGCCGGTTCGCCGACGCGCATGATTTCCCAGTCTAGCGTTATTCCGCTGTTTTGGAAAACCTTTTTTCGAACGAGTTCGCCCAGATTTTCAAGATCCGCCGCCGTGGCACCGCCGGTGTTGACCATGAAATTGGAGTGCATCTCCGACATCTGCGCCCCGCCGATGCGCGCGCCGCGCATGCCGGCGTCGTCGATCACCTTCCAGGCTTTCAGATCATGCACGTCATCGGCCTTGCCCGTGGAGCTGAACCCGGCCGGGTTGCGGAAGGTGCTGCCGGCGGTGCGCTCCTTGGTGGGTTGCGTCGCATCGCGCTTGGCGAGTTGCTCTTCCATGCGGGCGTGCAGCGTGGCGGGATCGCCATCTGCGCCTTCAAAAATGGCTTCCACCAGCACCCAGCCCTCGGGCAGATCGCTCTGGCGGTACTGGAAATTCAGATCCTGGGCGGTGAGCGTCACAAGCTCCCCTGCCCGCGTCACCGCCTTGGCCGAGACGAAGTGATCCGCCACGTAGCTGCCGTAGCAGCCCGCGTTCATCCGCACCGCGCCGCCGATCGCACCAGGGATCGTGCGCAGGAAGGTGAGATCCACGCCAGCATTCGCCGCCTTGCGCGCCACATGAGCGTCCAGCGCTGCGACGCCTGCCGTCACGCGCGTGCCCTCAATCGTGATGGAATTGAAGCCGCGCCCCATACGGATCACGGCGGCGCGCAAGCCGCCATCGCGCACGATCAGGTTGCTGCCCACCCCCATCGGAAACACCGGCATGGCGGGATCAAGCGCTTTCAGGAAATCCTGCAGATCGGCAAGATCGGCGGGTTGGAAGAACAGGTCGCAATGCCCGCCCACGCGCAGCCATGTGAGCCCGTCCAGCGCGCGGTTTTCCTGCAGGGTGCCGCGCACCTGCGGCAAGGCCAGCGTGCTCATTTGTAGCCGCGCGCCCAAGGCTCGATCCGGGTTGTCCAATACCACCCCACATAGCGGCCCAGCGGCCCGGCGGTGAGGATGTACAGCGCAATGGATGTTGCCCAGGACATGAAGCCGACGTAGCCCAGATACTCCACGTTGCGCTTCTGCAGCTCTTCATTCGGCCCGCGCCCATGGGTCACCACGTCGATCAGCGAGGAGAAGAAGGCGGTGATCGCATGCCAGACGGCATGAGCCGCGCGCACGGCAAACGCACAGAGCCGCGCCCCGGCCACCGCCAGCGCATGGCCCAGCTTCTGCACCCCGAAGAGCACAAAGAAGAAGGCAAACAGGAAGATGTTTTTCTGTCCGGTCATGGGCCCTGTGTGACGTGGTTGCGTTAAAGAATTATTTCGGCGCGGGCGAGAGCTGCCGTTTAATCCAGCGCCCTAAATATAGCAACGGCCAGCGCAAAGTCGAAGCCCCTGCGGCAAAAACGGCCAATCCTATCCAGGGGCCGTTCTGGTAGGTGACCCAGCCCAGAAGCGGCACACCGACGGCGATCAGCCCATAGGCGGCGGGCCAATGGTGGTGCTTGCTGGGGAACATGGCGATCAGATTCGCGATGACAACCCAGAGGCAGGCAAGGATGAGCGAGGGCGTCATTGCACCCGCCCTTTCCAACGATCCATTGCACGAATCCCGTAGTATTTCAGCGGCTTGCGGAACATCGACAGGAAAGCCGCAAACCCCGCCAACCCGATCCAGAGCCCATGCGCCCGCGCCAGCCAGACGATCAGCACCGGTGCCAGCGCCAGCAGGATCACGCCGGGTGCGAACTGGTGGCGCATGGGCAGCATGGCCACGCCAGTGGCCGCCACAACCCAGAGGCAGCAGGCCAGCAGCACCGGGCTCATGACGCTGCGTCCAGATCCTTCAGGCGCGCAGGCAACCCATGCGCCCAGGTGGAAATCGTGCCCGCCCCAAGGCAGACGACCATATCCCCCGGCGCGGCCTGCTCGCGCACCAGCCGCTCCAGATCCTCTTCGCTTTCCACTGCACGTGCGTGGCGGTGGCCGTGGCGGATCAGCCCTGCCACCAGATCATCGCGGCTCGCACCGGGGATCGGATCCTCACCGGCGGAGAAAACCTCGGAAATCCCCACCACATCGGCCTCGTTGAAACAGGTGCAGAAGTCCTCAAAGAGCGAGGCCAACCGCGAGTAGCGGTGCGGCTGGTGCACCGCGATCACCCGGCCTTCGCTGGCCTGCCGCGCGGCTTTCAGCACCGCTTCGATCTCCACCGGATGGTGGCCGTAATCGTCGATGATGGTGACACCGTTGATCTCGCCCACCTTGGTGAAGCGCCGGTTCACGCCGCCGAAACTGGCCAGCGCCTCGCGGATTTCCTCGCGCTTCATGCCGAGGTGGCGCGCCACGGCCACGGCCGACAGCGCGTTGGAGACGTTGTGATCGCCCGGCATCGGCAGGGTGCAGCCTTCGATCTTGCTGTCTTCGCCTTGCAGCAGGATGTCGAAATGCGCCACACCCGCCTTATACGTCAGGTTCACCGCGCGCACATCGGCCTGCGCGTTGAAGCCAAAGGTCACCACGCGGCGGTCGGTAATGCGGCCCACAAGCGCCTGCACCTCTGGATGATCGGTGCAGCAGACGGCCAGCCCGTAGAAGGGGATGTTGGAAACGAACTGGTGGAACCCTGCGCGCAGCGTGTCGAAATCGCCCCAGTGCTCCATATGCTCCGGATCGATGTTGGTGACGATGGCAATCGTTGCGGGCAGGCGGTTGAAGGTGCCGTCGCTTTCATCGGCCTCCACCACCATCCATTCGCCCTGCCCCATGCGCGCGTTGGAGCCATAGGCGTGGATGATGCCGCCGTTGATCACGGTCGGATCGATCCCGCCCGCATCCAGCAGCGTGGCCACCATCGTGGTGGTTGTCGTCTTGCCGTGGGTGCCGGCCACGGCGACGTTGGATTTCAGGCGCATCAGCTCGGCCAGCATCTCGGCGCGGCGCACCACGGGCAAACCTTGCGCGCGGGCGGCGTCGAGCTCGGGGTTGCCCGGCTTGATCGCGGAAGAAATCACCACGACCTCGGCATCCTGAAGGTTCTCGGCGCGCTGGCCGATGAAGATCTTCGCGCCCAGCCCGGCAAGGCGCTCGGTGATCTTGCTGTCCTTCAGGTCAGAGCCCTGAACGGTATAGCCGTGGTTCAGCAGCACCTCCGCGATGCCCGACATGCCAATCCCGCCGATCCCGACGAAGTGAATGGCGCCCAGTTCCAGCGGAAGTTTCGTTGCTGCACTCATTGTTTCTCTTTCTACGTGGCCGGGGCGTGGCGTGCCTGCCCGGCCAATTCCTTCACCATTTCCACGAGCCGCCCCGTTGCGTCCGGGCGCCCCTGCCCCAAAGCGGCCTGCGCCATCTGGCTGGCAGCATGGGCGTCGCCGAGGATCGCGCCTGTTTGCTCTGCCAGCGCTTCGGGATCAAGGGCGGATTCGGGGATCAGCACCGCCGCACCCGCCTCCACCAGCCCGCGCGCATTGGCGCTCTGGTGATCGTTTGTGGCGGCGGCAAAAGGCACGAGGATCGCCGGCCGCCCGATGATCGAGATATCGGCCACCGAAGAGGCCCCCGCCCGGCTGATCACCAGCTGGGCCTCGGCCATGCGGTCCGGGATGTCGGTGAAGAAGGGCTGCACGTAAGCGTTGATGCCATTCTCTGCGTAGAAAGCCTCGACCTCGGGTAGATCCTCGGCGCGCGCCTGATGGGAGATACGCAGGTGGCGGCGGATGCCTTCGGGCAGGAGCGCCATGGCCTGCGGCACGACCTCCGACAGGATGCGGGCGCCCTGAGAGCCGCCGATCACCAGAACGCTCATCGGATGATCGCCCGGCGCGATATAGGGCGCACCCGCACGCGCCAGCACGGCGGCGCGCACCGGATTGCCGGTGTGCACGCCTTCCACACCCGCAGGCAGTTCCGTGGGCCAGATGCCACAGGCGAAGGCATCCACCTTGCGGGCAAACTTGCGGTTCACAAGGCCGGGAAAGCCGTTCTGCTCATGGATCATGCGCGGCAGGCGCATCAGCCAGGCCGCCGCGATGGCCGGGAAGGACGGGTAGCCGCCAAAACCGACCACGACGGCCGGACGATCCTTGCGCATCTTGCCCATCGCCGCCATCACGCCACGCGCCAGCTTGAAGGGCACGCCCGCCTTGGCCGCGATGCCGCCGCGCGCAAACGTGGCTGAAGGAATCTGCTCGATCTCCACGGCCTCCGGGAAGCCGCCCGTATAGCGCGCGCCGCGCGCGTCGGTCGAAAGCTTCACCCGCCAGCCCAGATCCAGCATGGCCTCCGCCAATGCCTGTGCAGGAAACATATGGCCGCCGGTGCCCCCGGCCGCGATCACAAGAAGCGGCGCGCTCACCCGCCGTGTCCCCGGCGCAGGAAGTGGTCGCCGATCTCGCCCTGCGGGCGCGTGCGGGTCAGGGCCAGCAACATGCCGACGGCCAGCCCGCCTGCAATAAGCGAAGAGCCACCGTAGGAGACGAAGGGCAGCGTCATGCCTTTTGAGGGCAGAAGCCGCACCGCCACGCCGATGTTGATCAGCGCCTGCACGCCGAACATGCAAGCGAGGCCGGTGCCTGCGAGCCGGATGAAGGGATCGCGCTCCCGCATCAGCCGCATCAGGGAGCGGAAGGTGATGGTGGCATAGAGGCCGATGATGATCAGCACGAGGATCAGCCCGTATTCCTCGGCCGCCACGGCAATGATGAAATCCGTATGCGCATCGGGCAGCGACCATTTCACCTGCCCCTCGCCCACGCCGACGCCAAAGAAACCGCCCTCGCGGATGGCGTTGGTCGCGTAGCCCATCTGGGTGGTGGGATCGACTTCGGGGTTCAGGAAGCCATCGATGCGGCGCGCGAAATGCTCCGAGCTGTTATAGGCTACCGTTCCGGCCGCTACCACGGCCAGCGCCATGCCGATCAGCAGGACGAGCGGCGCACCGGCTACGAAATACATCACGCCCCAGCCAAAGAGCACAAGGCAGGCCTGCCCGAAATCGGGCTGCATGGCCAAAAGGCCGACGATGGTGATCACCAGCGCGAAAGAGATCGACTTGCCCGGGGGGCCGTTGATTTCCTGGCTGGCGGCCATCAGCCAGGCCGCCATGATCACGAAAACGGGTTTCAGAAACTCCGACGGCTGCACGGAGGCAAAGCCCAGCGAATACCAGCGCACCGCGCCCTTGCCGAAATCGGTGCCGAAGAACGGCAACAACAGAAGGGCCGCGAAGGCTGCGAAGAAACACATCACCCCAAGCCTGCGCACCATGACGGGCGTGAAGGTAGAGACAACAAACATCACCGAAAGCGCCATGCCGCCAAAGACAAGCTGCCGCTGTACATAATGATATTGCGAAAGCCCGTTGCGCTCGGCCAGCGGCACCGAGGCCGCAAGCCCCAGCAGCAATCCGATCACAAACAACAACAGGATGAAAGACAGCGACCACTTGTCCACCGTCCGCCACCATTTCGGAAGTACCGGCTCGCCGCTCTTCACGGGAGCCGCGCCATACACCATTTCCGTCATGGGAAACCGCCCAATTCTGCCTCTCGTACCGCCCGTTTTCCGGGTCTGGGCCAAAGTGTAGCCGGAAAAACCTGCCCGCGCTAGTCGCGAGATCGACATTTGCAGTTGGCCTACCGGGCGCGGCTTGCGCCCGGCGCCGGAGGTTTACATAGTTGTTACATTTTAAAAGGAGGCGGTGATGCCCGGACAGACGGCGCTCAAACAGGCCGAACGCACACTGAATGCCGTTGCTTTCCGTATCGGCACCGCGCTCTCGCCCGTTCTGCACGGGCGCGACCTGAAGAACCGCCTCACCTGCGGGCCCGGCGCGCCGAAGATGTATCAGACACTCTTCGTAAACCCGCGTGAGGTGGAATTCATGCTGCATGGCAAAGTGCCGGGCACCCGGCGGATCAAGCGGGAAGAAAGCGGCCGCGTGCTGGGGGGCGACTGGGAGGACGCCAAAGTCCGGATCAACGATTTCCCGAAAGCCCAATACCTGCACCGCCATTTCGTGGACGGCCTCAGTTGGGAGGACTGCGGCGCCCATGACTTCCTGATGACCGCGATCGAGACCTACGGCCACGGCGATGGCATCAAGACCCGCGAAGGCATGATCCGCCGTTACGACGCCCTGCAGCGAACTTTCGAGGATATGAAGGCCACGGGCCAGCTGAAATCCCGCCGCCAGCTCAAGGGCGGATCTCTGCGGGAAAAGGGCGGCATCACCATGCACGTGGGCCGCGACGGAATGCCCATCTTCGGCGGGGGCGGCACCCATCGATTGGTGATGAGCCAGATCCTCGGCCTGCCCCGCATCCCCACGCAGCTGGGCGTCACCCACCCCGACGCGATCGCCTCGGGCGCCTTCGCCGCGCTCAAATCCCGTGTCCCGCAGGATCCCCAGCGTTAGATCGCGGGGCTCTGCCCCGCACCCCGGGATATTTCCGGTCAGAAGATGGGGCCCCACTTTGTTCTAAAAATATCTCGGGGGAGTCGCCGAAGGCGGCGGGGGCAGAGCCTCCCTCGCCTTACCCTTTCAGCTGCGCGACGGCCGACATGAAGGCCTCGCCGCGCTTCTCGAAGTTGGGGAACTGATCAAAGCTGGCGGCGGCAGGGGCCAGCAGCACTGTATCCCCGGGTTCGGCTTCCGCGGCGGCGCGGGCGACGGCCGCCTCCATGGTTTCACAGATCTCATGCGGCGTGTCGCTGATCTGGAGCGCGAAGTCGCGGGCGGAAAAGCCGATCAGGTAGGCCTTGCGCACCTTGCCGAGCGCGCCCCTCAGGGCCTCGATGCCGCCCTCTTTCCCAAGACCGCCGGCGATCCAGCGGATGTTGTCAAAGGCCTGCAGCGCTTTTTCGGCACTGTCCACGTTGGTGGCCTTGCTGTCGTTTACGAAGGTCACGCCGCCAATCTCGGCCACGATCTGGGAGCGGTGCGGCAGGCCTTCGAAGCTTTGGAAGGCTTGTTCGATCAGCTTAGGCGCGATCCCCAGTGCACGTGTGGCGGCATAGGCGCAGCAGGCGTTTTGGTGGTTGTGCGCGCCCGGCAGGCCCTTGATGGCGCGCAGGTCGATCGCGGCCACCTGACGCCCCTTGCGCATCTCCGAGAGAAACCCTTTGCGTGCGAAGACGGACCAGCCGGGGCCGGCAAGCTTGCTTTCTGCGGAGACCCGGATCACCCGGTCATCGGCCGCACCCTGCGCCATCTGGTTGGCCAGATAGCGCCCTTCGGCCTCGTCGACGCCAATCACCGCACGGTCGGGGCCGCCTTCAGCAAAGAGCCGACGCTTGGCGGCGAAGTAGCCGCCCATGCCCGCGTGGCGATCCAGATGATCGGGCGAGAGATTGGTGAAGACGGCAATATCCGGTGTCAACGCGCGGGCCAGATCCGTCTGGTAGCTCGACAGTTCCAGCACCACCACCTCGCCATCCTGCGGTGGATCAATATCCAGCACGCCACGGCCGATGTTGCCTGCAAGCTGCGTCGGCTTTCCGGCTTCGCGCAAGATGTGGTGGATCAGCGCCGAGGTGGTGGATTTGCCATTGCTCCCTGTCACTGCGATCACGCGTGGGGGCGTGTCGAAATCGCCCCAGCTTTCGGCAGCGTAGGAGCGGAAGAACAGGCCGATGTCATTGTCCACCGGCACGCCCATCTCCCAAGCCTTGGCGATGTGGCGGTTCGGCTCCGGGTAGAGATGCGGGATGCCGGGCGAGGTGATCAGCGCGGCCACGCCTTCCCAGCTGGCATCGCGGGAGAGATCGGCGCAGGCAAAGCCCTCGGCTTCCGCCTTCTCGCGCGCCTCCGCGCTGTCATCCCAGCAGAGCGGCTCCGCGCCGCCAGCTTTCAGCGCGCGCGCCGTGGCGAGGCCCGAACGCCCCAGCCCCAGCACGGCCACTTTCTGCCCCTCATATCCAAGAACCGGAATCATGCGCTCACCACTCCAAGGGTTTCTGATCGCGGAAGAAGCCGCCCGGCGGCCCGTCCGTCGCGAGATTGGCCAGCCAGAGCGCCGTTTGCGCGCCCTCTTCGGGCGTGCGCGGCGCGCCGGCCCCGCCCATGCGCGTGGCGACCCAGCCCGGGCACATGGCGTTTATCTTCACAGTTTGGGCAGGCAACTCGCGTGACAGCGCCAGTGTGAGCGCGTTCAGCGCCGCCTTGGCCACGCCATAGGCGTTGGGCCCGTGCAGCCCTTGCGAAAACGCGCCCCAGTCGGACGAGAGGTTCACGATGCGCCCGTATCCTCGCGCGACCATGCCGGGCGCGAGCGCGCGGATCAGATCGAAGGGCCCTTCCACCATGACGGCCATACAGGCGGCAAAGCCTGCCGGGTTGGCGAGCATCCCGCCCTCGGGCAGGACGCCTGCGTTGTTGATCAGGATGTCGAACGCGCCTGCGTCCGAGATGGCGGCGCGGCTTTGCAGATCGGTCAGATCCAGCGGCACGGCCTGCGCCCCGATCGCCTCGGCCACGGAGGCCCCGCCAGTCATGTCCCGCACGCCGATGACAACCTCATGGCCTTGCGCCACCAGCCCTTCGGCGATGGCGCGGCCAATGCCTCGGTTGCCGCCGGTGACGAGCGCGCGCGGCATCAGCGGATTTTCAGGGTGGCCAGCCCGATCAGCGCGAGGATCAGCGAGATGATCCAGAAACGGATCACGATCTGGCTTTCCGCCCAGCCGCGTTTCTCGAAATGGTGATGGATCGGGGCCATGAGGAAGACGCGTTTGCCCGTCATCTTGAAGTAACCGACCTGGATGATCACCGAGAGCGTTTCCACCACGAAAAGCCCGCCGACGATGCCCAGCACCAGCTCGTGCTTCGTGGCAATCGCGATGGCCCCAAGTGCGCCACCCAGGGCAAGCGATCCGGTGTCGCCCATGAACACGGCTGCAGGCGGCGCGTTGTACCACAAAAAGCCTAGCCCGCCGCCGATCAGCCCGGCGCAGAAAATCAGGATCTCCCCGGTGCCCGGCACGTAGTGAACCTCCAGGTAATCGGTGAAGTCGACCCGGCCCACCGCATAGGCAATCGCGCCCAGCGTGCCGGCGGCGATCATCACCGGCATGATCGCGAGCCCATCGAGCCCGTCTGTCAGGTTCACCGAGTTCGCCGCGCCGACGATGACGAAAATCGTGAAGGGAATGAAGAAGATGCCGAGGTTCAGCAGCAGATCCTTGAAGAAGGGAAAGGCCAGATGATTGGCCAGATCGGCGGGCTGCACCCAGGCCGTCCAGACGGCCGCGATTGCGCCGATCCCGCAGCCCAACAACAGGCGCACCCGGCCCGGCACCCCTTTCGGGTTGTTATGCGCGACCTTCTGGTAGTCATCGATGAAGCCGATCAGCCCGTAAGAGAGCGTCACGAAGAGGATCATCCAGACATAGGGGTTATCCCAGCGCGCCCAGAGCAGTGTGGAGACGATTACCGCGCCAAGGATCAGAACCCCGCCCATCGTCGGCGTGCCCTGCTTGGTTTCAAGGTGGCTGGCGGGGCCATCGGTGCGGATCGGCTGGCCGTTGCTCTGCTTGGCGCGCAGCAGGTTGATCAGGGGGCGGCCGAAGATGAAGCCGAAGATCAGCGCCGTGAAAAAGGCGCCACCGGCGCGCAGGGTAATGTAGCGGAAGAGGTTGAACACATCCCCGCCGTCGGAAAACTCGGTCAGCCAGTACAGCACGTCACACGCCCTCGGTCAGTCTTTTGCGGCCTTGCGGCCTTGTTTTCGGATCGCGTCCACAACGCGCGACACATACGACCCTTTGGAGCCCTTTACCAAGATAACATCACCGGCATCCAGCAAATGATGCGCCTTGGCCACGAGCGCATCGGCTTCGGCGACCCAATGGCCGCGTTTCTGCGGCGGCAGCGCATCCCAGAGGTGTTTCATGCGCGGGCCGACGCAGTGGATCAGGGTGAAGCTCTGCAGCGCGTCGTTCTGCGCCAGCGCGCGGTGCTGCGCGGCCTCGTCCTCGCCCAGTTCCAGCATGTCGCCCAGAATGGCGATGCGCCGCCCGCGCGAGACCTTGCCCAGCCCGTCCTTCGGCTTGCTGGCGGCCAGCACCTGAAAGGCGGCGGCCATGGACACCGGGTTGGCGTTGAAGGCGTCATCGATCAACTCGATGGCCAGATCATCCTCGGTCGGGTCAAGGATGATGATTTCCTTGGTGCCCCGCCCGGCCGGCGGCTGCCAAAGCGCCATGTCGGAGGCCGCAAGGCCGATGTCGCCGCCCACGGCCTCGACACAAGCCAGAACACCGAGCGCGTTGAGCGCGAAATGCGGTGCGGGCAGTGAGAGCTTGAAGAGCACATGCTCGCCCGCTGCCGTGGCGCGGATCACCGTGGCTTCGGGGGAAAGTGCTACGGTTTCAAGCACGTAGTCGGCATCTTTCGCCGTCCCGAAACGGACTACCGTGGCCGCCTTTGCGGCGGCAACCTCAGCAAGGATCGGAGCGGTGGGCACATCGGTGTTGAAGATCGCGGTGCCGCCTTCGGTGAGCCCCTCGAAGATCGACGCTTTCTCATGGGCGATCCCGTCAATCGACTCGAAGGCCTCCAGATGGGCGGGCGCGACGGTGGTGATCAGTGCCACATGGGGCGCGGCCATGCGCGACAGCGGTGCGATCTCGCCGGGGTGGTTCATGCCGATCTCGATCACGGCGAAATCGGCATCTGCGGGCAGGCGCGCCAGCGTGATCGGCACCCCCCAATGGTTGTTGAAGCTCTTCTCGGCGGCATGGACCTTGCCCTGCCGCTCCAAAACCGTGCGCAGCATTTCCTTGGTCGAGGTCTTACCCACAGAGCCTGTCACCCCGATCACCTTGGCGCGGCTGCGCGCCCGGCCTGCGCGGCCCAGATCTTCCAGCGCGGTGAGCACGTCAGCGACGAGCAGCAGCGGCGCATCCGCAGGCACCCCGTCGGGAATGCGAGAGACAAGCGCCGCGCCCGCACCCTTTTCCAGTGACTGTGCCACGAAATCATGCCCGTCGCGCACATCCTTCAGCGCCACGAACAGCTCGCCCGGCTCAATCGAGCGGGTGTCGATCGAGATGCCGCTTACCGCCCAATCGCCGCCGTGCGCCTCGCCACCAGTGGCCATTGCCGCGTCCTGCGCGCTCCAGAGGGGAGTGTTCATCACAGCCTGCCTTCCAGCGCGGCCACCGCCACGCTTGCCTGTTCCGCATCGTCAAAGGGCAGCACATCGTCGCCGATCACCTGCCCGCTCTCATGGCCCTTGCCCGCGATCAGCAGCACGTCGCCGGGCTGCAGCGTGTCCACCGCGCGCAGGATCGCCTCGGCGCGGTCGCCCACCTCGGTGGCTTCGGGGCAGCCTTCCATCACCATGGCACGGATGCTCGCGGGCTCTTCGCTGCGCGGGTTGTCATCGGTCACGAAAACAACATCGGCATGCGCTGCCGCCGCCTGCCCCATCAGGCGCCGCTTGCCCTTGTCGCGATCCCCGCCCGCGCCGACGATCACCACGAGCCGCCCCATCACATGGGGGCGCATCGCTTTCAGTGCCGTGGCCACCGCATCCGGCGTATGTGCGTAATCCACAAACACCGCAGCGCCGTTTTCGCGCGTGGCGGCAAGCTGCATCCGGCCCCGCACGGTTGTCAGATCGCCCAGAACCTCGAAAACACGCGGCGCATCGGCCCCGGCGGCGATCACGAGGCCACAGGCCAGCAGCACGTTCTCGGCCTGAAAGCCGCCGATGAGGTTGAGCCGCGCGGTGTAGGCCTTGCCCTCGAACTGAAAGAGCAGATCCTGCCCCGTCGCATCAAAGCGCTGCGCGGTGAGGCGCAGATCCGCCCCCTGCCCGCGCCCGACGCGCAACACGCGCTGGCCGCGGCCTTCCGTGATGGCGCAGACCTCTTCGCCCTTGGGATCGTCGATGTTCACCACCGCCACACCCTCTTCGGGCAGCACGCGGGTGAAGAGCCCCATCTTGGCCTCGAAATAGGCCTCGAAGGTCTCGTGGTAATCCAGATGATCTTGCGTGAAATTGGTGAACCCGGCCGCCGCCAGCCGCACGCCATCCAGCCGCCGCTGGGAAAGCCCATGCGAGGAAGCCTCCATCGCGGCATGGGTCACACCGGCGTCGGCGCATTGCGCCAGCGCCCGGTGCAGGGTGATCGGCTCCGGCGTGGTATGGGCGAGCGGCGCGGTGAAACTGCCCTCGACGCCCGTGGTGCCGAGGTTCACCGCCTCTTCGCCGAGAAGGTTCCAGATCTGGCGGCAGAAGGTCGCCACGCTTGTTTTGCCATTTGTACCGGTGACGGCGACCATGGTTTCGGGCTGCGCGGCAAACCAGAGCGCCGCAGCATAGGCCAGCGCGAGGCGCGGATCTTCCACCACCACAAGCGCGGCCTCGCTTTGGGCAAGCTCTGCCTCTGCGATGCGCGCGCCTTCCGGATCGGTCAACACCGCGCCCGCGCCCATGCGCAGGGCGTATTGGATGAATTCTCCACCATGGATCTTGCTGCCCGGAAGGGCCGCGAAAAGATGGCCTTCCTTCACGGTCCGGCTGTCCACCGACAGCCCCGTGATCTGCGCGTCGCGCCCGCCCCGGGCATTGAGCCCAAGCGCCGCGAGCGATCTTGCCTCAGCCTGCCCGGCCATGCGCTCGCCCCTGTTCGTTAGTTCGAGGTGAGTGTTATCGCAACTTCCGGCAGGGGTGCAATCTGGGGCCGCACGCCAAGGAGCGGCGCGGTGCGCTCGATCAGCTCCGCCGCCACCGGCACAGCCGTCCAGCCCGCCGTGCGGCGCTCTTCGCCGAGGGCAAAAGTCTTGGGTTCATCCAGCGTCACGATCACCACGTATTTCGGGTCATCCGTCGGGAAAACCGAGGCAAAGGTGGCAATTACGCGATCCTTGTAATAGCCGCCACCGGTTTCCTTCGGCTTGTCGGCGGTGCCGGTTTTGCCGCCCACCGAATAGCCTTCGACCTTGCCAAAGCTCGCCGTGCCGCGATCCACCACCTGCCGCAGCATGTCGCGCAGGATGGCGGAAGTTTGCGCACTCACCACGCGCTCGCCGCGCTGGGGGCCTTCCTGCCGCAGAATCGTCGGCGTGATCCGCGTGCCGCCGTTGAGCACGCTTGCATAGCCTGCCGCCAGATGCAGCGGGCTCGCCGACAGCCCGTGGCCGTAGGAGATCGTCATCGTCGAGATGTCGGACCAGTTCTTGGGCAGAAGCGGCTTGGCGCTGGGGCCTTCCACGAGCTCAACTTCGGTGGGCTCGAAGAAACCGAGCTTCTTCATGAACTCCTGCTGGCGCGGGGTGCCGATCATCATCGCCATGCGGGCGGTGCCGATGTTGGAGGATTTCACGATCACATCCGTCACGGACAGCTGCGGGCCGTAGTTCTTGAAATCGCGGATCCGGTGGCGGCCCCACGTCATCGGGCCGGTGGTGTCGACCATGGTGGAGGCATTCACCAGCCGTTCCTCTATGGCCTGCGCCGCGGTGAAGATCTTGAAAGTGGAACCCAATTCGTAAACGCCCTGCACCGCGCGGTTGAAGAGCGGGCTGTCAGAGGGCGAGCCTTCCACGGCGGGGCGCGGGCGGTTGTTGGGGTCGAAATCCGGCAGCGAGGTCATCGCGATGATCTCGCCGGTGTGGGCGTCAAGGATGATCCCCGTCGCGCCCTTGGCCTGCATCAGCTGCATGCCGCCGTTCAGCACATGGCGCATGGCGGCCTGCACCGTCAGATCGATCGACAGCTGCAGCGGCGCGCCCTGGTTGGCCGGATCGCGGAGGTAATCGTCAAAAATCTTCTCCACCCCCGCCACGCCGACGACTTCCGCCGAATGCACGCCTTCGCGCCCGAAGGAAGCGCCGCCAAGGATATGCGCGGCCAGTTTGCCGTTAGGATAAAGCCGCATCTCGCGGGGGCCAAACATGAGGCCCGGATCGCCGATGTCATGCACGGCTTGCATCTGCTCAGGGCTGATTTTCTTCTTGATCCACAGGAACTTGCGCTTGCCGGTGAAATCCTTCACCAGCCGCTCTTCCTTGAGGTCGGGGAAGATCTTCACCAGCTCCCGCGCCGCGCGTTCCTTGTCGATCATGATCGGCGGCTGCGCGTAAAGCGAATGGGTGAAAAGGTTCGTCGCCAGCACATTGCCGTTGCGGTCCACGATGTCGGAACGCTGCGCGAGGATCTCGGAGCCGGAGGCCGCCGCGCGGGGCTCGCGCGGCTCGATGGAGGCGATATGCGCCATGCGCACGCCCACCAGAGCAAAGGCGCAGACAAAGGCCGCGCCCAGAACCAGAAGCCGCCCTTCGGCCCGGTTGCGGGCCTTGTCGCGCATTTCCTCGTGGCGCTGGCGGATATTTTCCTTCTCGATTGCGTCGGGGTTTTCCCCTTTCGCCCGAGCCTCAAGAATACGCGCCAGCGGGCGCAGAGGGATGCGCGTCATGGCTGCTGCTCCACCATCCCGGCGACCTCGATCGGGTCGGTGATCGGAAGAAGCTCGGGCTGCGGATAGGCGACCTGATCGGTGGTGCCGAAATGGCCCGGCTCAAGCGGCAGCAGGCCCAGCGTGTCGAAGTTCAAGGCGGCCAGTTCACGCAGGCGTTCGGGGCGGTTCAGGTAGGCCCATTCGGCTTTCAGAACCGCAAGCCGCTCGCGTTTGGCCGCGATCTGCCCCTGCAGGCGCTCCACCTTCTTGAGCGCCTCCTGCGTGGTGTAATTCTCGTGGTAGGCTTTGAAGGCCAGCCCCATCACGGCAAGGATCGTCACGATATAAAGAATGTTACGCATCAACGGCGCCCCCCTGCTTTTTTCTTGGCTCCCGGCAACCCCAGCACGGCCCGATCCACCGGGCCAGATGGCGCATCGGTGCGGATACCGACCCGCAGTTTCGCAGAGCGCGACCGCGGGTTTTCGGCCAGTTCCTGATCGTCCGGCCCGACGGCTTTGCGGGTCTTCATGGTGAATTGCGGCGCATCCTCGGCGGCTTCGGGCGCGTAGCGGTTGGCCCGCCCACCGCCGCCGGAGCGGGCCTGAAAGAAGCGCTTCACGATCCGGTCTTCCAGTGAATGGAAGGTGACAACGGCCAGTTGCCCGCCGGGACGCAGGGCCCGCTCGGCGGCTTCAAGCCCTTCGACGAGCTGGCCGAATTCATCGTTCACATGGATGCGGATCGCCTGAAAGCTGCGTTTGGCCGGGTGGCTCTGGCCCGGTTTCGGGCGCGGCAGGCAGGATTCGATCACGCTGGCCAGTTGCAGGGTGCGGGTGAAGGGCTCGGCCTCCCGAGCCCGCACAATCGCGCGGGCAATCCGGCGCGAGGCGCGCTCCTCGCCAAAGAGATACAGCACATCGGCGATCTCTGCCTCGTCCGCCTCATTGACGAAATCCGCTGCCGAGAGGCCGGCCTGGCTCATGCGCATGTCGAGCGGGCCGTCCTTGTTGAAGGAAAACCCCCGCTCCGCCAGATCAAGCTGCATGGAAGAGACGCCCAGATCGAGCACCACGCCATCGAGCGGCGTGTCGTGGTAGGTATCCAGCTCGGAAAACGTGCCCTCGACGAGCTTCAGCCGGTCGCCATAATCGCCCACCCAGCCTTTCGCCATGTCGAAGGCCAGCGGGTCACGGTCCACGCCGATGACAAGATCCGCGCCCTCGGCCAACAGGCCCTTGGTGTAGCCCCCGGCCCCGAAAGTGCCGTCCAGCCAAGTGCCAGACACGGGCGCGACGGCCGCCAGAAGCGGACGCAGCAGAACGGGAATATGGGGAGCGTTAGCGGAGGAAGCGGCAGCGGCCACGGCTCAATCCTCCTCGTCACCATCCAGATACTCGGAAGGATCTGTGTCCGGATCGAAGTCGTCATCCTCTTCGAGCCCTGCGTAGATCTCTTCGTCGTAGGTCTCCGGTTTCCAGATTTCGAACGTGTCGCCGTTGCCGGCGCACATCACGCCCGACTCAAGGCCAATCTTCTCGCGCAGGTTCTTGGGCAGAACGAGGCGGCCTGTGTCGTCGATCGTGGTTTCGATGGATTGGGTCATGTAGAGGCGTTGCAGCGCCTTGCGCTTCTTGGAACCGCGCGGGAGCTTCGCGATCTTGCGCTCCACGCTGTCCATCGCCTCAACGGAAAAACATTCAAGGAAGCTGCGGCTTTCGCCACCGTAGACAACGATCAGCCGGGGCGCGTCGCCGCTTTTCCATTCGGGATCACAGGCTTCGAGCACACGACGAAACGGGGCCGGAATAGACATCCTGCCCTTCGTATCCACCTTGTTCAGGTGTTCGCCTCTAAAACTCGTCGCCACTGTCCCTCGCGGCCTCTCGCTGTTGTTCTGCGTTGCCCCGCGATGTGCGGGGCCCGGAATGGAAAACGGCGAATTGAGCTGCTGCCACTGCCCAATTCGCCGCCCTCGTCCCATCTCTGGGGTGTCCAGCTACGCGCGCCACCTGGGGGGATGTCTGCTCGCTCGCGCGCCGGATCTCTTGGTTCGATGAAATCGGGTGCCTGTATGAAACCTGACTTGGTGCCTTGTTCGGGGTTCTTTGTGTGCCCCTTGTGAGCCCGTCCTCATCGTGGGTTTAGGAATGGCATGGGAATTCATGGCAATCAACACCTAATTTTGGCACCCGGCCCAGATTTCGCCTGAATCCACAGGCACCAAATACAGGAAATCCACCGCAAAACCGGGGTTTTTCACTAGATGTATGATTCGAAGAGGGGTGCGCCGCCTAGATATAGAGGCCGCGATTCCGGCCACTTTTTCCCAAATTTTTTCCGGCTTCAACCGGCGCGCAGGTGAGCTGTTGCCCGCAAGCCACGGAAAATGACACATTTTCGCCGTATTTGCGGCCTCACTCCCAATGAAACGGGGCAAATTCCATGAGTCGAGGCCGAAAAAAGGGCGCGGCCTCCCGGCTGCGCCCCATGCGGGCAAATCTGTTCCCGCAAATTCCCATCTGCGCGGCTTTCACCCACCTCGTGCCCATGATTTCCCAAGAGCAGCCCGGAGGCCGCCCCGGTTTCAGGCGATCAGGCCATGCCGCCGGCCACCAGCCGATGCGCCAGCCGCGCGTAGGCCTCTGCCGGTGCGCCCTCGCCCAGTGCCACGGGGCTGCCCGCATCGCCTGCCAGCCGCACATCCAGATCCAGCGGCATCTCGCCAAGGAAGGGCACGCCCAGCCTCTCGGCCTCGGCCCGAACACCGCCATGACCAAAGAGATGCGCCTCATGCCCACATTTGGGACATATATATGTGGACATATTCTCCACGAGCCCCAGAACCGGTGTGTTGAGCTTGCCGAACATGTCGAGCGCCTTGCGCGCATCCAGCAGCGCAACGTCCTGCGGGGTTGAAACAACGATGGCCCCGGTGAGTTGGGTTTTCTGGCACAACGTGAGCTGCACATCGCCCGTGCCCGGCGGCAAATCCACCAGCAGAACGTCTAGCTCACCCCAAGCCACCTGCGTGAGCATCTGCTGCAAGGCCCCCATCAGCATCGGCCCGCGCCAGACAACCGCTTGATCCGGGTCCACCATGAAGCCGATCGACATCAGCGTCACGCCATGGGCCTTCAGGGGAATGATCGTTTTGCCATCAGGCGAGGCCGGGCGCTGATTGATCCCCATCATGCGCGGCTGAGAAGGGCCGTAGATGTCGGCATCCAGCAGCCCCACCTTGCGGCCCTGCTTCGCGAGTGCCACTGCAAGGTTGGAAGAAACGGTGGATTTGCCCACACCGCCCTTGCCGGAGCCAATGGCCAGAACGCGGTCCACGCCCGCCACCTGCATCGGCCCCTGTTGCGGTGTGGGATGGCGCCCCACCTTCAGGCTGGGCGCTACCCCTTGCGCGGGCGCGGGCGCGGGCTTTGGGGACGGGCCATGCGCTGTGAGCACGGCTGAAACCTGCGCCACACCGGGCAGCGCCCGCACCGCCGCCTCTGCCGCTGCACGCACTGGCTCCAGCGCACGGGCCGCCTCGGCGCTCTCCGCCTCGATGACGAACCGGACCGAGTCGCCCTCGACCTGCAGCGCGCGCACCAGATCTGCCGATATCACATCAGCAACACCCCCAGCGGTAACGCCGCGTAACGCCTTGACAACTTCTTCCCGCGAAACCGCCATTTCTGAGTCCTTTCCACTGTTTCAGCCCCTAGGTGTGCCCCTTCTGCCAAAGGGGCAAGAGGACACAACGGCCCGCGCGCAAAAAACCAACCATTTGATTAAAAAATAGGTCAGCACGACATATGCATTTGCTGCATAGCAGCGTTGATCCGGTTTGGGATTGTGCATCTGCAGCATTCACCTAAATTAGTTCTCGTTAGCGCAATCGAGCGTATCCGAACAAAACCGAAGAAGAGACGAGCCCATGGCTATCGCATCGAACATCACCACCGTGAATGCTGGCGCATTCGACCGCATCCAGGCCGCATTCGGCGCCCTGTCTGAGCGTGTCGCCCAGTACAAGCTGTACCGCGCCACGATCAACGAACTGCAAGAGCTCTCCAACCGTGAGCTCGCTGATCTGGGCATCTCCCGCTCGATGATCAAGCGCCTCGCCTACGAGGCGGCCTACAAGAACTGAGTTTCCTTTCGGGTGCCCCGCTCCTCCTCCCTTGGGGCCCCTGAAAATCGGCGGTGACGCGCTCCTCCTCCCTGCGTCACCGCCCCAGATACCGGGCACATGCCCGTGTGATGCAACGGATCCCTCTCCTCCTCCCTGGGATCCCGCGCAAACGCGAAGGATCCCCTCCTCCTCCCTGGGATCCCAAGCTCTCATCGGTGGCACCCCTCCTCCTCCCTGGGTGTCACCGATCCAGTTTTCTCGGGGCGTCCGGCGGCTCCGAACATGGTTGCGAAAGGCCCTCTCCTCCTCCCTGGGCCTTGCGTGAACCGCGGCAGCCCCCCTCCTCCTCCCTGGGGCTGCCGCACAAGTTTCCGGGGGCCTCGTGCTCCCACCGGTATGCGGCAGGCCCTCTCCTCCTCCCTAGGCCTGCGAGCATGTCAGCGATGGCGCCCTCCTCCTCCCTGGCGCTATCGCACCAAATTCCGGGGCTTTCACCCCGACATGGTTACGCGGCCTCCTTCCTCCTCCCTGAGGCCACGTGAACCGAGCGGCGGCGTCTCCTCCTCCCTGACGCCGCCGCTCCAAAAAAATAGGGCCACTGCGGCCCGCAAGGTTACGCGAGGCTCCTCCTCCTCCCTTTGGGCCCGCGTGATAACGAACGGCGATGCCCCCTCCTCCTCCCTGGGCATCGCCGTTTTTTTCTGCCCGATCGCCAGATGCATCCGTCCAGCCGCGCCGCTCTGCAGGCGGCGTCTGGCGCTGGACGCGGCGCGGGCCGCGCGCTACCCCTTGTGCAAACATGCCTGCAGCGCCTGCGCGCGCCGCCCAGAAAGGGAAGATACCATGAGCCTCAGCCTGTCCGATCCGAGCCTGCTGCGCGAAGCCGCCTGCGTGGGCGGCACCTGGATTGCCGCCGAAGGGCGCGACGCGACCGAGGTCCGCAACCCCTCCACCGGCGCGCTGATCGGCAAGATGCCCGAGCTGACGCAGGCCGAGGTGAGCACCGCCATCGAGGCCGCGCAGGCCGCCCAGAAGGCCTGGGCCGCGCGCACCGCGCTGGAGCGCGCCGACATCCTGATGGAATGGTTCCGCCTGATGATGGCCAACCAGGAGGATCTGGGCCGCATCCTGACCGCCGAACAGGGTAAGCCGCTGGCCGAGGCCAAGGGCGAGATCGCCTATGGCGCGAGCTTCATTCGCTGGTTCGCCGAGGAAGCCCGCCGCATGTATGGCGAGATCATCCCCGGCCACCAGCCCGACAAGCGCCTTCTGGTGATGCGCCAGCCCATCGGCGTGGTGGCAGCGATCACGCCGTGGAACTTCCCCAACGCGATGATCACCCGCAAGGCTGGCCCCGCGCTCGCCGCGGGCTGCGCCATGGTGCTGAAACCCGCCGAACAGACGCCCTTCTCTGCCGTGGCACTGGCCATTCTGGCCGAAAGGGCCGGGATCCCGGCCGGGCTCTTCTCCGTTGTCACCGGCGATGGCCCGACCGTGGGCAAGGTGATGACGGACAGCCCCGTGGTGCGCAAGCTCACCTTCACCGGCTCCACCGAAGTGGGCGCGATCCTCTATGCGCAATGCGCACCGACGATCAAGAAGCTGGGGCTGGAGCTGGGTGGCAACGCGCCCTTCATCGTCTTTGACGACGCCGATGTGGACTCTGCCGTGGAAGGCGCGGTGATCGCGAAATTCCGCAACAATGGCCAGACCTGCGTTTGCGCCAACCGCATTTACGTGCAGGCCGGCGTCTATGACGCTTTCGCCGAGAAGCTCGCCGCCAAGATTGCCACCCTGAAAACCGGCGACGGCTTCGAGGAAGGCGTCACCTTCGGCCCGCTCATCGATGAGGACGGGCTGGCCAAGGTGGAAGACCACGTGGAAGACGCCAAATCCAAGGGCGCGCAGGTGATCCTTGGCGGCGCGCGTCATGAAAAGGGCGGCACCTTCTATCAGCCGACGATCCTCACCGGGGTCACCAGTGCGATGAAGGTGACGACCGAGGAAACCTTCGGCCCCGTCGCCCCCCTGTTCCGGTTTGAGAGCGAAGAGGAGGTCATCAAGGCGGCCAATGACACCGAATTCGGCCTCGCCTCCTACATCTACGCGCGTGACGTGGCGCGGATCTTCCGCGTGTCCGAAGCGCTGGACTACGGGATGGTGGGCGTGAACACCGGGCTTGTCTCCACCACCGAAGCGCCCTTTGGCGGGGTCAAATCCTCGGGCCTCGGGCGCGAAGGCAGCCGCCACGGGCTCGATGATTTCACGGAGATCAAATACGTCTGCCTCGGCGGGATCGCCTGATGGGCGCGCCGGTGAATGCCTTCAAGGCCCGGCTGGCGGCAGGGGAACGGCAGATCGGCTGCTGGCTGAGCCTTGCCAACCCCTATTCGGCCGAGCTGATGGCCGCCACCGGCTTTGATTGCCTCGTCATCGACGGCGAGCACGCGCCCAACGATCTGCGCACCACATTGGCGCAGCTTCAGGCGCTCGCGGGCACCGGGGTGGAGCCCGTTGTCCGCCTCACGGCGGGCGAGCCGTGGATGATCAAGATGGCGCTCGACATCGGCGCGCAATCGCTGCTGATCCCGATGGTGGACACCGCCGAACAGGCCCGCGCCCTCGTCGCCGCCACGCGGTTTCCGCCCGAGGGCATCCGCGGTGTCGGCTATGCGGTGGCCCGGACGGCAGGTTTCGGGGGCAACCCCAGCTATGGGCAGACCGCCAACCGCGAGATCTGCCTTTTCGTGCAGGTCGAAAGCCGCGAAGGCCTCGCCAATCTCGATGCGATTTTAGCGGTGGAAGGGGTGGACGGCGTATTCATCGGCCCCGCCGATCTGGCCGCGAGCCTTGGGCACCTCGGCAATGGCACCCATCCCGAGGTCACGGGCGCGATCGACGATGCCATCACCCGCATCGCGGCCAGCGGCAAGACGCCGGGGATCATCTGCTTCGATCTGGAACGCGCCGCGCATTACCTGCAGCTTGGTGCCCGTTTCGTGGCGGTGGGGGCGGATATGGCGATCCTCGCCAGCGCCGCCCGCAGCCTTTCTGCGAAAGCGAAAGCGTTGCCATAAAAAGGGGGGCCGGCAGCCCCCCTTCCTGCAGCAGACTCCTGCCAGGTCAGAAGCGCATGCGCAGCCCGGCCGTCAGGGCGTGCTGATCCGAATTTCCGGAGAAGCGGCCTTCGTAGTTGGCAAAGAGATGGCTGGTGCTGTTCAGGACGACCCCGCCTTCGATAACCACTTCCAGCCGGTTCTGATCGATGTTCTCGATGGTGGCGAAGGAGGCCCCGCCGTTCAGCGGCACCGTCTGGAAGGTATTGCTGAAGCTGCGCGCTCCGGCGATTTCAACCGATCCGAAATAGAGGTTGTCGCCCCGCGTCCGGCTGGTGGCAACACGCAGGCCGAGCCGCCCGTAGCCGCTGTCTTCGTCAAAGCTGGCCACGGTCGCGCCGCCGTTGGACTCCACGTAACCGTCCACCTCGTATTTCTCCCAGCCAAGTGCGGCGAAGGGGATCAACTGGTAAGACCCATCGTGAACGCCCGGATTCGTCATCCGCTTCGGCATCCGGCGGCCCACTTCAATTTCGGCCTGGTAGGATTTCCCATCGGTCTTGCCCACGAAGCTCGAGCCACCCGCAACGCGGGTGTTCTCGTAGTCATAGGTGCCGAACTGCAGATCCGCGATCCCGTAGAAGCCCGCGCGGTTCTCATAGACGGCGTAGAGCTCCAGCATGTAGTTGCGCGTATCCAGCGAGGAATCCGTGCCGGAAAGATCGGTGTTGAAATTGTTGTAGGCCACCGAGGCACCGTAGCGCAGCATGGAGACCTCGCCCTCGCCAAGCACGTCGCTCGACAGGGATCGCGTGTGATCGACGCCGATCAGAATGCCACCGCCCGAGTAATCCAGCTCGGCACTGGCACCAAACCCGTCGTAGTCACCGCTGTACCCGGTGACCTGCGCATAGCCCCGGAAACCTTCGATGCCCAGCATGTCATCAAAGACCTGTGCGTTCGAAGACACGTCGATGGAGCCCCCCGTCGGGTAGTAGGTGTCGGACGCAAGCGCCATGCGCCGGGTGGCGCTGTGATGCGTGCGCGAAATCACAGAGGCCGTGTCCCGATACTGGTTCAGCGGCAGGGTCAGCCCGCCCGTCCCAACAGCGGAGACAAACACGCAGGAGGAGACGGCTTCGGCAAAAGCGATCGCGGAGTCACCGCCAGCCCGCAGAAAATCCAGGTCCCCGACACATCCGTTGGGCGTTGAAAAGGCAAGCTGGATGTAATCGGCATCCGTGGTGCCGACGCCGCTTGTCGATCCCAGAGGTGTCACGACAAAGCTCGACCCGTCCTGCACGAATGCGTCTGTGTCGCTGGAACCGAGAGCAAAGTCGCCGTTGACGTCCACGATGTCGGCGTTGACGATGGAGACGAGCGTCACATTGGCGGCGTTCAGGTCAGCCGAAATCGAGCCGAACGTCAGCGCGGCATCACCGATATCCCGGTCTTCATCCGTCACCAGAACGAAGGTTGTCGTGGCGCCCGAGGTCAGCGTGAAGTTGTTCAGAACATAGTCGATAGCAGCATAGCCATCCTCGAAGCCACCTGACAACACTAGGTTCCCCGTGGCTGTTCCAAAGTCCGCGGCACTGCCCAGATCGCCGCCGCCCACCGGCAGGGTGCGGCCGAAGTTGCCCGAGCCGCCGCCGCCGTAGCCAGCCAGGCCGTAGTTTCGGTTCACGACCCCTGCCGCCGCAAGATCGGCATCAAGCGCTGTGACGAAACCGGGAAGGAACGCATGTTCGCCTCCCATCGATCCGGACTCGTCAACGATGAAGACAACGTCAGCCGATTGCGCGAAAGCAGTCGATCCGATGCAGATCGCGCCTGTCGTAATTTGACAAATTTTCAAGAGTGCCGTGCCACGCATAGGGAACCTCGTGAGAACTGGTGGTATTCGTTGAATTCAATACCCCAATCGTAACACCCCAAGCTGACGCTAGGTCAATAAACTGCGCCACGCGCGCCAAAACGCGGATGCCCTGTGGCAAATCCCCACCACAACCCCTTATTTCATTGAGTCTGATACGTTTTCCCAAGGCCGGCGAACGCCCGACTACACTGTTAACGAAAGGTTAACGCTATCAGGATCAATCCTGAAATGCATTCCATTTTGGAATACCTGAATGCGGTGCCCTTCCCGCACAGCGCGCCAAGACGCTTGAGTCTTGCCGCCACAGGGCCGCCGCCGGCCAATCGAATGGCCAGGCTTGGCAGGAACCAAAAACGATTGATCAAAGCCCGAACAAAGGCCCGCAGCCACGGCGAAACAGGCGCAGACCGCACCCGGCGGCCTGCGTTTCGACCTCATCACCCCGGGGGTGCCAAACGCCGATTACTTCAGGAGCGCCTCGAACTCGCGCCACTCGCCCTTGCTCATGCCCGAGCTTTCCTGCGTCACGGGCTCACCCGCGAGCATCCGGCGCAGCGCGTCCAG
The DNA here is from genome assembly GCF_025376885.1 of Pseudoruegeria sp. SHC-113. Taxonomy (NCBI): domain Bacteria; kingdom Pseudomonadati; phylum Pseudomonadota; class Alphaproteobacteria; order Rhodobacterales; family Roseobacteraceae; genus Pseudoruegeria; species Pseudoruegeria sp. SHC-113. The sequence continues at coordinate 2,699,589 of NZ_JAHUBR010000001.1, forward strand.
CGCCTTGGCCGAAAGCGTCGCCCCGCCCATGCGGTAGTCCTCGAAGGCGGCATAGGCGAAGGGCACCCAATCGGCCACGACCTTGCAGATCTCCTCGGCATAGACGCGGATCTCGTATTGCGCATGGGCATCGGCGCGCAGGCGCAGAAAGTGGAAGAGGTTGTGGAGATCCACCTTCCAGTACCATTGCGTGTAAATGTTGGCCGGCAGGTTCATGCGGGCAAGCTCCCGCGCCAGCCCCTGCTGGCCCTCCTGCCCGATCATCTCCTCGTAGTGATCATAGCAGCGCGCCGCGTCGCCCTTGAGAAACTCCAGCACCCGCGCGGCCTCTTCGCCCGAAAGCGCTTCGCCCCGGCCCTGATTGTTGATCACCGATTGCGCGGCGAGTTGTTCGGGCTGCGGAATGTAGAACTCGCGGTCCAGAATGGAGTAGCGCGCGGAGTATTCGTTCACATTGGCGGTGCGGTGACGGATCCACTGGCGCGCCACGAAGACGGGCAGTTTCACGTGCAGCTTGATCTCGCACATCTCGAACGGTGTTGAGTGCCAGTGCCGCATCAGGTAGCGGATCAGCCCCTCGTCGTTGGAGACCGATTTCGTGCCCTTGCCATAAGAGACCCGCGCCGCCTGCGTGATCGCGTTGTCGTCGCCCATATAATCGATCACCCGGATGAAGCCGTGATCGAGCACAGGGTAAGCGGTGTAGAGATGGGCCTCCATGCCGTCGGAAACAGCGCGCAACGTCTGGCGCGGCGTGGCGCGCAGGGCGTCGATTTCTTCCTGTTGCTCGGGCGTCAGCGGCATCGGGGGCTCCTCAAGGGTGGTGACTCGTGTGGCACTATATCTGGCGGGAGCAGGCAGGGAAACCACAGGATGAGGTGGCACCACCAGAGGGTGAATTTGCCACAGACGAAAGGCGATTGCGAACCTTTGGCACGCGGGCGTTGACTTGCGCAACTCAGCCTCAATACTCCTTGGCCAACGAGGCAGCAGTCAAAAAAGATAAAAGACATGGCACATTACAGGGCAAACCTGATCCTTGCCACCGCATGCGTGGCATTGGCCGCCTGCTCTGGCGGCACCGCAGACACCGACAGTCCCGACGACACCTTCACCGGAGAAGGCTTCCTACTGGCCGGTACGGAAGAGGCCTTCGCGGGCCAAAGCATCCTGCGCTACGATGGCGACGCGGAAGTATCCACCGTCAGCTACAACGCCGCCGCCGATACGTTCTTCGTCGACAACCTGCCCTTTGACGGTGATGGCGTCTACGATCGCGACGATGTCGTGGCCTCGCTCAACGGCTTCAACGTCTACGAGAACAACAACCTCACCGAACGCCGTGCCTACAAAGCGCTTCACGGCCAAAGCACCTCGGGCCAAACAAGCGTGTCCATCATCCGCACCGGCAGCTACGCCGGGTATGGTTTTGGCGGTTTCGTCTACGCCCGCAACGGCCGCGTTCAGCTACCAAGCACAGGTCAGGCCACCTTCACCGGCCAATATGCCGGCACACGCGTGTTCGACGGCCGCGCCGGGCAGCAATACACGACCGGCACTGCCGTGCTTGAAGTGGATTTCTCCGATTTCGCGGCCACAAACGCCGTGGAAGGCGCGATCTTCAACCGCCAGGTCTTCGACACCAACGGCAATCCTGTTGCCTTGCTGGAAAGCGATGGTGTGACCACTTACACCTTGCCGACGCTCGTGCTGGCCACCGGTTCGATCACCAACGCCGGCGAAATTGTCGGCGAGGTCGCCAGCGAACGCGCACCGACAGGCAGCACGACGACCTCAACTTTTGAAAGCGGCAGCTACTACGCCGTGATCGCAGGTGACAACGCCGAGGAAATCGCAGGTGTGATCGTGGTGACCTCCACCGAGCCGGAAACCAGCGATGGCGTGCTCGAAACCGGCGGTTTCTTCGTCTACGACTGACATGGCCCGCCGCGCGCCTCTCCTCGCCGCGCTGGCCTTCTGGCTTTGCGCGGCCCTGCCCGTTTCGGCGCAGACATTGCGCGTGGATGCCGAAGACGGCCCCCGCGCGGCTTTCACCCTGCTGTTCAACGGCTACCCGCAGGCCGCAGCGGAGCTTTCGCGCGCCTTGATCCAGCGCGATCCGGGCGATCTAGAAGCGCATCTTGCACTATCGCGGGCGGAGCGGGTGCTGGGAAATTTCGACAGGGCCACCGAGGCCGGCAAGGCGGCCTGGGCGCTCGCCGAGACCGGAGAGGAGCGCTTTGCCGCCGCGCTTGTCACGGCGCAGGCGCTTTCGTCGGATGGCAAACGCACCCGCGCGATGCTCTGGCTGCGCCGCGCCGCGCAGGAAGCCCCCGATGAGGCGCGCAAGGCGCAGGCGATGCGCGATTTCCGCTACGTGCGCGGGCGCAACCCCTTCGCCACCAAGCTCTCCTTCACCTCGCGCCCCTCTTCCAACATCAACAATGGCTCCAAATCCGACACGCTGATCATCGACGGCCTGCCCTTCGTGATCAGCGGCGACGCCCGCGCGCTCTCGGGGCTTGAAGTCGTGCTCGGCGGCAGCACCGCTTACACCAAGCGGGTGTCCGAAAACCGCCTGCTGCGCTTCGGTGTGCGGTTTGAAACGCGGCACTATGCGCTCTCCTCCGACGCACAGAAACAGGCGCCGGATCAGTCGGCCTCCGATTTCAGCTATAGCGAGATCGAATTCACCCTCGGCGCCACCCAGCTGCGCGATCCGCGCCTCGGCATCACCGATCTGAGCCTCGATGCGGGCCGGGCGTGGTATGGCGGCAGCCCGCTCGCCAATTTCTTCCGCGGCACGGTGGAGCACCGCCAGCGGCTCGGCCAAAGCGTGACGGGCACCTATTCCGTCTCGCTCACGCGCCAGTTGCGGCTCGACAGCAGCACGCAGGATTCCACCGACATCTTCGCGCTTGGCACATGGGCCATGACGCAAGCGAGCGGCGGCGTACTGGGCTGGAGCCTAGGCGCGCGTGACATGCATTCGGACTCCGCAGCCATCGCCCATAATGCGCTTCTTGCCGGGATCAGCTACCAGCCCGAGGCCGAGATCTTCGGCACCCGCAGCGTCATCGCGCTGGATCTGGAGCGGCGCGATTACGACAAGCCGCTTTTCGGCACCATGCGCGAGGATACGAAAACCCGCCTCGGCGTGACCTTCTTTCTGAACGGCATGGAGTATTATGGCTTCGCGCCCACGCTCAACATGTCCTATACCCGCACCAAATCGAATATCTCGCTCTACGACACCGAGGAAATCGGCGTGAACCTCGGGCTGAGATCCACGTTCTGAGTGCAAGGGCCCCATGGCGACAGACCTTCATGCAGCATTCGACGCCCGCCTGAGCACGCCCCTGCGCGCACGCCTGCCGCGCGGGCTGGCCGAGCCGCTGATCTTCGGGCTGAAATTCCTCTGGGCGGCGCTTTTCGGCATCCTCTTTCTGATCGCTTTGGTGGTGACACAAGCGATCTGGCAGCCGGACTGGTGGGTCAGCCGTTATGATGCGCTGCTGATCTACGCGCTCACGGTGCAGGGGCTGATGCTTTGGCTAAAGTTGGAAAGCTGGGAAGAGGCCAAGGTGATCTTCCTCTTTCACCTGACCGGCACGGTGATGGAGATCTTCAAAGTGAATGCGGGCAGCTGGAGCTATCCGCAACCTGCCGTGGTGCAGATCCTCGGCGTGCCACTGTTTTCGGGCTTCATGTATGCCTCTGTCGGCTCCACCATCGCGCGGCTGTTTCGCCTGTTTCGCGTCCAGCTGGCCCCCTACCCACCCTTTTGGGCCACGGTGCTGCTGGCCACTGCCATCTACGTGAATTTCTTCGCCCATCACTTCATCTGGGATTCCCGCTACCTGCTTTTTGCCGCCACGGTGCTGCTTTTTGCCCGCACCCGGATGTGGTTTTTCACCTCCAATCACGCCCATTGGGTGCCGCTGCCCGTGGCCATCCTCACCTGCAGCTTCGCGCTCTGGGTGGCCGAGAACATCGGCACTTGGAGCGAGACCTGGGTCTACACCGGGCAACGCCCCTGGCAGATGGTGTCGCTGCACAAGATGGGCAGCTGGTACCTGCTGCTCTATGTCTCTTTCGTGACGGTCACGCTGGTCTACCGCGATCTGCTGCGGCCGGAAAAACTGCGCAAGGATGGGGTTACGGGTTTTCTTGAACCCGCGGAGTGACTAGCTGTTGAGCGTCACCGAACCAAATCCGCAAACAGGGAGCCCCCGATGGGTATCAAATATCTGCACACCATGGTGCGCGTGAAGGATCTGGAGGCCTCGATGGCCTTCTACAAGCTGCTCGGCCTCGAAGAAACCCGCCGCCACGACAGCGAAGGCGGGCGTTTTTCGCTGATTTTCATGGCGCCTCCGGGCCAGCCGGACTGCCCGGTGGAGCTGACCTACAACTGGGATGGCGACGATGAGCTGCCGTCTGACAGCCGCCATTTCGGCCACCTTGCCTATGAGGTGGACGACATCTACGCCACCTGCCAGCACCTGCAGGACAACGGCGTGCTGATCAACCGCCCGCCGCGCGATGGCCGCATGGCCTTCGTGCGCTCGCCGGACAATGTCTCGGTAGAGCTGCTGCAGAAGGGCGAGGCGCTCGCCCCGGCGGAGCCTTGGTCAAGCATGGAAAACACCGGCCATTGGTAAGGCGTTCGCGCCTCTTTGCCCCGGCCGCCATGGCCGGGGCGCTTCTTCTGGCCAGCTTGTGGCAGTGGCCCGCGCAGGCGCAGACCGGCGGCTGCCGTCAGGCGCTGGTGCTGGGGCTCGATGTTTCGGGCTCTGTTGATGCCAGCGAATACGCCATCCAGCGCCGCGGGCTTGCGAATGCCCTGCGCCACCGCGAGGTGCGCGCCGCCCTCCTGCAACTGCCCGATCTGCCTGTCGCCCTCATGGTCTTTGAGTGGAGCGGCGCTGGCCAGCACGCGGACATCACGGGCTGGCACCTGATGAAATCCGACGCCGCGATCGACTCCGTCGCCGCCATGCTGGAAGACATCGACACGCGCCCCACCCCGGCCCCGACAGCTATCGGCAGTGCGATCCTCTACGCGGTGGACGCATTCAGCGAAGTCTCCGCCTGCCTGCACCGCACGCTCGATCTGTCCGGCGATGGCAAAAGCAACGATGGCCCTCTGATCACCGACGCACACGCAGCCGCCGAACGCGCCGGCGTCACGATCAATGGCCTTGTGATCGGCGGTGACACCGCGACCGCCCGCGACGACCGCGCCGCCCAGATCGGCGAGCTTGTGGCCTACTACCAGCACAGCGTGATCCTTGGGCCCGGTGCTTTTGTGGAGGCCGCGCTCGGATTTGAGGATTTCGAGCGCGCCATGAAGCGCAAACTGTTGCGCGAGCTCGATGGCTTCGTCTTTGGGGCCGCGCCCCAGCCAAAAGAACGCCCCTAGAACAGCTCAGTAAATGTAGCGGATCTGCTCGCTCCAGTAGCGCTCCACCCGGCGCAAGGAGACGTTGATATCCTCGATCCCATCCGCTCCCAGAACCCCGCGCGATTGCAGCCCGTCCGCATGGCGGGCAAAAAGCTCTGCCACCACATCGCGGATCCGGCGGCCCTTCTCCGTCAGCCGCACCCGCACGCTGCGGCGATCCACCTCGCAGCGCTGATGGTGCATATAGCCCATCTCGACAAGCTTCTTCAGATTGTAGGAGACATTGGAGCCCTGGTAATAGCCTCGGCTCTTCAGCTCCCCGGCCGTGACCTCATTATCACCGATGTTGAACAGCAGAAGCGCCTGCACCGGGTTGATCTCAAGGATCCCGACGCGCTCAAACTCATCCTTGATCACATCCAGCAGCAGGCGGTGCAGCCGCTCCACTAGCGCCAGCGCCTCAAGATAGCCCGAGATGAACCCCGTATTGCCGGGGATCGACACCGAATTGTGCATCGTCATCCTATTCTCCGCCTTGTTCTTTCCAGCAGAGAATCGGGGGGAAAGCCGAAGATCCGGTTAATCCGCGAAAAAAGCGCACCAAATGCGCGCTGATCAGCCCTCGCCGCGGGCGTGGCGCGCGATCACGGTGAGCAGATCAAGGTATTCCGGCGGCGTCGGGGCCTGCCCGGTGACCCACGACAGCAGATCCTGATCGTTCTCCGCCAGCAGCCGATCATAAAGCAGCAGCTCCGCCTCGCCGAGCGCGGCCAGCCGGCTGTCGGCGAAGGGGCCAAGGATCACGTCCATTTCCTTCATACCGCGCCGCCAGGAGCGCATCGTCATGCGTTTCAGCCGGGCGTCCGGCGTTTCCTGAACCACCCCCATCAGCCCTGCGCCTTCAACGCGCTGCGCAGGCGCTTTTCCAGCATCGCCAGCTTTTCAGCCGAGCGGCTCATCTCGCTTTTCAGCTGCCGCAGATCCGACAGCAGATCGGAGACCTCGCCGGGCAGTTCAACCTCGTCCACAGGGCCACTCAGCCCTTCGCCCTCGCCGGTCAGCATCCAGCGCATAGAGACATTCAGGATGCCCGAAAGCATCTGCAGCTTGTTGGCGCGCGGCTCTTGCAGATCTTCCTCCCAGACGCGGATCGTCTTGAGCTTCACGCCCAGCCGCTTGGCCAGCTCGCCCTGGCTCATGCCCATGGCCTCGCGCGCCCCGGCAAGGCGATCGCCAAAAGTGGCGGCCTCGGCGCTGAACCAGCTGTCATCCGTCTCGGCGCTTTGGTCGGTGGTCTCGCTCATCTGGGCTCCTTTCGCCGAAATGGCGGCTTGATCGGTCTGCGCGCGCACCCTAAGACATGGCTCCGGCAGATACAAACCGGAGGCCGCCATGTCTTTCCTTTCCGCGACACTAGACCGCGTGAAACCCTCGCCCACCATCGCCGTGACGACAAAGGCGGCGGAGCTGAAGGCCGCGGGCGCCGACATCATCGCGCTTGGCGCGGGCGAGCCGGATTTCGACACGCCGAACAACATCAAGGCCGCCGCGAAAGCCGCCATCGACGCAGGGAAAACGAAATACACCGCGCCCGATGGTATCCCGGAGCTGAAAGCCGCGATCTGTGCCAAATTCGCGCGCGACAACGGGCTGACCTACACGCCCAAGCAGATCTCGGTCTCCACCGGCGGCAAGCAGGTGCTTTACAATGCGCTCATGGCCACGCTGAATGCGGGCGACGAGGTGATCATCCCCGCCCCCTACTGGGTCAGCTACCCCGATATGGTGCTGCTCGCCGGTGGCACGCCGGTGGTGGTGGAAGCCGGTATGGACACGGCGTTCAAGATGACGCCCGCGCAGCTTGAAGCCGCGATCACGCCGAAAACGAAATGGCTGATCTTCAACTCGCCCTCGAACCCCACGGGCGCAGGCTATAGCCGCGCGGAGCTGAAAGCGCTCACCGATGTGCTGATGCGCCACCCGCAGGTCTGGGTGATGAGCGACGACATGTACGAACATCTCACCTTCGACGGGTTCGACTTCTGCACGCCTGCGCAGGTGGAGCCGGGGCTTTACGAGCGCACGCTCACGGTCAATGGCGTCTCCAAGGCCTATGCGATGACGGGCTGGCGCATCGGCTATGCGGGGGGGCCGGAGCATCTGATCGCGGCCATGCGCAAGATCCAGAGCCAGTCCACCTCCAACCCCTGCTCGGTGAGCCAATGGGCCGCCGTTGAGGCACTGAACGGTCCGCAGGGTTTCCTCGCGCCCAACGCCGAGCTGTTCCGCCGCCGCCGCGATCTGGTGGTGGAGATGCTGAACGCCGCAAAAGGTATCGAATGCCCGGTGCCGGAAGGGGCGTTCTACGTCTATCCCTCCATCGCGGGCTGCATCGGCAAGGTCAGCGCGGGCGGGACAAAGATCGAAACCGATGAGGATTTCGCCACCGCCCTGCTGGAGGAAACCGGCGTGGCCGTCGTCTTCGGCGCCGCCTTCGGGCTTTCACCCAACTTCCGCGTCAGCTACGCTACCTCGGACGCGGCGCTGGCGGAAGCCTGCCGTCGCATCCAGGATTTCTGCAAGGGATTGCGTTGAGTTAAGGGGTTTTGCATGGCGGCCGAACTGCCAGAATACTATTTCCGGATCCGGGAGAACGGCGCGACCGTCTTCCGGGTCGACACGGAAAACCGGCAGCGCCGGATCGAGATGGACCAGATCGCCATGGCCAACGTCAAGAACGGCCAAATCAAACCCCATGGCGACCGGGAGCTCTCGCAGAAAGACATGCAGGTCATCCAGGAATGGATCGACGCCCGCCGCGCCCTGCTGGCCAAACGCGACATCGACGACATCCTGCGCGCGGTGGATTACCTCAACACCACCACCCACTGGGTGCAGAGCAAGGCCACGGATGACGATCTGGAGGCAGTGACGGACGCGCTTCTGCTGGCCATGCATGATCTGCGCTCGGTCCTCGTGCGCAAAAAGGCCGACCGCCTGATGAGCGGCAAGGGCTAGGTGCCAAAAGAAGGGGGCTCTGCCCCCGCCGCCTTCGGCGCCTCCCCCGAGATATTTTCAGAACAAAGTGGGGCCCCATCTTCTGGCCAAAAATATCCCGGAGCGCGAGGCAGAGCCTCGCAAGACGTCTTTTAGGCCGACGCAGGCGCTTCGGCCCCAAGGGCAGGCACCGTCCAGAGCCAGAAGCGCGCCAGAAGCAGCACGGCCGCGGAGGCAAGGCCAAGCACCAGCCCGTACCAGACTCCGTGGACGCCGTAGCCCAGCGTGAAACCGATCACATAGCTTGCGGGCATGCCGACACCCCAGTAGCTGAAGGCCGCAATGAGCATCGGGGCTCGGGTGTCCTTGACGCCGCGCAGAAGCCCCAGCCCCACGGCCTGCGCCCCATCCACAAGTTGGAAGAAGCCGGAAATGATCAGAAGCGCGCTGGCCAGCGGGATGATCACGCCGCGATCGGGGTTGTCGGGCGCGAGGAAAAGCCCTGTGATCACTTCGGGCACGGTGAAGAACACCACCACAGTGGCCGAGGCAAAGAGCATCGACATGCCCAGCACCACCCGTGCGCCGCGTTTGAGATCCTCCACTTCGCCACGGCCAAGAGCGCGCCCCGCGCGCACGGTGGCGGCGTTCGACAGCCCCAGATGCACGAGGAAGGTGGCCGACGAGACCTGCAGCGCGATCCCATGGGCGGCGACTTCCATTGTCCCGATCCAGCCCACAAGCACGGCCGCCCCGGCAAAAAGGCCCACCTCGGCGAGCAGGGTTACACTGATCGGCCAGCCCAGCAGGAAGACGCGCTTCATCGCCTCGCCATCAGGTTTCCAGAAGCGCTGGAACAGCCGGTAGATTTTGAGCGCGGGCGCCATGCTGGCATAGGCGGCAAACATCGCGAGCGTGGCCCCATTGGCGATCACCGAGGCCAGCGCGGCCCCTTTCACGCCCATCTCGGGCGCGCCGAAATTGCCGAAGATCAGCACCCAGTTCAGCAGCCCGTTCAGCACAGCCCCGGCGATGGACACCCAAAGGATGATCTGCGTGCGCTCAAGCCCCGACAGGAAGCTCTTGAGCGCCATCACCAAAAGCGCAGGCAGCACGCCGAAGCCTGCAATCCGCATGTAATCGCGCGCGTCCGAGGCCAGTTGCTCGCCCTGCCCCAGCGAGGACAGCAGCGCGCCGGAGTTCCAGAACAGCGGCAGCACCAGCAGGCTGTAAGCAATCGACAGCCACATCCCCATGCGCGTGGCGCGGCGCACCTCGGTTTCATCTCCTGCCTCGCCGGCCTCCGCCACCATGGGCATCACGGCAAGCGCGAAGCCCGAGCCAAAGATATAGATCACGAAGAAAAGCGAAGAGCCCAGCACCACGGCGGCCAGTTCCTCGACCCCGTACCAGCCCATCATCACCGTATCGGTGACCCCGATGGCGAATTGCGCAAGATGCGAGCCGATCAGCGGCAGGCCGAGCGTCAGAATCATCTTGATGTGCTGAAAAACCGGGCGAACTTGAGACATGGCCCAGCCTTAGGCGCTTTGCTCAGTCCCGGCAAGGCTTGGCAAGCGCTTGCAGGGGCGCGGTTTTTACGCCCCTGCCGGTATCGCGCCTCAGGCGCCGCCGCGGCGCTGGTCGGGGTGCAGCGAGGTGCCGAGAATGTGGTCCGAGCCATGCACCACATGGCCCGCATGGCCGACGATCAGCGGATCGGGCAGCTTCGCGATCTCGGGATCCTTGTCGGGGTAATCGACGGTGGACAGGAAATGGCGCATGCAATTCAGCCGCGCGCGTTTCTTGTCGTTGGATTTCACGATGGTCCAGGGCGCATCCGCCGTATCGGTGTAGAAGAACATCGCCTCCTTGGCCTCGGTGTAATCATCCCATTTCGACAGCGACGCCTTGTCGATCGGTGAGAGCTTCCAGCGTTTCAGCGGGTCGGTTTCGCGGGCTTCGAAACGCTTCTTCTGCTCGTCCTGCGTGACGGAGAACCAGTATTTGTGCAGGCGGATGCCGGAGCGCACCAGCATGCGCTCGAACTCCGGGGCCTGGCGCATGAATTCGAGATAGTCGTTTGGAGAACAGAAGTTCATCACCCGCTCGACGCCAGCCCGGTTGTACCAGCTTCGATCGTAGAAGACCATTTCACCGGCCGTGGGCAGGTGCTGCACGTAACGCTGGAAGTACCATTGCCCGCGCTCTTCGTCGGTGGGTTTGTTCAGCGCCACGATGCGGGCCTGCCGGGGGTTCAGGTGCTCCATGAACCGCTTGATCGTGCCGCCCTTGCCGGCCGCATCGCGCCCCTCAAACAGGAGCACGAACTTCTGCCCTGTCTCCTGTGCCCAGAGCTGCACCTTCAGGAGTTCGGCCTGAAGCTGCGCCTTTTCCGCCTCATAGGTGCTGCGGGCCATGCGGCGACTGTAGGGGTAGGCTCCGCTCTCAAAGGCGATGCGCACGCGTTCAGGCAGGGGTTTGGTGGCGCCGTTCAGCGGCTTCTTTTCAGCAGCTCCTTCCGGGACAATTTCTGTGGCTTTCTCTGTGGCGGCAGGGGTCGTTGCGGTCGTTTCCAGCACGGTCATCTCGGCTCCTTTTCGCTTCTGGTTCGCTCTTGGGATCGCGGTCAGACAAACCCGTAAAGGGCGCGCGCCGCCATGACCTGAGTCAAGCCATTCGCAAAAACTTCATGAAAACCGGTTTCAGGGATGAGGGCTGCGGGGTTGCCCGAAACCAAATCTGCCGCTACTGTCGAGCATGGTGATGATTTTGGGCAAGGAGTGAGTGACCAACCCCAAGTTGGATGAACGGCAATCCCCATATGGCGTTCGTCTGAGTCTGATCACCGGTTTTTTTCCGAAACGTCTTATCCCCAGCGTGGAAAAATACCTGTTCAATCACCAAGGCGGGGGCCGCTGCCCGGCGGTCCCCGTCCATTTGTCTGGCCATTTGTTTAGGGCCATTTCCGCACCGCCATTTTCTGGAAAACGCCTGTTTCCGCGGGCTTGCTTTGGCTATGGCCCACCCGCCTGCCCCGGCGCCTATCCGTATGGGCAGGCGCACATCCAGCCCTCTTAAGGCTTTGTCAAGGAAGCAGGCACAGCCAGAGCCTTTGCGCCAGAAACACCGCTGAAAGGTCACAATGGCAGCATCGGGGGCCCACAATCGCTTGCGATCCTGAGGATGCCCGGCCACTGCGCCGTGTGTGTAACAAGTGTTCAGTTAATGAGTGCCGGGCCCCGTGGCCTGCCGCGAGGCCCGGATCCACCCGCCCAAGCCCGTTAAGGGCCCGGGAGAAGGAGACAAAAGATGCAAGAGCCCCAGATCCGCCCGCACAGCCGTCCGGCGCATGAAGGCCTGCCGCTTTCGGCCATCAGCCGCACCCTGCGCGCCGCTCCGCAACCGGCCGCGCCGAAACCCCGCAAACCCGGCAGCACGACGCCACCGCAGCGGCGCAGACTTGCCCCCGCGGCCTACCGCTTCACCGATTGGGCCAGCATCTGACGCACCTTGGGGCCCGCGAAACTATCGGTTTCCCTTCGCCAGCATCGGCGGGCTATCCTGCGGCCAGACAGCCGATACTCAGTCAGGAGCCATGCCGTGCCGCGCCCCGTTTCCAGCATCCGCAACCTTGGCCCGGCCTCGGATGAAAGCTTCGCGCGTGCCGGAATTACCTCGGCCGAAGAGCTGATCGAGATGGGGCCGGATGAGGCCTATAAGAGGCTTCTCAAAGCGGGCTCGCGCCCGCATTTCATCGGCTACTACGCCATGGTGATGGGGCTGCAGGGCCGCCCGTGGAACGATTGCAAGGGCAAGGAGAAAGTGGCCCTGCGCGCGCGGTTTGACGCGATCAAATCCGCTGCCGGCCCCAATCCGATGGCGGGAATTGAGCAGATCCTGAACGAGATCGGCACCGGCACGCGGCGCTAAGGCCGTTAGGTGCGCAAAGCCGGCAGGCCGACGCCCGTGCTTTCAAAACCCCCATCCGCCGCCAGCACCTGCCCGGTGATGTAGCTCGCTTTCTCCGAACACAGAAACACGATGGCCTGCGCGATCTCCTCTTCGCTGCCGTAGCGATTGAGCGGGATCGCGTCGTGATAGGCATCGATGATCTCCTGGCTGTGCACGGCCATGGCGAGCTTCGTGCGCACCGGGCCGGGGCAGACGCAATTGGCGCGCACGCCGTGTTCGCCCAGCTCAGCAGCCTGTTGCTTGGTCAGTTGGATGACGGCGGCCTTCGAGGTGCCATAGGCCACCCGCAGCGTGGAGGCGCGCAGGCCCGAGATGGAGCCGATGTTCACGATGGCGCCTTTGCGCGCGATCAACGCCGGGGCGGCGGCCTGCGAACAAAGGAAAACGCCGTCCAGATTGGTGGCCATCACGCGCCGCCACATGGTGAAATCGCACTCCGCAATGGGGCCGAACTCGGCCACGCCCGCGTTGTTCACCAGCGCATCCACGCCACCGGCCCAGCCCAGCACCGCCTCCATCATCTGCGCGACCTGCGCCGGGTCCGAGACGTCCTTCTCAACGGCCAGCACGCTCTCGCCCAGGGGAGCAGCTGCCGCGCTGAGTTCGGGCCCGTCGCGATCCACCATGGCAACGCGCCAGCCCTCGCTCAAGAAAAGCCGCGTGGTGGCCAGTCCGATTCCACGGGCCGCCCCGGTGACGATGGCGCAGTTTTGCATGTCTCTCTCCTTCTCCTGTGCCCTTTTTGGCAGATGGCGCAAGGAGAAGGCAAAGGCGAAACCTCAGACGCGGGCGAGAACCTCATCGGCCAGCGCGGCAATCTCCAGCGCCGCCGGGCCCTTGCGGCCCTTCTCGCTGACGCCCAGCCCCTCGCCGAGCGCTTCGGCAAAGACAACGCGGTTGCCGATCACGGTGTCGGCCTTCTCGCCCTGCAGCTCCGCCACTTTCTGCGCCACTTCGGCGGTGAGCCTTGCGCGGGCTGCGGCGCGGTTCATCACGAAAAGCACCGGTTTGTCTTCCCGCGCGGCGAGTTCCATCAGGCCCTCGGTCGCCCAGAGATCCACCTGGCTCGTGGCGATCGGCACGATCACCAGATCCGACACCCGCAGCGCGGGCCGCAGATCGGCATCGATCTTGGGCGGAGTATCGACGATCACCACGTCATGGCTGCCCGAAAGCTTGCCCACCTCGTAAGACACACCCCAGGCCGAGGCGGTGCCGAAGCTTAAGCCCTCATCCTCGCCGCGGGCCTCAAAGCGCGCCATGAACCAGCGCCCGAGCGAGCCCTGAGGATCGGTGTCCAGCACCGCCACGCGCATCCCGCGCTCGCGGAAGGTGATGGCGAGGTTCGCGGCAAGGGTCGTTTTGCCGGATCCGCCCTTTTGCTGGGCCACTGTCAGTACAATTCCGCTCATGGGCGCTCTCCTTCGTGCCGACTCAACACCGGCTTATGCTGCAATTGCAAACAAAACCTGCACACCAGCCCCGCGACGAAGCCACGCGCCCCTTCGCGCACCGCCGCACCACTGGGCGAAGCGCCCAAAAAACAGGCGGCGCAAAAGATGCCGCACCCAAGCCCCGCGCCCGCCCGCGCGCGCGGGATGGAAGGCCCCGCCGCCCTGCCCTACATCCCGCTTGTGAGCACCAAGTTACGCATAACCGTCGTCGACGCAGATCCTGAGCGCGCCCATATGATCGTGGACGGGCTCTGCGAGGCTGGCGATTTCGATGTCACCGTGCTGGGCGATGAAACCGGCCTTGCCCGCAAGCTCGCGCAGCTCGCGCCCGACGTGGTGCTGATCGATCTCGCCAACCCCAGCCGCGACACGCTGGAGCAGCTTTCCGTGGCCAGCGGTGCCAATTCCCGCCCCGTCGCGATGTTCGTGGACCGCTCCGACCCCGACATGACCCGCGCCGCGATTCAGGCCGGGCTTTCGGCCTACGTGGTCGACGGGCTGAAGAAAGAGCGCATTAAGCCCGTGATCGACGCCGCCATCACGCGCTTTCACATGCTGTCCCAGATGCGCAGCGAGTTGAACGCCGCCAAGGCCGCGCTGGCCGAGCGCAAGACGATCGAGCGGGCCAAAGGGCTGCTGATCCAGGCGCGCGGCATCACCGAGGATCAGGCTTATGCGCTCCTGCGCAAGACGGCGATGGATCAGGGCAAGAAGGTCGGCGAGGTGGCGCAGGCGCTCGTGACGGCCGCGGAGCTTCTGAAATGAAGCCGCGGCTCACAGCCGGGTTCATCCCGCTGGTGGATTGCGCACCGCTCGTGGTGGCCCATGAACTCGGCTTTGCCGAGCGCGAGGGCTTCCAGCTTGATCTGGTGAAACAGCCCTCATGGTCCGCGATCCGCGACATGCTCGCGCTCGGCCATATCGAGGCCGCGCATATGCTCTCCCCCATGCCGGTGGCGATGTCGCTCGGGCTGGGCGGGCTGGCGGCGCGGGTGGACGTGCTTATGGTCCTGTCCGCAAACGGAAATTCCATGGGCGTCACCCCGGCCATCGCTGAGCGGATGCGCGCCAATGGCTGGAGCGGCGATTTCAACGCGCCCTTTGAGACAGGCAAGCACCTGATCGAGGCAACCGGCGGCGAGATCCGCCTTGGCGTGCCCTTTCCCTTCTCCATGCATGCGGAGCTCTTTTACCACTGGCTCGGCGCGCTCGGCATTTCCTCGGGCGAAGCGCTTGATGTGCGCACCATCCCGCCGCCGCGCATGGCCGAGGCCATCGGCGCGGGCGAGATCGACGCCTTCTGCGTGGGCGAGCCTTGGGGCTCGCTCGCCGTGGAAACAGGCGTGGCTGAACTGGTGCTTCCCGGAAGCGCCATCTGGGCCTTCGCGCCGGAAAAAGTGCTCGCCGTGCGCCATGAGTGGTGCGAGGAGAACCCTGATCTCACCCGCCGCCTGATGCGCGCGGTGCACGCCGCCAGCCGCTGGCTTGGGGAGGCCGAGAACCGGATGGTGGCTTCCGAGCTGCTGGCGCGCTCCGATTACCTTGACCTCTCCGACAGCATCATCGACCGCGCCCTGACCTGGACGATCCAGCCACGCATGGGCCAGTTGGGGCAGCACGTGGAGAACTTCCAGCGCTTCCACGGCGGTGCAGCCACCTTTCCGTGGCGCTCACAAGGCGCGTGGATCGCGACCCATATCGCCGCCCGCGCAGGGCTTTCCCGTGAAGAGGCGCTGGAGGTGGCCCGCGGCTGTTTCCGCAGCGACCTCTACCGCGCCAACCTCACCGGCACCGGTGCGGATATGCCCGGCGCGTCCGAAAAGCTGGAAGGCGCCCTGCCCCGCGCCACGCCCGTCGCCTCGGTGCGCGGTGAGATGATTCTGGGGCCCGACGCCTTCTTTGACGGTCAGGTTTTCGACTTCGGCACCTGAAGCGCGCTCAAAAAACGGGCAACGAGAGAATACCTCCAAGTAACACGCCGATGACATCGGCCCGCCCTCGCCGCACCGCAGCAAACCCTGCTACATAATCTTCAGTCGCGCAGGGCAAGGGCGTCCTGCAGAGCGATACCCAAAGACACTGGGAATACCTGAGCAATGCCGCTCGATCTGTCTCCCCCTCCTCCCTGGGGCGCTGGACAGTTCGCGCGGCATTTTTTTTTGCCCCTTCCTCCCAAGGGGCGATGTGAAACGAGAGGACGCACGCAATATGAAACGCGCTATCAGCACAGCCGTCGCCGCCAGCCTTGCCATGGCCGCGCCCGCCACGGCCGAAATGCTCGACGTCGAGAAAGACGAGCTGACCTTCGGCTTCATCAAGCTGACCGACATGGCCCCGCTGGCCGTCGCCTATGAAAACGGCTACTTCGAGGACGAAGGCCTCTTCGTGACGCTCGAAGCCCAGGCCAACTGGAAAGTGCTACTGGACGGCGTGATCGACGGTCAACTCGACGGCGCGCATATGCTCGCAGGCCAGCCGCTCGCCGCCACCATCGGCTTTGGCACCGAAGCCCATATCATCACCCCCTTCTCCATGGATCTGAACGGCAACGGCATCACCGTTTCCAACGAGATCTGGGACAAGATGAAGCCCCATGTCGCCAAGATGGACGACGGCCGCCCGCAGCACCCGATCTCTGCTTCCGCGCTGAAACCGGTGGTCGAGGAATATGCCGCCGAGGGCAAGCCCTTCAACATGGGCATGGTCTTCCCCGTCTCCACCCACAACTACGAGCTGCGCTACTGGCTCGCCGCCGGTGGCCTGCACCCGGGCTTCTACTCGGCCGAGAACATCACCGGCCAAATCGGCGCCGATGTGCTGCTCTCCGTGACCCCGCCGCCGCAGATGCCCGCCACGATGGAAGCCGGCACGATCTACGGCTACTGCGTGGGTGAGCCGTGGAACCAGCAGGCCGTGTTCAAAGGCATCGGCGTGCCGGTGATCACCGACTACGAACTCTGGAAGAACAACCCCGAGAAGGTCTTCGGCATCACCGCCGAGTTCGCCGAGGAATACCCGAACACCACCGTTGCCATCACCAAAGCCCTGATCCGCGCCGCGATCTGGCTGGATGAGAACGACAACGCCAACCGCCCCGAAGCGGTGGAGATCCTGAGCCGCTCCGAATATGTGGGCGCGGATTACGAGGTGATCGCCAACTCCATGACGGGCACGTTCGAGTATGAAAAGGGCGACAAGCGCGAAGTGCCGGACTTCAACGTCTTCTTCCGCTACAACGCCACCTACCCCTTCTACTCCGACGCCGTCTGGTACCTGACCCAGATGCGCCGCTGGGGCCAGATCACCGAAGCCAAGCCCGACAGCTGGTTCGATGAGGTCGCCAAATCCGTCTACAAGCCGGAGATATACCTCGAAGCCGCCCGTCACCTCGTGGAAGAAGGCCTCGCCAATGAAGCCGATTTCCCCTGGGACAGCGATGGCTACAAGGCCCCGACCCCGGCTGCCGACATCATCGACGGCATCCCCTACGACGGCAAAGCCCCCAACGCCTACCTCGACAGCCTGCCGATCGGCCTGAAGGGTGAGCAGACGGTCGTCGGCAACGAGGTCCAGGGCTAAGCCCCCCTCCTTCGGGCGCGCTTCACACACTCCCCGGCGCGCCCCTTTCTCCTCCTGCTTCAGGCAGGAGGGGAGCCCCAGCAGAAACCAGCCCCACGCCAGCAAAGGAGACGGACCATGGCAACCGTCGATCCAGACTTTTCCGCCGCCGAGGCCAAAGAAGCCCGCCGCGCCCGCCTCTTCACCCGCATCAACAAGGCCGACGCCTGGTTCAAGGTGCTGGGCCTCTCGTTCATCACCCCGATCCTGAAAGCGATCGCCGGCGACAACCCCCGCGCCCAGATGAAAGAAATCTGGATGCTGCTCGGCGTGCCGCTGATGTCGATCCTGATCTTCCTGATGGTCTGGGCCAACCTCGCCCCGAAAGTGCAGACATCGCTCGGCGCCATCCCCGGCCCGTCGCAGGTCTGGGAGCAGGTGATCAACCTGCATGAGGACGCGCAGCGCACCAGCGCCAAACGCGATGCTTTCTACGAGCGTCAGGAAGAGCGCAACGCCAAGCTTGAAGCGGAAGGCAAATCCGACAAGGTCAAATGGCGCACTTTCACCGGCAAGCCGACCTATTACGACCAGATCTGGACCTCGATCAAAACCGTCTTTTTCGGCTTCCTGCTGGCCACCATCGTCGCCGTGCCACTGGGCATCGCCGCGGGCCTTTCGCCGGTCGCCAATGCCGCGATCAACCCGATGATCCAGATCTTCAAGCCGGTGTCCCCGCTCGCCTGGCTGCCGATCGTGACGATGGTTGTCTCCGCGCTCTACACCACCAATGACGGGCTCTTCACCAAGAGCTTCCTGAACTCCGCCATCACCGTGACGCTCTGCTCGCTCTGGCCGACGCTGATCAACACCGCCCTTGGCGTGGCCTCCATCGACAAGGATCTTGTGAACGTTTCCAAGGTCTTGAAGATGAACACCTACACCAAGATCACCAAGCTCGTACTGCCCTCTGCCCTGCCGCTGATCTTCACCGGTCTGCGTCTGTCGCTCGGTGTGGGCTGGATGGTGCTGATCGCCGCCGAGATGCTGGCGCAGAACCCGGGCCTTGGCAAATTCGTCTGGGACGAGTTCCAGAACGGCTCCAGCCAGTCGCTCGCCAAGATCATGGTGGCCGTCTTCACCATCGGCATCATCGGCTTCCTGCTGGACCGCCTGATGTACGCCATCCAGTCCATGTTCACCTTCTCCAACAACCGGTGATCGACATGGGTATTCTCGAACTGAAAAACGCCTCCAAGAGCTTCGGTGTCGGTACTGCGAAAACCGACGTGCTGAAGAACATCGACCTGAGCGTGAAGGAGGGCGAGTTCCTCGTCCTCCTCGGCTTCTCCGGCTCCGGCAAGACGACGCTGATCAACCTGATGAGCGGGCTGGAGAAGCCCACCGGCGGGGAAGTCACCTTCAAGGGCAAGCCGATCACCGGCCCCGGCCCCGAGCGTGGCGTGATCTTCCAGAGCTATTCGCTCATGCCCTGGCTCACGGTGAACGGCAATGTGGGTCTCGCGGTCGACACGATGTTTCCTGAGATGTCCAAGAAGGAACGCGCCGAGAAGGTGTCGCATTACGTGAAGATGGTGGGCCTCGGCCATGCCACCACGCGCCGCCCGGCGGAGCTTTCGGGCGGGATGCGCCAGCGGGTCAACGTGGCCCGCGCGCTGGCGATGGATCCCGAGATGCTGCTCTTGGACGAGCCGCTCTCCGCGCTCGATGCTCTCACCCGCGCCAATCTCGCCGATGAGATCGTCAACATCTGGGATACCGACAAGAAGACCTGCGTGCTGATCACCAATGATGTGGATGAAGCCATCATCATGGGCGACCGCATCATCGCACTGAACCCCGATGGCACGTTGGGCAAGGCGTTCGAGGTCAACATCCCGCGCCCGCGCGACCGGATGGAGATGAACGACAGCCCGATCTTCAAGCGCCTGCGCGCCGACGTCACCAAATACCTGATGGACGTGGGCATCGAGGCCAAGGTCGAAGGCAGCCGCCTGCTGCCCGACGTGACGCCGATCCATGGCGTTCCGGCGGCCGTGGCCCAAGCGCAGGAAGGCATGATCGACCGCAACTTCCTCGACTTCTCCCAGCTCCACAAGATCTACCCCACCCCCAAGGGCCCGCTCACGGTGGTGGAGGATTTCAACCTCAAGCTCAACCGGGGCGAATTCATCTCGCTCATCGGGCACTCAGGCTGCGGCAAATCCACCGTGCTCACCATGGCCGCTGGCCTGAACGACATTTCCAAAGGCGCGATCCGTCTGGATGGCCGCCACGTGGAAGGCGCAGACCCGGAGCGCGCGGTGGTGTTTCAGTCGCCGAACCTCTTCCCCTGGCTCACCGCGCGTGAGAACTGCGCGATCGGGGTGGACAAGGTCTATCCCAAGGCCAGCCGCGCCGAGAAGCAGGACGTGGTGGATTACTACCTTGAGCGCGTCGGCCTTGCCGATGCCATGGACCGCCCGGCGCATTCCATGTCCAACGGCATGAAACAGCGTGTCGGCATTGCGCGGGCCTTCGCGCTGTCGCCCAAGCTGCTGCTGCTCGATGAGCCCTTCGGGATGCTCGACAGCCTCACCCGCTGGGAGCTGCAGGAAGTGCTGATGGAGGTCTGGGACCGCACCAAGGTCACCGCGATCTGCGTCACCCACGATGTGGACGAAGCCATCCTGCTCGCCGACCGCGTGGTGATGATGACGAACGGCCCGCAGGCCACCATCGGCAAGATCGTGGACGTGGACCTGCCGCGCCCGCGCACCCGCCAGGCCCTGCTGGAACACCCCGATTACTACAACTTCCGCTCCGAAGTGCTCGATTTCCTTGAGGAATACGAACACGGCTCCACCAGCAAAAAGAAGGACGCAGCATAATGCCTAAGCAGAACCTCGTGATCATCGGGGCGGGCATGGCGTCGGGCCGCGCGCTGGAAGAACTCCTCGCGCTCGCACCGGATGCCTATAACGTCACGCTCTTCAACGCCGAACCCCGCGGCAACTACAACCGCATCATGCTCTCCCCGGTGCTTTCCGGCGAGAAGACCTATGAGGACATCGTCACCCATACCGCCGAATGGTATGAGGAAAACGGCGTAACCTGCCGCTTTGGCGAAAAAATCGCCTCCGTGGATCGTGCCCGCAAGGTGGTGATCTCCGAAACCGGCGAGGAGGTGCCCTACGACAAGCTGATGTTTGGCACCGGCTCCAACCCTTTCATCATCCCGCTGCCGGGCCATGACCTTGAAGGGGTCATCGCCTACCGCGATCTCGAAGACACGAACACCATGATCGCACTGGGCGAAAAGCCCGGCGCGAAAGCCGTGGTGATCGGCGGCGGCCTGCTTGGGCTGGAGGCCGCCGCCGGACTTGCCTTGCGCGGTGTCGACGTGACGGTGGTGCACATCATGGGCCACCTGATGGAGCGCCAGCTGGATGAAGCCGCCGGCTATCTGCTGCGCAAGGCGCTGGTGGACAAGGGCATCAAGGTGATGTGCTCGGCCAACTCCAAGGAGATCCTCGGCGAAAACGGCCGCGTGAAGGCGCTCTTGCTGGATGACGGCACCGAACTGCCCTGCGACCTGCTGGTGATGGCGGTGGGCATCCGCCCCAACATCGCGCTCGCCAAAGAGGCCGGGCTGATGGTGGGCCGGGGCATCCATGTGGATGACCAGATGATCACCTCGGACGAGGACATCCTCGCTGTGGGCGAATGCGTGGAGCATGACGGTGCCATCTTCGGCCTCGTCGCGCCCCTTTACGATCAGGCCAAGGTGCTGGCGAGAACGCTGGTGGGCGAGGAAGCCAAGTTCGTCCAGAAAGAGCTTTCGACGAAGCTGAAAGTGACGGGCTGCGATCTCTTCTCTGCCGGGGATTTCGCAGAAGGCGAGGGCCGCGAAGACATCGTGCTGCGCGATCCGGCCCGTGGTGTCTACCGCCGCCTCGTGATCGAAAAAGGCAAGATCGTCGGCGCGGTGATGTATGGCGACACCGCCGACAGCAACTGGTTCTTCGGCCTGATCA
Organism: Pseudoruegeria sp. SHC-113; assembly: GCF_025376885.1. NCBI lineage: Bacteria > Pseudomonadati > Pseudomonadota > Alphaproteobacteria > Rhodobacterales > Roseobacteraceae > Pseudoruegeria > Pseudoruegeria sp. SHC-113. The sequence goes on from NZ_JAHUBR010000001.1 coordinate 2,721,017, forward strand.
AGGACGGCGAAGACATCACCGAGATGCGCGAAACGCTCATCTTCGGCCCGGCCTATCAAGGGGGCGAACCGCTGGACCCTATGGCGGCCGTTGCAGCCTTACCGGATGACGCGGAGATCTGCGGCTGCAACGGCATTTCCAAGGGCGACATCGTGGCGGCCATCAAGGCTGGCGCGCATGATCTGGGGGCGGTCCGCGCCACCACGAAGGCCTCGGCCTCCTGCGGGACATGCACCGGCCTCGTGGAGCAGGTTCTGGGCGTAACCCTCGGGGATGATTTCGTGATCCCCGCCGCCCAAGGCATGTGCGGCTGCACCGATCTGAGCCACGAAGACGTGCGCCGCATGATCAAATCGCAGGAGCTGAAGAGCCAGCAGGCGGTTTGGCAGGCCTGCGGCTGGAAAACCGTGAACGGCTGCCATGTCTGCCGCCCGGCGGTGAACTACTACCTGCTGGCCGACTGGCCGCTCGAATACCAGGACGATCCGCAAAGCCGTTTCGTGAACGAGCGCAACCACGCCAACATCCAGAAGGATGGCACCTACTCCGTGGTGCCGCGCATGTGGGGCGGCATCACCACGCCTGACGAACTGCGCGCCATCGCCGATGCCGCCGACAAGTACAACGTGCCGACGGTGAAGGTGACAGGCGGGCAGCGGATCGACCTTCTGGGCGTGAAGAAAGAAGATCTTCCGGCCATGTGGTACGATCTGAACCAGGCTGGGCTCGTGTCGGGCCACGCTTATTCCAAAGGTCTGCGCACGGTGAAAACCTGCGTCGGCAAGGATCACTGCCGCTTCGGCACGCAGGACTCCACCGGCCTTGGCATCAAGCTTGAAAAGCTCCTGTGGGGCAGTTGGACACCGCATAAGGTGAAGCTTGGCGTGTCGGGCTGCCCGCGCAACTGCGCCGAAGCCACCTGCAAGGACGTGGGCATCATCTGCGTGGACTCAGGTTTTGAGGTTTCCGTCGCCGGCGCTGCCGGGATGGACGTGAAGGAAACCGAGCTTCTGGCCAAGGTTGCCACCGAGGAAGAGGCCATCGCGCTCACCACAGCCTTCATCCAGATCTACCGCGAGAACGCGAAATATCTGGATCGCGGGTACAAATGGGTCGCGAAAGTGGGCCTCGACTGGGTGAAAGCGCAGATCGTGGAGGATTTAAAAACCCGCGCCGCGCTGGTGGAACGGTTCGAGATCAGCCAGTCGATCTACCGCAAGGATCCCTGGGCCGAGCAGGCCACGCCGGATTACCGGGAAAAGAAATGGAACCCCATTGCAGATCTCACGCTGGAGGCCGCGGAATGAGCTGGATCGACATCGGCAACATCGAAGACATCCCCGTGCGCGGCGCGCGCGTGCTGAAAACCCGCATGGGCTGCGTGGCGGTGTTCCGCACCTCCGAGGCAGAGGTCTTCGCGGTGGATGACACCTGCCCCCACAAGCAGGGCCCCTTGAGCGAGGGCATCGTGCACGGCAAGGCCGTCACCTGCCCGCTGCACAACTGGGTGTTCTCGCTGGAAACCGGCATGGCGCAGGGGGCCGACGAGGGCTCCATCGCGACCTACCCGACGATGGTGGAAAACGGGCGCATCCTGATTTCGGCGGATGCGCTGCAATCAAGGGTGGCGGCGGAATGACCGCCCCCACCTGCACCACCTGCCCCTATTGCGGGGTGGGCTGCGGGGTCATCGCCCCGCAGGCCGCAGGCGGCGCGGTCGCAGGCGATCTCGCGCATCCCGCGAACTTCGGGCGGCTCTGCTCGAAGGGCTCGGCGCTCGGCGAGACCCTCGATCTCGAGGGTCGTCTTCTCGCCCCGCAGATCGCGGGCCGGGACGCAAGCTGGGAGGAGGCGCTCGATCTGGTTGCGGGGAAGTTCGCGCAGGCGGTGGCCGACCATGGCCCCGACAGCGTGGCGCTTTACGTGTCAGGCCAGCTGCTGACCGAGGATTACTACGTCGCCAACAAGCTGATGAAAGGCTACATCGGCTCGGCCAATATCGACACGAATTCAAGGCTCTGCATGGCCTCCTCCGTGGCGGGCCACAAGCGGGCCTTCGGCACCGATACCGTACCCGGCACCTACGAGGATCTGGAAGAGGCCGATTTGCTGGTGCTGGTGGGCAGCAATCTGGCGTGGTGTCATCCGGTGCTGTTCCAGCGCGTTGCCGCCGCCAAGGCTGCACGGCCCGGCATGAAGGTGATCAACATCGATCCCCGCCGCACGGCGACCTCCGATCTGGCCGATCTGCATCTTGCGATCCGCCCCGACGGCGATGCCGCGCTGTTCAACAGCCTGCTCGCCGAAATCGCCGACCGTGGCGCGGTGAACGAGGCTTACGTTGCCGCCCATGTGAACGGGTTTGACGCAGCCCTCACCGCCGCCCGCGCCTCTGATCCTTTCGACAGCGGCTTGACGGCGGATGAGCTGAAAGCCTTCCATGATCTCTGGATCGGCAGCGAGAAGGTTGTCACCGTCTATTCCCAAGGCGTGAACCAATCCGCCTGCGGCACTGACAAGGTGAACGCGATCCTGAACTGCCACTTGGCCACGGGCCGCATTGGCAGGCCCGGCATGGGGCCGTATTCCGTCACTGGCCAGCCCAACGCCATGGGCGGGCGCGAGGTGGGTGGGCTGGCCAATATGCTCGCCAACCACCTTGACCTCGAGAACGCAGATCACCGCGCTGCGCTGCAGGGCTTCTGGCAGAGCCCGACGATGGCCGCGAAACCCGGTCTCAAGGCAGTGGACCTGTTCCGCGCCTGTGCCGACGGCAAGATCAAGGCGCTCTGGGTGATCTCCACCAACCCCGCCGTCTCCCTCCCTGAGGCGGACGCGGTGGCCGAAGCGATCCGCACCGTGCCCTTCACCGTGGCCACCGACATCATCGAGGTCACCGACACCAACGCCTGCTGCGATGTGCTGCTGCCCGCCACCGGCTGGGGAGAGAAATCCGGCACCGTCACCAATTCCGAGCGTAGGATTTCGCGCCAGCGGCCCTTCCTGCCCGCCCCCGGCGCGGCGCGCCCGGATTGGGCGATCCTCTGCGATGTGGCCAAGCGGATGGGCTTTGAGGGCTTTGATTTCGCCGATGAAAGCGCTGTTTTCGCTGAGTATGCCGCCAGCACCGCGCTTGCGCGCGATTTCGGCAAGGATCTGGATCTGACGGGGCTCGCAGGCCTGAACAAAGCGGAATACGACGCGCTGGCTCCGGTGCAATGGCCGGTGCCCGAAACCGGCGCGCCCGGCGGCCGCTTCTTCGCGGAAGGCGGCTTCTACCATGCTGACGGCAAGGCAAAGATGCTACCGATCACGCCCCCGGCGCTTGCCGAGGATGAAGCCTACCCCTTCCGGCTGAACACAGGCCGCATCCGTGACCAGTGGCACACGATGACGCGCACCGGCAAAACCGCGCGCCTTTCGAGCCACCTCGCCGAGCCCTTCGCCGAGATCCACCCGGAAGACGCCATCGCCAACGGCATCCACGACGCCGATCTGGTAGAGGTCACGAGCCCCACCGGCACCGCCCGCGTCCGCGCCCTGCTCACCACCCGCGTGCAGCGCGGCGCGATCTTCCTGCCGATGCATTGGACGGCCAGCTTCTCGGCCCCCGGCAAGGCCAACACAGCCGTCGCGGGCGTCACCGACCCCGTCTCGGGCCAACCCGCGCTGAAAGGCAGCCACGCGCGCATCGCCCGCTTTGCGGCGGCGTGGTATGGCTTCGCCGTCTCGGTGAACCAGATGCAGCCCAACCGCCCCTATTGGGCCGTGGCCCGCTGCGCTGGCGGC